>NZ_JBIDFG010000046.1:0-1324 GCF_046635625.1 Gilliamella sp. BG1 | reverse complement strand
CTAAAGCAAATAAATTTAGAGAAAAAATGATAGGACTGGCTCAAGAGGATTTGAAAAGTGCTCTAACCAAAGCTCTAAAAAATATCAGCGATTTTAAAAATTTTTTTAGGCTTATTAACCGGCTGCGTAGCTATACGCATGCGCTAGAAGATATAAATCAAACGGATAAAAATAAAAAACCATCTATAGAATATGACAGCAATTCTAATTCTGATCTTCTGGCCTCACTGAAATTCAGCCACGATACTTTGCTCGAATACAGTCTAGAATTAGTTAAGGAATATGATGTGTTCAAAAAACTGCTCACTGACCAATATCCTTATATTTTTATTGATGAGTATCAGGACACTAATGAGTCTGTTATAAAGCTAATGGCTTATTTACAGCAATACGCCCATCCAGAACGATGGCTGGTAGGGTATTTTGGTGATAGTAAACAAAATATTTATGATAGTGGTGTGGGTAATCATATTGAGAATATTTATCGGGAAATATCGGCCGAGGGTAAGAAAGAAATTAAACTGGAAAAAATTGTTAAAGATTTTAACCGGCGCTCGCAGATACAAATTATTAATCTGATTAATAAAATCAGAAATGATGACTTGGCGCAAAAACCAATTGATCCAGATAGGACAAATGGAAAAGTTGAATTTTACTGCCTTAAAGCAGGAGCTACTGAAAGAGATAAGGATGAAACGATAATTAATCAGTTTATTGCACATCTTGCTCTATCGCTACACGATAATGAGCAAATCAATTGTTTGCTATTGCTTAATCGTTCTGTGGCCAGTATGAGTGGATTTGCACAACTTTATAACGCAATTGAAAAAGCAAAATTTATCAAGTGGGATAACCTTAATTCCATGCTGCTTTCACGCATACTTAATAAATTGCATCCCGCAGTCCTGCGCCTGTATCAATTGGTCACAGCCTATAATATTTTAAATAATCCGCACACTACTCTGTATGATTTATTCGGCAATACTCAGCGTAGCGTTACTTTTGCTGAGGCAGGTGAACTGGTGAAAATCCTTAAACAACAGCAACCACCTACTACTTTAAATGAATTTATTCAGAATATTTCAACCGGCTTAAATCAATTAGCTAAGAACAAAAATAAAAGTGAAAGTGACGCGATTCAATTCTGGCTGAAAAACTGCTTTGTCATTAATTACCCTAAGGATATAAAGCAAAATAATGCAGGTTTAGCAGACTTATCTTTTGCTGATTATTATATTGATTTTCTTCTGTATGAAGATATGTATGGAAGCATTAATCATGCAGAAACCGAAGTTGAAGAAACAGATGATGTGGTTGCTACTAA
>NZ_JBIDFG010000045.1:0-1602 GCF_046635625.1 Gilliamella sp. BG1 | reverse complement strand
AGATGTGTATAAGAGACAGGGCAACACCACCCTGATCGGCGCCCAAGCCAATGCCAACCGCATCGATGCCAACATCGGCGGCAAACTCAGCATCATCAGCCCACAAGACCAAATAGACCAAAAAATCAGCCAGAGCGGTGCCAACCTCCACCTACAAGGCGGCTTTGGCAGCGTGTGGGAAGTCTCCGGTGGCGTCAACAGCAGCAACGCCTCCGGCCACCTCAACGCCGTCAACCAACAATCCGGCCTCTTTGCCGGCAAAGACGGCTACCACATCAGCGCCGATAGCATCGACCTGCAAGGCGGCGCCATCGCCTCCACCGCCGCCAAAGAGCACAACCAGCTCACCACCAACAGCCTCACCTTCACAGACATAGAAAACCACTCCAGCTTCAAAGCCAGCAACACCACCATCAGTGGCGGCTTCTCCGGCAAAGACAGCACCATCCCCGGCAACCCCAGCTACAACCCAGCCCTGCCACAACACCAAAGCGGCAGCGACCACAGCACCACCCATGCCACCATCAGCCCCGGGCAGATCACCATCAACGGCCAACAGACCAGCGTAGAAGAACTGGGCATCCACAGCGACATCGACAGCGCCCACAGCCAAATCAACCAACTGCCCGATCTGCAACAGATCATGGACAAACAACAGGCCGTAGCCGATGCCACCGCCACCATCGCCAACAGCGTGCGCACCCTTAGCGCCGACATGGCCAGAAAAGCCAACCAAGAGCGGCAACAGGCACGAGAAAAAGCCGAGCAAGAACTACAAAGCAACAACCCCGAGCTATGGCAGGATTACAACCAGCTAAGCGAAGACAAAAAACAACTCGTCCTCAGAGAAACTAGCAAAGACTACCGCACAGCAGACGAACAAGCCCAATCATGGGGTATCGGCGGCGGCAAGAGTCGTGCCCTGAACGCCGTCACCAGCGCCGTCACCGGCATCCTTGGCGGCCAGACCAACCTGCAAGCCGCCACCAACGCCCTCGCACCGTATGCCGCAGAACTTATCGGCAAACAATTCGGTCATGGCGACAACCAAAACCAAGCTGCCCAACTGGTCGCCCATGCCCTCCTAGGCGCCATCAGTGCCAGCGTCAACGGTGGTAATGCCGCCGCCGGAGCAGTAGGTGCGAGCGCAGCCGAACTGGCCGCGCAATACCTGATTAAACAACTACCCAAAGACCAGTATCCCGAAGCCATAGACCCAAGAACCGGCGAGATAGACCCGAACCGCTTACCGGAAAGCGTCAAAGCAAACATCAGAGACCTATCGTCAGCGGTGGCTACCGTATCAGGTGGGCTAACCGGTGGCTCGCTGGTTAATGCGCAGATTGCCGGTGTGGCTGGGCAGAATGCGGTGGAGAATAATGAACTAGTACAAAGAACACCAGAAAGCGTGATTCAAAATTTTGAAAAAAGGAAAGAAAAAATAAAATCAGAAGTCTGTACTGGTGGTATGAGTCAGGCAGCCTGTAATAAAGCTATAGCGGCAGAATTTGATAGAAATAATGCAGAGTTCGGTAAAATGCTGATAGATTTAGCTACACTGGTACCGGGCATAAGTGAAGCAGACGCATTAAGTAGATTATT
>NZ_JBIDFG010000044.1:0-1936 GCF_046635625.1 Gilliamella sp. BG1 | reverse complement strand
AAACGGAATAAAAAGGCTGTTTTATTTGTTTTTTTACTTGCGTTTTTACGTGTTATTTTATATAATAATTACAAGTTAAACAATTAAAGAAAGGTAAAACAATGATTATTGAAAACGAAGATTTTTTATTTGAATCTATTAACAAAATGGCTAAAGATTATTTTCTGTTTTTTGAAGTTACTGAAGATGTTGGATATAACTCGGAAATTCAAGAAGTCTTTCATCGAAAAGGTGATGTTATCATAATTAATAATTATTCAATTGAAAGTCGTGAAGATGGTTATTATGTAGGAAATGTAAATATAAAAAGCTTAGGAAACGTGGTTGGAATGTTTGATAAATGTTTTTTCCCTAAAACCCCTAATTTTTCAGCAACTGAGAGTTACATAACAGACGAATGCCCATTACCAATACAATATTTAGAAAAACTAATTGATGATAATTATATTGCTGTAGAATTTATCGATGGAAGCAAAGGGTGGGTTGATGCATACGAGAAAGAATTTTATGGCGAACCAAGTGGAGAGATTCTTTTGAATGTCCATTTTGGCGATGATTCATTTGAGTTCTGTCTTTCATCAAATATTAAGAAAATAGTTAGTATAAAACCTAAAAAATAATAAGATCGTAATGCCAAAACAAAGGGGACTTATGTAAAGTCCCTTTTTTTATGGTTGTTTTATGAGCAAATGAAAAAAAAGCTTTATTTGTTTTTTTGCTTGCTTTTTTGCATGTTATTTTATATAATAATTACAAGTTGAATGGTTAACCAAACAACGAAACTAAGCCCTAATATAGGGGTTTTGTTAAATAAATTAATCTCTCAATAGAGGATGTTAAAGTATGAATATTAATGCTCAAGAAAAACGAAACAAACAAAAAGACAAAGAAACGAGAGTTGTTGTTAATACATGTGAATATCTAATAAATAAAGGTTTTACTCCAACATTACTAAATGGTAAAAAATTTAATTTTGACGACTTACTAGTCTTACACTCTCAACTTTTTGAAAAAAACTACAATGATGGTAACTGCAATATTGACGGTGAAGAAATTTTTCTTAACCTCACTATCAATAATCTTCAGTCCGATTGGATTTCTTTTAAACCTGGTTGTGGGTTTAGATATGTAATTACTGGGTATAGTGATACTTTGTGTGATTATATGTATGCTATACAAGCACTTATAAATTATATTCAATTATATCATTAAAGGTACTTTAAGTAATAAAGAATGGAGTGATTTGTTAAAACGTTTAAATAAAATGGAGATCCAAAATGATACAAGTATCTAAACCAAAAAAAATAAAAGCATATACAAATATGCCTGTTGTCTCTCCCAAAAATCTATCTGTTAATGATATTAATAATTTAGTGGGATTTAATGTTGAATCTCTATTCACAAAAGCTACTGATGTCTTTGGTGATAATTTAGAAAAAGATAGAATTCAAAAATCATATTTGCGTAATTTGTTAATTATTTATCTTAAATTTAGTTATGTTCCAGTAAAAGATATTTCATTTATTATGAATTTATCTACTTCAAGAGTATTTAAAATAATAAATAGATCAATGATTCCAATTTTTGGTAAAAGCATTGAAGCTGATTTCAGAACGTTTTATATTCTTTATAAACGGATTAAGCCTATTTCAGAAACATCTTTCACGTTTGAAGAAGAAATTGAGAATGATATAAAACAACGGTTTTTTATTTTTATTAGAAGTGTCATGGAGCATTATCTTTATTATTGGCATTATAAAGACGAACAACTAACAAGTAATATCATTCGTTTAGCTACAGAGTACAAAAAGCTTGCATAATTTTGGGGCATTTTCCTGCGGAAATCGGGCTATATTTTCACTAGCTGAAGCTAGTAAAAACTCAAACCTGCGGTTTTCGCCCATTCGGGTAACTATCCCTATGCCGTCCCCCTCAT
>NZ_JBIDFG010000043.1:0-1940 GCF_046635625.1 Gilliamella sp. BG1 | reverse complement strand
ATTCCACCTGTCAAGTAAGTTTTTATTTTATTTGAATTTTTAACAATCAATAGCTCGTTTAATGAGCGATTAATACTACAAAAGTGTCTGAATTATAGAATACTTAAAATGACTTCGCTAGTTTTTTTGTTACTGCTTGTAATACTTTGTTAGCCTTAGGGTTTAAGATGGTTATCTTTATGATATTTTTGAAGACAGTTTTTTGGGTGTTATGTTATGTTTGGTTAAAATAACAAATGAAAAATTAAATAAAATCAATTTTCCTCCTGATCATTTTTGAAATTAATCATTTAAAAACAATTAATTAAACTTATTTAAAATAGTTTTGGGTAAACCATTATAAAAAATATCTGGATGCCTTTAGCTATAATAATTAAATAACAAAGCATGTCAATTTTGGCTCTGTCTGATTATGGCTATTCCTTTCAGTATTCATTTGTTTTTTTAAGCTTTTGAGTAAAGTTTTTGCAAATTAAAATTTAATTAATCTTTGATAAAAAATTTTTCATCACTCTCAAACGAATAGTTATTTTTTATCTCTAACAATTTGAATTTTATATTAATATTTTTACGATGCCTATCCTAAAACTAGGCAGAATTTTATATAATACTCCACCTAGTAATTTTAGAAATACTTGGTATTCTACTAAATTAGTATTTACATAGTAGATATGTATATTACCTGTTATCGTTTTTTACATCTTCAATATTTTTTAATATTGCATTATTTTAAGGTACAACACAAGCAACTCTAACTTCGCTTTGGGTCAAGTAAGTAATGTTTATATAGCCATCACCGGAATTAACAATATACTGATCATAAATACCAGATGGTTGAGCAGTCCAATAACCATCTCCAGAATCCCAGTCGCTGCCAAAATAGCTACTAGTCCCGTTATAAGTTCTTCCCCATTCATTAAATAATCCACCAATCCAACGATTGCCTTCTTGGTAACTTAAACGTCTTTGATACCAAGCCGAACTTCTTCTTGGTATACCGCCAGTCCAACCAAAGTTATTGGCATTAGAATAATCATTTATATCGGGAATACGATAACCATTGCCTAAATTTTGACAAAAACGTTGTGCATTAGCATAGCCTGCTGACTTGCCTGGCTGGACAATATACCAACGCTCTATTTTAAAACTATACAACAATTTTGTATGGCTACTATCAGCATAGAGTTTAAATAATGATGGAGTAAACACCTTATTTGTTGAATTAATAGAAGGACCTTTTAGTAGTACTTTTAATCCTTTATCACCACCAAAATAGGCTGAAACAGGGTTTCCAAGCCAATCTTCCCATTTAGGCGTCTCATCTTTACTTAATGACAAACTTATTCCAGTACCACTTTCTGCACTTACCGTTGTTCCGTTTGCCACGATTACTTGCTCTGGAGTAATTCCCCCTAGTAATAAATAAAAATACAACCTATCAGCCCCTGTTGTTGGAAAATTCTCAGCAGGATTACTAACATCCAAAACTTTAAATCCTTTATTTGCAACCCAATTAGGACCATCTAAATCATACTCAGATCCCCAAGCTAAGTTATCCACATATAAATTCGGCTGTGCATAACAAACAATGGGCATGTCTATTTTTGGATTAATGTAATAGCTATGCTTATTTCCAGTAAAATCGCTACTATTAGGAATACCATACTGCGTTGATAAATTACCATTAGTTACCGTTAAGGTAAGTTGATAAGGTGCGTCGCAAAGATTTAATTGTTTATTAGGGTTATTTTTGACTTGTTCCGTGATATCCCGACCACTGCTATCTTGCCATTTAATCGTTAATTTGCCAGTTGCATTAATGCCTTCATCCCCGTCATCATCTCGACCATAATTATACGGAGCATTAACCAAATTAGTTAACGAAACTTCAGGATAATTTGAAACAGGCACTATGGTTTGAATATCAGCAAAAGTGTTGG
>NZ_JBIDFG010000042.1:0-1964 GCF_046635625.1 Gilliamella sp. BG1 | reverse complement strand
TTTTATGATAATACGCGTACGCCAGGAGAATTATATCTCTTGGGGGATTTATGGGATAATTCAATAATCACTGAAGATTTTTCCTTGGTCAGAAAAGCTTTTAATGAGTTTTATCTGACAGGAGATATTGACCAAAATATAGTGAATTAACCCAAAAGCCCCGGATTATGATTCGGGGCTTTTTTACATAATTAAGGGGTAGCCGTTTGTTAAATTCTACCGGAGGCAAATAGCCCAACGACGAATGTAACCGTTTATGATTGTACTAATAAGCATAAGCCGCAAAGGCTTGTTGTCATTCTCCAGTCATCATGAATTTTTCCCCTTTAACAAATTCAGTTTTAATGCTTTTAAATGTTGCTTCTGCCACTGCATTGTCATACGGACATCCCTTTTTACTTAGTGAACGCTGTATATTAAATGTATTAATACACTTGCTTACCAAGCAACTGTTTATCAAACTCCTTTCCTCTATCTGAATGAAACAGATGTAATAATGACAGCGGTTGCTTAATCTGACTTAATGCACACATCACTAAATCTGCTGTTTTATGTTGTCCAACACTATAACCGGCAATCTGTCGGTTCGATAAATTCAGTAGTACACACAAATAATTCCAGCAATGGTTAACACGAATATAGGTTAAGTCTGCCACTATAATCTACTGTTTGGTACCTACATCAAATTGGCGTTGTAAATGATTAGCTGTGACTGAGCTATTGCTTGCTGTCTGATATCCTCGATAACGTTTAATCGTATACTTTGATACCAATGATAGCGACTTCATTACTCGGGCAATGTAACGACGAGAAACACTAATACCTGCTTGTTGTAAAGCAAAACGAATGCGTTTGGTTCTATAGAATCGATAGCTGCGTTTAAAAATAGTCAATATTTTATCGGCGTAATGGGCGACCAATTTCTGTTTAGTGGTTTTGCACTGATAATAGGCATAATGTCTGGATATCCCTAAGCAGCGACATAATGCCGCTACAGCATAACGATGTTGGTTTGCTTTCAGGATTTTGATTTTCGTGCCATTATCAGTGCAGCCTGCTTTAGGATATCGTTTTCCATCCGTAGCTGCTTAAGCTCTTTTCGTAAAGCAATTAGTTCATTTTCTTCTGGCGTGCGATTATCTTTGGTCTTAAAAGAACCGCTTTTACTAGATTGACTTATCCAGCGGTCTAAAGCGGAAGGTGTCAAATCGTATTGCTTGACCAATTCACTGCGCGATTTTCCTTGCTGATAAAGTTTAACCATTTGTGCTTTGAAATCAGCACTAAAAGAGCGTCGTGCGCGTTTTTGTTGATTCATCATTTTTTCCTTTTTAGAGTTAAGTTTACCTTACCCCCTAAAAAAGTTGTATGAATTAGTGTAGCCTATCCAACTTCAATGCTGTACTATAAATATAGCAATAAAACGAGAAAGCTATTTGATATTTCGTTATTGACTCGACAGACCTTAAAGTCTTTGGTAAATGTAAAGAAAAAAAGCAGAACATGGCGCAAACCACACTTAGCTATTGATGTGGATACTCGCGAAGCTATTAGTACGGAAGCCAGCCTTGTCAATGTTGGCGATATTGAAGTGCAAAGTCTTTCTAGAGCAAATCATAATGAAAATAGGAAACAAGTTGGGTAATGCTGCATCTAAAATCGAAGTAAAACCATACTCTTCACTCTATGCCTCTGAAATATGCGATTTGTTTCATTCGTCTATTCATGCTATTGATACCGATATTTATAGCAAAGCACAGCAAGAAGCATGGTGCTCAACACCCCCAGATTATCAGAAGTGGTTAGAACGTTTAGATAACACTCAGCCTTGGATAGCTATCTTTGGCTCAAGTCTTGCGGGGTTTGTTGAACTTAGAGATGATGGCTACATAGACTGTCTGTACGTGCATCCTGACTTTCAAAAGCGTGGCATAGCTAGAAAACTCTATGACCATGTGCTTGAC
>NZ_JBIDFG010000041.1:0-2783 GCF_046635625.1 Gilliamella sp. BG1 | reverse complement strand
AAAAAATATCGTTTGCTACCGCCTCGCCTGACGTCTCGTTGCTGAATCTCAATTTTCATTTTTTACTACGTAAAAAAACCAAAATTGAGATTGCCTATTATTTAATATTGATTTCCATCATTTTTATTGGATTGATAAATCCCCGTAAGTATAAAAATAAATAAAAACATCACTGCAACAAGTGCATGACAGTAAACAAACATCACTAAAAAAGTTGGTATAGAAACCCCTAGCCAAACGTCTACCGCAACTGCGAGCGCCCAACTAATTGCCCCAATAACATAATATAGTAGTTTAAAACTCATTCTATTTACTCCTCTCTTGTTGTTTAAGATCAGAATGGAATATCATCATCAAAATCCATTGGAGCTGAAGGTAGATCTGATGGAGCTGATGGAGCTGATGAATTGTTATTGGCACTTTGCCCCCAATTTTGTGAGCCGTCTCCCATGTTTTCACCTTTATTGCGTGTTCCTAAAATTTGTAAAGTACCGCTAATAGGGTTAATTACAACTTCTGTAGTGTAATGATCTTGTCCTGACTGATCTTGCCATTTTCGAGTTTGTAATTGTCCTTCAAGATAAACTTGTGAACCTTTTTTTAAATATTCGCCCGCAATTTCAGCTAATTTACCAAATACAACAACACGATGCCATTCAGTTTTCTCACGGCTTTCATTCGTTTGCTTATCTTTCCATGTTTCAGATGTCGCAATACTAATATTTGCAACGGCGTTACCATTAGACATGTAACGAACTTCGGGATCTTGACCTAAATTACCAACTAAAATTACTTTATTTATTCCACGGCTAGCCATTTTGTTTTCCTCTCTTTTATTAATTAATGTAAAATATTAAGTATGATTATTATATAAAATAACATGCAAAAAAGCAAGTAAAAAAATATTTTTTTTAACAGCTCTTAAAATACCCTTTAAGCAAAGTTCTAAAAAAGTTGCCAAATTATGAAAACTTGTAATAATAAAGGAGAATAATGTTAAGCCGTTATTCAACTGCATAAAAAAGAGTAAAGCCTTTTTTTGAGGCTTTACTTTAATTATTTCTAAGTGTTTTTCTTTTTTGTTCAAACAAATAATCAAAAAGCACATCTAAAGCAAAATCGGGAACCGCCCTATAATTTTTACTTGTTTTATTTCTTCTCCAATCTCTAATTTGACTAATTGAAACTTGATAACCAGCTTTATTCATCAACTCAACAACTATATCAAGCTGTTCAACAAGTCCAGAGAGATGCAAAAGATGATTAAACACTTTATTAGCTTGCATTTTTAAAAATCTCATATATCACCTATTATTTGATTAATTATATAATGTTATTAAGTCAAGCAGTAGACTGCTTAACTTAATTATTAATTATTAATTTTTAATAAGTCCTCCAATGTGTGCACAAATTTTTATTATAAAATCAACATCAGCAGTAATAGTTAGACTAGCATTTTTGTGATGAATATTTTTTATATCGACTTTATAATCATCACTCCAGTACGAAAAATGCCCTTGCTCTTGACACATTTTATTAAAATTTATAAATCGTTTTAAAATATTTTCTTTATATGCTAATTCATTAGCTAAAGATTCTTTACTTGCTCTTATTGAAAGTATTTTTTCTACATATTCCGATAAATTGTCAATCCCTAACCTTTTTAAAAATTCCTTTGAATATTTTCCCTTTTTCCAAATTGAAAAAGTTATTTCATTAGATGAGATGCAATTTTGTTTATCTATGTCAGAATCTCCGATAATTAACCAAGCAATAGCTCTATCTTTATTTTTCAATTGAAATCTAGCTGTAATTTTTACCCCTTTTATCCGCGTATGAAATAAAATAGACTTAACATAATTATCACAATTTGATTTAATCCATTTTTGGTTAAAAGGATTACCACCTAAATCTTTTAAAAAAACTTCATCGCAAATTTGCTCAAGACGTTCATTAGAATTTAACATTAAAATAGTCCTCTATTGAGAGATTAGTTTTTTCTAGAAGCCCTTGCATTAGGGCTTAATTTCGTTGTTTGGTTAACCATTCAACTTGTAATTATTATATAAAATTACATGTAAAAAAGCAAGTAAAAAAACAAATAAAATAAAAGTTTTTAAAAAAAATTTGTAATAGCAAATAAAAAACCAAGATGCACTTACATCTTGGATTTTTATTTATTATTAAAAATTAAGCGGTTAACAGTGAAGAATGATAACTTTTTGATTTAATTATTGATGAACCGTATTTATTTCTAATTTCTTCCATTTCCCAAGATTTTCTTTTTCGTTGGCTTTTATGTTCACTCGGTCTATAATACCACTTTGTTTTTTTGCTTGCCCAAAGAAATCCCAAGCTTTTAATTTGTTCTTTGTAAGTTTTAGTTTCTCCTGACAACCATACCCAATTGCCACAAACCTCAATAATAACCCCGTTCATTTTTAAAACTTCATCAATAACAACTTCTAAATCTTCACTATAATTATATGCATTGTTTTCGTCTGTGTGAGTTATACTATCCAGATCAAGACTTTTTAAAAATTCATATGCCGAATTGATAACTTTCATTAGTTCCCCTCCTGCAACATTACGATCTGGATGATACTTAATAGCAAGTCGTTTATAGGCTTTAGCTATATCTTCCATGTTAACAGTGCCATTTAGATTTAATACATTCAAAGCTTCATTAATATTCATATTTTTATATCCTCTATTAAGAGATTAGATTACTAAAAAGCCCTTACATTAAGGCTTAGTTTCGTTGTTCGGTTAACCTTTCAACT
>NZ_JBIDFG010000040.1:0-2934 GCF_046635625.1 Gilliamella sp. BG1 | reverse complement strand
CGTTTAATCGCCGTCGCTTCGTCTGATTGTTGTTGCTGGTGTAGTCTTTCTTTAGCTTCTGTTGGATTGATAAACTCATTTAATAGCAACCTCACAATTGAGGGGAGCTCTTGCTCTATTTTGCTAACCAAGTTTAAATCTCGCTCTTTTTCAGGGATGACCTCGCCAAAGTGAAAGATAACCCTACGCCGTGATATACCTCCATTTCGTTCGTTAAATCTCATTGCCTCGTTATTGATAACCAAGACTACCGCAGGGATTTTACAAGAATAGGGTTGCTTGTGTTTTGGGTCTATTGCTACTTCATCACCGCCAGTAATTGCTTTTAATCCTGCACCACTGCCCATATAACGCGGTTGGTCGGGTAATATGACTAATGAGTAACCCACGATTAAGGCTCTGTCCCTTGCCTTTTCTAATGCGTCCATAGTGCCTATTACAGTATTGTTTTTACCTGATAACATCGTCGCAATTTCAGCAAAAACACTTTTACCGCTACCGCCTGCGCCTGTAACCTCTAAGAATAATTGCCAGTCATGGCGATTAGCCAATATCATATATAGCGCAGCCAAGATATTTTTAGCCTTATCTTGATTGCCTGATGCTCTTTTTAGCCATTTAGCGAAGTTTGGCGCATGAGTATCAAAAGATTCATTTTCTTTGGCAGGGTAGTAATCAATATCATTACTGACTAATAACCAATCTTGCTTATTGTGAGGTCTAAAGGTTTGGCTTTTTAGCTCATATACGCCATTTTTAAAGCAGATTAAATCTTTCTGAGGTGTTCCCATTATAGGCAGTGATAACCTGAGCGATTCAACCGCTGAGCTAATTCGCATAGGGTTAAAAGGTTCGCCTGATTGAGTGAATAAATCGGCTAGTGTTCGCATTAATAGTTTATCGCTTATAGGTTGCCATGCGTTATCTTGATAGTGATAGATTTCATCGGTAGTAAGGTTAATCGCAAGGTTATTATCATAATATTGATTGAGCAGTTCAGCCCGTTGGCTTGATGCCATTTGCGATAGGTTCATGCTTGATAACTCGTTTTGCATGTTATGTTTTGTCATGGTGGATAACTCTGGTTTTATGAGGTTTTTATTAAAATGAGCCAAAGCGTTATCGCTTCCAAATTGTTGCCTATAATCATCCCAATCACATTTATAATCTGTATCAGGAACGGAGTAATAACCATTTACCGCTTGAGCTGCCTCTATTGCTTTAGCTAAGCCCGTATTAGGGCTTTGACCAATATCGTTATCACCTGCAATAATGATTTTAGCGGTAGGGTTTAACTCACGAATGTCTTTAGCTACATGAATAAGATTGCCTGCGTCAATGGCGGATATAACAATAGCCTGATGGCGGAATTCCGCTATCGATATCCCTGTGGCTAAACCCTCACAGATAATAATTTCATTATGTGTGAGCAAATTTGCGCACACCTCGGCAGGTCGGCTCAATATTGAGCTGACTAAAATAAAAGCCCCTTTTTTGCTCGAGCTTTTCATTAAGCGCTTACTACCGTCAGGTTCAATAAATTGACCGCCTGCGTATTCATTATGAAGATTCAGCATGGGCACAAAAATGCGCCCGTTATCTAACAAGGGCAAATCAAAGGTTAACCCTTTCTTAGTCAGGTATTGAGGTTGCCCTAATGTTGCTTTAGATAGCAAATACTCAACCTTTTTACATACGGGATTATCTGGTATGTTATTGTTATGCAATTGTTTGGAATCTATATTCCTAAATGCGAGATTTTCCCGTATTTGGTTATTCTGATTAGACAGATTTAAACATTCCGCTACTTTATTTGATGCTTCTTTAGCGTCACATTGATAATAGTTTTTGATAAGCTCTAAGCCGTCACCACTACCACACTGGTTACAGATATAAGTACCTCTACCATTTTGGTTATCAAATCTAAATCTATCCTTACCCCCACAGACAGGGCAAGGGCAATGCTTGCCATTACCCACTTCAATACCTAATGATTGAAAGATATAATCCCATTTATCTACGGCTTGGGCTGTAATTTCATTGATTTTCATTACATCCCCCTTAATGAATTATCGCGTTAGATTCAGCTTTGATATCTTCGGCTAAATCAATAAATAACGTTGCAAGCATTTCTTGCCCGAATTGCGTTAGTGCCATAGGTTTATCGTCACTTTCGGCGTACATCTTTTTTAATAGTCCATAGGTACGATTTAATCCCTCACTTTCGCCAAAGTCTTCAATCAAGCATTCTTCAAGACTAACTTTTAACCCTAAAACAATTAAATCTTTATCAATATCAATCTTGATACCGTCATGAATAAACACCTTGGCACCGTTTTTATTAATCTGCTCAATTAAAAATAAGCCTGCTATAATCGCCATAGTAGAATCAACGATACTATGATGAATTGCTGTTACTTCTTGCTGATTATCCATGATTTACCCCCTTAATTTGTGTCATGTATCGCCTAACTTCGGGCGGTAGTCGCTTGGTGACATCGGCGAGTAAGTTAGGGATTTCATCCTTGCCAAAAGAAAATAGTGCTACATATTTGCCATTTTTAAGCCTTAATGCGGTAATAGTGCCGTCATCGTTATGGACAAAATCAAACTCTTTCATTCTTTGCCTCCTTGTGCTCGGTTTCGCTTCTAAATAGCTTTTTAGAATCGTTAATCAAGTCTGATACAGCATCAAGGGCATAGGCGCGTAACTCATCATTAATTGGCGTATCCGAATCACAATCCACCATTAAAAGCGTGGTGATAGCGTTGGCTTGTCCTAGTTTTGTATTGATAGTATTTATTGCGTCCAGTGAGATGTTAGCCATTATTCTTATCCTCCGTTAACCCGTACTCTTGTAACTCATCAAAAGCTTGCTCTACTAAATCAACGATAACCCACAGTAAATTACTCATATCGGTTTGTTCGATAAA
>NZ_JBIDFG010000039.1:0-3472 GCF_046635625.1 Gilliamella sp. BG1 | reverse complement strand
TTGTTAAAAAGATATAAATCGAGTACTTCAGTACGATAGGTACGATTAAATCGTTCAATATAGCCATTTTGATAAGGACTACCGGGCTGGATATAATCAATGGTTATATTATGTGATTTAGCCCAGTTTATAAAGGTTTTTCCTGTAAATTCTGGTTCATTATCGACTCGTATTTTTAATGGATATCCATGATATTCGGCCAGTTTATCTAAGTAACGGGTAATTCTTCCTGCTGGTAAGCTTACTGCAATATTAATACCTAACGCTCACGATTAAAGTCATCGATGACATTGAATGTTCTAAAGCGACGTTGATTACGGCTACTATCACTCATAAAATCCATTGACCAATATTCACCTTGTTTATTAGGCACAAATAGCTTTTCCGGGCATCGTGGAGGAATGCGTTTTTTTCGTTTTACTCTGAGATTAAGCTTTAATTCACAATACACCCGATACACCCGTTTATGATTCCATTTATAGCCGAGCTTTTTGATACGATTAAAGCATTTAGGAAAGCCCCAGCGTAAATGCCGGTCTGTGATAGCATTCAACACCGAAACAATCACCGAATCATCCTGTAACTTAGGTTGATAATAGTAAGCACAACGGCTTAAGCCAACGATAGCGCAGCTCATAGCTATAGTAACAGAATGATTTTGTTGTAGTTGCTGTGCCCACGTTTTACGTGCCTTTGTGGGCACTAAAGCTTTTTTATTATTTCTTCCTGCAGCTGGGATTTTAAGCTCAGTTCGGCAAACATCTGCTTAAGCTTGCGGTTTTCAGCCTCCAGCTCCTTTAAGCGTTTGATATCCGAAGTTTCCATTCCGCCATATTTTTCCCGCCATTTATAGAAAGTTGAATTACCCATACCATATTTACGGCAAAGTTCCTTGACAGGAATACCCGCTTCAGCTTCTTTTAAAATAGCGACGATTTGATGTTCAGTCATTTTTTCATAATTAAATCCCCTTTTCTTTTATCATAGAGAATTTTCTACTTTTTTGCTGTACTATTTTAGGGGATAGTTACAATACCCCTATATTAAATTATTCTAAAGAAACAACACTCCAATAACCAGCCTTAGTCGCACTACCTAAACGTTTTAATAGTCCTTGCTCCTGAAGCTGTTTGAGATTACGTTCAATCGTTCTAGTGCTCACACCTAATTGTGTTGATAGATCGGCGATAGTTGCTGTTGAATCATTTTTTAGTATTTTTAATATGTTTTTAGCTGTTTGAGTAATCTTAATAGTGTTATTTTTCTCCGACAATTCTCCGACATTTTCTCCGACATTATTTTGATTTGATGTGTCGGTAATACTTGCTTTTAAACTACTCGCAATAGTCTGCAACATGAAGTCTATAAAACAAGTACAATCACCGGCTCGATCTGCTTCGCCAAGTACTTGATAGTATTTTTCTTGATTTTCACAAACTAATGTTTCAACAGGTAACCAAGCTAACTCTTTACGCCATTCACTTAGAATCAATGTTTGCCATAAACGCCCCATTCGTCCATTTCCATCTGAAAATGGATGAATAAACTCTAATTCGTAATGAAAAATGCAACTTTTAATTAAAGGATGAGTATCTGTCTGATTTAACCAATCAAAAAGTGACTGCATTAACATTGGTACGCGATCAGCCTGAGGAGCCATATGAATAAGCTGATTTTCTCGATAGATCCCAACACCACTATTACGCCAATTCCCTGAATATTCGACTAACCCCTTAGTAAGTAGCTTATGTGCTTGTTGAAAATGTTTTATATTGCCACTATTCCATTGTAGAACTCTTTCATAAGCAAGTATTGTATTACGAACTTCCTGAACATCACGCACAGGTCCTAAAACATGCTTACCATCCATAATAGCGGTAACTTGCTCTATGGATAAGCTATTATGCTCAATTGCTAAAGATGCTTGAATAGTTCGGATACGGTTTTCTTTACGTAGTTGTGGTGATGCTAGCTTACCTGTTGCAGACCAATGCCCTAATAATTCACTTATTTCAGCAATAGAATTCACAATTGCAGGCGTAATATTATAGGGTGGTGAATATTTACTCATTATAAATATCCTTTCTTACTTTGAATTTTGCTGTAATTCATCTAAATAATCACCCCACTTTTGTAACCATTCTCTACACTCATTATCATAACTATGTAGATCATAAGTACCTTCAATACCTTTACGCGAATGCCCTAATACAGCTTCAGCGACCTCACTCGGACATTGTAATCGAGATAATCCTGTGCGTACAGTGCGTCGTAAATCATGAGGTGACCAATGCGGTATACTTAGCATTCCATTGTCTCTTCGTAAACACCATGTATATTCGGTTAATTTCTTTTGAGATAGTGGTTTACATGTAAGTGGGGATATGAATAAATAGCCTGTGGAGCTTGTCGCTTTTATCTCTTTTAACAAACTAATTGCATAAGTAGAAAGTTGAACATAACGCTCTGTGCCCGTTTTTGTTAATCTAATATGAAATGTTTTCTTATCAAAATCGATATCATTCCAATTTGCATTACACCATTCACCTGTTCGACATCCTGTATATAATGTTAGTATAAATATTTGTTTAGCTTTCTTTGGTAACTTACTTGTAGGCAACCATTCTAAAAATTGTTTCAATTCATGTTCAGATAAAACACGCTGACCTTTCTTAGATGTGAGTTTTATTTTAGCCATAGTGAGGCTATTTTTGGCTAAAATTACTGGATTAACGAAATCACCACGAATTTTGCCCAAGCCAATAGCAAATTCGTAGGCGGCATTAAGTTCCCTTAGTACATTTCCAGCTTGGACATTAGCTCCTCGTTCGACGATAGACATAATGTGTAGGAAAACGCAGAGTTGTTTACACTTTATGGTTAAAATAATCCTCTAAAAACTCATAAGGCGTTTTTCCAAAAATCGCTTTATACGGTTTAACGGTATTATAAAAATTAATAAAGCGTTTAAGTTTTGTTTTCTCTCTTTTGAATCGCTAAATATATGCTGATTATGCCATATTTCAATTCAAAGTTTGTATCACTCTTTCGGCTTTCCCATTCGTTTGTGGGCAGGCGGGTTTGGTGAATTTTTGATTAATACGGTTGTTATTACACGTTTTAGCAAATAGGTGTTCGCTGGTGCCTTGATATTTACGTCCATTATCAGAATAAATACATGTAGTAGTATAAGGACATTGGGCTAACACATCGTTTTGTAAAAACTGTGCCAAGCTAAATTGAAATTTATCTGGGTAAATACTGGCATAAAGCTCACGTGAAAAATCATCAATACCGACAAATAAATATTTTCTAGTTAGTTTTGTTTTTTATGTATATTCATTACAGTAGTTTCTCAAATTACTGTAAACAACGCTAGTAAATCCTACAATTTATAGTAATTATTTACGTTTATAAATTTTTGTTAAACGATATGTTCCTTTACGACGATTAGAATAATGTTCATCTTTAA
>NZ_JBIDFG010000038.1:0-3570 GCF_046635625.1 Gilliamella sp. BG1 | reverse complement strand
CTACTTTTGCTTTGGTTGTTTTTTGAGCAAACGGAATAAAAAGGCTGTTTTATTTGTTTTTTTACTTGCGTTTTTACATGTTATTTTATATAATAATTACAAGTTAAACAATTAAAGAAAGGTAAAACAATGATTATTAGAAATGAAGATTTTTTATTTGAATCTATTGACAGAATGGCTAAAGATTATTTTCTGTTTTTTGAGGTTACTAAAGCTGAATACATCTTTAGAAAAGGTAGTGTTATGATGATTACTAACAATTATTCAATTGAAAATTGTGAAGCTGGTTATTATGTAAATAATGTCTATATAAAAAATTTAGGTAACGTGGTTGGTATGTTTGATAAATATTTATTTCCTAAAACTCCGAATTTTTCAGCAACTGAACGTCATGTAACAAACGAATGCCCGTTATCAACACAAGATTTAAAAAAACTAATAGATGAGAATTATGTTGCTGTAGAGTTAGTCGATGGAAGCAAAGGCTGGGTTAATGCATACACTGATGATAGAGAATTTTACGGCGAACCAAATGAAGAAGTTATTTTGCATGTCAATTTTGGCGATGATTCTTTTGAGTGCTGTTTTTCATCAAATGTTAAGAGAATAATCTATACAAAACCTAAAAAAATTATTGGGGAGGTTAAGTAATGTCATCAATTCAACGTACATATAAACTAAAATCAACATCTGTTGGATTAAGTTACAGTGAAGACTATGATAAATTACAATCTATTGTTGATAATTGGTTTGATAATCAAACTCGCTTAACAATAAGACATTCTGAATGTCTTGAATACAGAAAATCTTTTTACTCAGATGGAATAAACGAATTAGCTATAAATGATTCAAGTGTGTATGTTTACAGTGCTACTGACAATTTCGGTTATATTAATTTTTATACAAAAGAACGAAAAAGATTCTTTTCATGCAAAATAGAAGATTACAATGAAAACGATGAAATCAATGCGTTACAAGATTACATAGAAAATAAACAAGATGCAGAATTAAAAAAAGATAGAGAGTTAGCTAAAAAAGAGGCTAAAGAAGAAGCTAAATCAAACGGTTTAGAAGAGCTAAAAGGGACTCAAAAGCAAATAGAATGGGCTGAACAAATTAGAATAAGAATACTTAAAAAAATGCACTTGTTATCATCAATCGGAATAGATGTTGAAAAACAGCAAAAGTTAAATCGTTTCATGTCTATTCCTTGTTTTAATAAAGCAACTTTCTGGATTAATAATAGAGATCAGTATGCACAAGATTTTCTTCATTTTATAGATAACTATGATGATTGTTGTGATGAATTATTTTTTCAAAAAAATTGGAAGTTAACTAAAGCGGATATCAAAAAAGCTAAAAAACCTGTTCAATCTTCAGCTACGTCAAGAAAAATTCAAGATAAATTAGGCGGTGCTTTTCTTAATATTGGAATTTCTAATAAAGATTTCATTACAAGAATCAATAAATATAGTAGTGAGTTTTTCACTAAATTGAAAAATGCAATAGATTGTTACCCATCTATTTTTATTAAACTACATGTAAATCAAAAGTTTGGTAAACATGAAATATTTTTTATACGAGTTTATGACAATAAATTAACAGATGCAGGAATATTTGACCAAATGTTTTATGTACAAAATCCTAAACTATCAGGTTTTATTGAATATGAAACACTCTTAAAAGAATTAAGAGACAAAAGAGATTTACTGTTTTCAAAAAATCCAAAATTAACAGATTGTTATTCATCTAATCTTCAAACTGTTGGATTGAAAATTAGTAAAGAACTTGAAGATTTAAATCAACAAATAGCATATACAAAAGAAGCTTATTTAGATGCTATACCGCTTGACGAAAAGCAGCAGATTCAGAAAATATTTGATGTTGTAATTGATGAGTACGGATGTAACGTTGAACTGGTAGGTGAACAAGGTTTGGTTAGTTTGTTTTGTTTGGAAAAAAGTTAAATAAAAGGTAAATATCATGTCCACTTTAGAAGAATTAAAATCTACTATGAAAACATTAGATTCGTTAATTAAATCAACTAATAGAGAAATAAATCAATATCAAAAAAGAATTAAACAATATCAAGATTGCATTAACCTGCTCAATGAGAAAAAAAAAACTTTATCAATTCTCAAAGCAGAACATCGCGCAATAAAAAATGATGCGGAAGCAAAAAGAAAAGTTTTGATTAATAAATTAAAACGAGTTATTAGTATTGATGAAATTCAAAAATCAATAAGCATTATGTCTAGAACGATTAAAATACAGCGAGCTAATGCAAAGCGTGATTTTTGGGATGCGCAAAAGGTTATTGAAAATGCGGTTATGCAACTTCGAGAAGCTGGTATATCTAGCAAGGGATTAGATAGATTAGAACGTATGAACTATAACCGTCCAGATATCTATTTTTCTTACAGCGTTGGATTAAATGAAATTCTTGATTTAAAAGAAATCAATTCAGCAGATTAAATAAATGCTGTTTTTTTGTAAAAAATGTTTTATAATTTAGTAACCGCTGTATAAGCGGTTTAGAAATATACTTAGATTGTTCAAGCTCTAATTGAATGCCGTGTAGGCAGTTTAGAAATACCAAAAAATGCCAACTAAAGTTGGCATTTTTTGGTTTCAATCTGCAATTTTAATTCAAAACTATCTTATGCCACCTTTTATTTAAACGTCTTTAATAAATTTATTTGTTTTTTTACTTTCTTTTTTGCGTGTAATTTTGTATAATAAATTACTTGCTAACATTTTAGAGAGTGGTTGAAAAATGAATAACAATTTTTTGTTTAACAGATTTTTACAGCTAACTAGATTATATAAAAATTATGATTTGGTTGGTGAGATATTTGAACTCGGTGATTTTGGATATGTTAATAAAAATCAGATAAACCGTTGGTCAAAAATAAATCCTCAAACGTCGAACTATCAAGAATTCCCTGATTGTGCATTTGCGGCATTTATTCGTGGATTGCTGAGCTATGTTAGAATAAAACAGTCTCAAGGCGTTGATGTATTTAATTTTGATAATGATTTCACTGAAAGTATCATAACAATGTTTTTTAATTATCGAGATGATAAAGCCTGCAAGGGCGTGAAAGTATTTAACTTTGATATATAATCTTAAAAAAAGAGAATAATATGTTTAGTTTGCGAAACTTTATTTTTATTTTGGTGGGGGTGTTTTTGTGCAAGGCTTTATTTTTATTTTTTGGGGTGTGATTTTAGGGACTTTTATTATTTCTTTAGGTTGCTTTATTAAAATGTTTTTTGTTGACAAATTTACAATTGATAAATTGGTTGGCGATGATAATTTAATAAGAGAATTTTTTATTGATGGGATAGATGAAGATATAAAAGTTCAATTTTTAAATCACAAAGTTTCTCGGTTTGAATATGTTCTCCTGATGCGATCTGTTGTAAAGATATATGAAAAAGCATTAAAAAAGAAAAGAGAAAAATAAGTGAATAAAAAGATATGTAACTTTTTTTGGGGCATTTTCCTGCGGAAATCGGGCTATATTTTTACTAGCTGAAGCTAGTAAAAACTCAAACCTGCGGTTT
>NZ_JBIDFG010000037.1:0-3898 GCF_046635625.1 Gilliamella sp. BG1 | reverse complement strand
TTTAGAGTATCGTCCCATTCTAGTCTGAGATATTGATATATCGCACCAGTATTAATATTTATACACAAAAAACCATTACTGTAATCAAGAGCAAAAGGCAATAATTCTTTAGGTAAGTTTTCGTTATCCCAAAATTTCGAAGCTGTTCCTTCTATCAAAAAATCCGGATCATTTCTAAAATCTTTGTTATATTTTATTGGAATAAATATTGAGATTTGGAGTTTATATGGAGGGACAGTTGTTTTCCAAATATCTTTATATACCATTCCGCCATTGCAATTAAGATATAGCTCTTTTAAAGAGTTTGGAATCGTAATACCTAGCTTATTCTCACAAGCATGTAAGTCACCAATAGATATTTTTTTCTCACATTTATAAAAATTATCTTTATTAAGCATATTCTTTTCCTAAATATATTTCATATTTAATTAACAGCCTTTGTTTGTTGATCTCGGTTTTCTACCTGTTAATTACCATTTTCTCTGTGATTTTTTAGCTGTTTCAGATAAAATATGACGTGTTTATTTTCGATATATATAGTTAAATAAAACTAAGATTCATATAAATAATATAAATCTTCTGTTAAATATAGAATTTCTTTTTTATTATTGGTCGAAATTGGTGAAATCAAAAATTCTCGCATATCGCTAATATTTATTGATTTTTGAATAAAATTTAACAGTTCACTTTTTGAAACTTTAAACATTTCTCCTTTTATTATTATTTTTTTCCCCTTGTAAGAAATTAATTTATGTGCAATATAATATTTTTCCTTTGTAAAATAAGGGATTAAATTATCAAAGCAGGTTGTATATAATAGTAAATTTCCTGTATGTATAATATTTAACATACTCAGAAAAATATCATTCTTCTCAAAGTCCGAAATAATTTCTTTATTGATTAGGTGTTTAAATAAATAATTATTTTTCATTATTTAATTTTCGCAAAAAAATGGACAAAAGTCGCCTTTATGATATAAACAAAAATCATAGAAGACAAATATCACGGTCAAAAAATTTAGCATCGAATTCAAATAACAATCAGCGGATTATGACGATAGAAAAAAACAAAAGAACTGAAATCGCATAAACCGCCATTTAGTGTGTAATACATTAAAACAAGCCTTATTTTGGCGTCATTTTCCTAAAAATGTACTCATTCATAGTGACCAAGGAAGCCAATATTGCAGTGCTGATTTCAAGCAATTATTGTTACAATATGGGCTAAGGCAAAGCATGAGTCGAAGAGGAAACTGCTTTGATAATGCGGTTGTTGAAAGTTTTTTTCATACATTCAAAACACACATTATTCATGACTGTTACTACAAAACGAGGAAGCAGGCTAATAAAGCACTATTTGAATATATTGAAATCTATTATAATCGGATACGCCGTCATTCAGCCAATGGCTGGATATTGCCGCAGCAATATGAACAATAATTTTACCAAAAAACAAAATGATATAGGTGTGTACTGTCTAATTTTTTGCAAAGATCAATTATTACTTAGATAAAAGATATATCTAAGAAAAATGTTCAGCATAGAATAAATCGAAATACTAACTGGTGGCAGAGATTAACGCAAAGTGAACTTGGTGAGTTCAAAAATATATTTGATGATTATGTGAAGTTTTAGGGAGAAAAAATGTATTTATTAGAACCTATAAATCCTTCAGGAACCGTGAATCAATTCCATATTGATATCTCTGAAGATGGGTTAATGATTTATGAGTCATGTATTAACTATGTCTTAGATAATTGTAGTGATAAAGATATTTACATATTTACTGGTTGCGAGAATAAGGAAGCTTTAAAAGAAATACAAAAAAATATTATAACTATTTTATATTATTATGCCGCAAAGGATTTGTTGCTACCTCGATATATTGATCCCCAGAACAGGTATGTAGATACAAATGAATTATCATGGAAAGGAATAGATATAAACAGATAAATAAATAGATTAGTATTTATATATGAAATTGTGGACATACCACTATGCATCTAATGGATTGACTTGGGTGGATTGTAAGGACTGTCATTAGTTACAGCTAGACGAAGGATGGGATCAGTAGAATATCAAAAAATGGTAGATAGCGATAAAGTATTACGAAGTATAACAGGAACAACTCATGTGGCTTATCATGCAGATGTTAATGCTTTTGGTAAACAAGCAAAAATGGAGTTTTATATGTTGGATTTGATATTTTTAAAAAATTTATAACTCCTTCAAATGAAAGATGGGCAAAAAAATAGGATTAAATTGTTTAGAAGGCTTAGCGTAAAGTAAAGGATTTCTTGTGCCTGAAATGCCTAAAGCAAGTAACATTCGTGTTAAGATAGAAAAAATTAATGTAAAAATACAATCAAAATGTTAAATAAATTTAAATTTTGGATATCTAAAAATACTAACTACTCTTCTGATTATCATCAAAATGATTTATCAGAAAGTATCGTTATCGATTTTGAAAATGATATTTATATTGCCCGATTTACTGTTTGGGATGATTTAAGTTGTATGTCCGAAATAGTAGATTTAAATACTGATCAATTTAAAATTAATAAAAGGAATGAATTTACTTCATTTGATGAATTGCTATCTATATTTAGAATTTTTTCAGATTATTTAAATATAAAAAATTAAAATATATTTCTACACATTTATATTATTAAAGATTTTATTGGATATCATTAACCATTGAAAAGACGGAATAAGAATGATTCAGGAATTGAAAACAAATCAGTAAAATAGAATCATCAGATATCAGGGGAAATATTAGACAGAAAGACTGGCTTACATTACAATACTTTCAGGTATTATGATCCGGATATAGGTAGATTTACTCAGCCGGACCCGATTGGGTTGCTGGGTGGATTTAATCTGTATCAGTATGCGCCTAATGGGTTGACTTGGATTGATCCGTGGGGGTTAATAAAATGTGGCCTTACAGGGAAGAAAGTTGGCAATGCAACTAACTTACCTGTCATTAAGCGTGGTAGCCCTGAATGGAAGAAAGCAATTGAAATAATTCAGAGAGGTGGTAAATCCAATTTTAGAGTGAAGGATAAAGCTACTGCTGAACAACTGTTAAAAGATGCTAGAGGAAAGATAGAGATTCAGCCTACTTACTCTGAAATTCAATACAAAAAAGGTTATGAACATCACCCTAATGAATCGCATACAATAAATGCACCAGAGAATAATATACCCCACATAAAATGGAAGGATTGGAGTTTGGGGAAAAAATCTGGTGGAGCTGGGCATATATTTTATGAATAAAAAATTATTAGCCATTGATGAAAAAAAATATCCTATTGCATGGAGATTTAATTCTAAAGATTGCTTACTATCTTTTGATGAAAAAAGACAGATTATTTTTCTTGATACAGAGGAGTCTAGTAATTTTTGGGATGTGACATTCCCATTTAATCATTTAATGCAAATGCATTCATCATTTTGTTCTGTTATAGAAAAAATTAATTTAGATTTTGATCATCCTAACGAATCTTCTTTATTTCCAAAAATAAATTAACAGGCATTTCGTTTGCTTTTTTCTTTTTTGGAAAAAAATCGAGTGCTATTGTACCAGTGGAGATTTTTGTAAAATCATGGGATGATTTTTTTTACCCAAGTGATGAAACAAGTATTCTTTTAATTCCCAATAGAAATAAAATGATTTTCTCTTATGAAAAAACATTTTTTTACGCAAATATACCTTTTAATAAAGGTTCAGAAAATACCAGTTGTTAATGTTACCAACTTTATTTTGGCAGATTATAGTTAAGTAAAACTGATCCTCGCCAAAATATTAGACAGTGCCCGCCTCTATCATTTTTTCGTTTTGGTAATATTGTTGTTCATATTGTTCAAGTGATACCCAGCCATTGGCTGAATGACGG
>NZ_JBIDFG010000036.1:1754-4137 GCF_046635625.1 Gilliamella sp. BG1 | reverse complement strand
TCGGAACTTACCCGACAAGGAATTTCGCTACCTTAGGACCGTTATAGTTACGGCCGCCGTTTACTGGGGCTTCGATCAGGAGCTTCTGCATAAGCATAACCCCATCAATTAACCTTCCAGCACCGGGCAGGCGTCACACCGTATACGTCCACTTTCGTGTTTGCACAGTGCTGTGTTTTTATTAAACAGTTGCAGCCAGCTGGTATCTTCGACTGATTTCACCTACGTCCGCATGGGATTTCAATTACCATCAGCGTGCCTTCTCCCGAAGTTACGGCACCATTTTGCCTAGTTCCTTCACCCGAGTTCTCTCAAGCGCCTTAGTATTCTCTACCTGACCACCTGTGTCGGTTTCGGGTACGATTAACTATAACCTGAAGCTTAGAGGATTTTCCTGGAAGCAGGGCATCAATTACTTCACTGCCTTAGCAGCTCGTCATCACGCCTCAGAGTTTCAGTGACCGGATTTGCCTAATCACACCCCTACACGCTTAACCCACCATCCAATAGGTGGTAAACCTAGCCTTCTTCGTCACCCCATCGCAGTTATAGTCAGTACGGGAATATTAACCCGTTTCCCATCAGATACGCCCTTCGGCCTCTCCTTAGGGGTCGACTCACCCTGCCCCGATTAACGTTGGACAGGAACCCTTGGTCTTCCGGCGAGCGGGCTTTTCACCCGCTTTATCGTTACTTATGTCAGCATTCGCACTTCTGATACCTCCAGCATGCCTCACAACACACCTTCTACGGCTTACAGAACGCTCCCCTACCCAATACACTTGCGTGCACTGCCGCAGCTTCGGTGCATAGTTTTAGCCCCGTTACATCTTCCGCGCAGGCCGACTCGACTAGTGAGCTATTACGCTTTCTTTAAATGATGGCTGCTTCTAAGCCAACATCCTAGCTGTCTAAGCCTTCCCACTTCGTTTCCCACTTAACTATGACTTCGGGACCTTAGCTGGCGGTCTGGGTTGTTTCCCTCTTCACGACGAACGTTAGCACCCGCCGTGTGTCTCCCATGATTCAACTTGTCAGTATTCGGAGTTTGCATCGGGTTGGTAAGCCGGGATGGCCCCCTAGCCGAAACAGTGCTCTACCCCCAACAGTCATTCATGAGGCGCTACCTAAATAGCTTTCGGGGAGAACCAGCTATCTCCCGGTTTGATTGGCCTTTCACCCCCAGCCACAGGTCATCCGCTAATTTTTCAACATTAGTCGGTTCGGTCCTCCAGTTAGTGTTAACCAACCTTCAACCTGCCCATGGCTAGATCACCGGGTTTCGGGTCTATACCCTGCAACTTAACGCACAGTTAATACTCGGTTTCCCTTCGGCTCCCCTATTCGGTTAACCTCGCTACAGAATATAAGTCGCTGACCCATTATACAAAAGGTACGCAGTCACTATTACCCAACGGCAACAGCTCCCACTGATTGTACGTACACGGTTTCAGGGTCTATTTCACTCCCCTCCCGGGGTTCTTTTCGCCTTTCCCTCACGGTACTGGTTCACTATCGGTCAATCAGGAGTATTTAGCCTTGGAGGATGGTCCCCCCTTCTTCAGACAGGATATCACGTGTCCCGCCCTACTCTATAAGCTTCCACATAACGTACCTTCGTGTACGGGACTTTCACCCTCTATCGTGCGACTTTCCAGACGCTTCCACTAATACTTTATGCTACCCGCTTGGGCTCCTCCCCTTTCGCTCGCCGCTACTCAGGGAATCTCGGTTGATTTCTTTTCCTCGGGGTACTTAGATGTTTCAGTTCTCCCGGTTCGCCTCATATGACTATGTATTCATCATATGATAGTGTAGTCACCTACACTGGGTTTCCCCATTCGGACATCGACGGCTATTGCGCTTTTTATCAGCTTACCGTCGCTTTTCGCAGATTAACACGTCCTTCTTCGCCTCTGATTGCCTAGGCATCCACCGTGTACGCTTAATTTCTTAACCTTACAACTCACAGTTGTCTTGGTTTAAATTACGCTTTCTTCTCTTTCTTACTTATTCTCTTTTTATTTATAGATTGTTCAATTAAAGTTCAATAAACTTTAACTCAATTTATAATCAAAAGCCTTTCGTAAAAACGAGAACTCGTTTCTTTCAGCTTGTTCCTAATTGTTAAAGAGCTTTATCTTTCTATTCACTTAAACACTAAGTCAAGTAAATACAAACATAATTTTTTTAGAAAAATAATTTCATCACATTTTATGGCGTCCCCTAGGGGATTCGAACCCCTGTTACCGCCGTGAAAGGGCGATGTCCTAGGCCTCTAGACGAAGGGGACTTAATTATTTCTCTTCTAAACAAACAATCTGTGTGAACACTTACGAGCTCTTCGTAAGGAGGTGATCCAACCGCAGGTTCCCCTACGGTT
>NZ_JBIDFG010000036.1:0-1658 GCF_046635625.1 Gilliamella sp. BG1 | reverse complement strand
TTTCTTCTAAACAAACAATCTGTGTGAACACTTACGAGCTCTTCGTAAGGAGGTGATCCAACCGCAGGTTCCCCTACGGTTACCTTGTTACGACTTCACCCCAGTCATGAACCACACCGTGGTAAACGCCCTCCCGAAGGTTAAGCTATCTACTTCTGGTGCAACCCACTCCCATGGTGTGACGGGCGGTGTGTACAAGGCCCGGGAACGTATTCACCGTGACATTCTGATTCACGATTACTAGCGATTCCGACTTCATGGAGTCGAGTTGCAGACTCCAATCCGGACTTAGACGTACTTTGTGAGGTCCGCTTACTCTCGCGAGGTCGCCTCCCTTTGTATACGCCATTGTAGCACGTGTGTAGCCCTGGTCGTAAGGGCCATGATGACTTGACGTCGTCCCCACCTTCCTCCGCTTTATCAACGGCAGTCTCCTTTGAGTTCCCGACCTAATCGATGGCAACAAAGGATAAGGGTTGCGCTCGTTGCGGGACTTAACCCAACATTTCACAACACGAGCTGACGACAGCCATGCAGCACCTGTCTCACAGTTCCCGAAGGCACTCTCGTATCTCTACAAGATTCTGTGGATGTCAAGACCAGGTAAGGTTCTTCGCGTTGCATCGAATTAAACCACATGCTCCACCGCTTGTGCGGGCCCCCGTCAATTCATTTGAGTTTTAACCTTGCGGCCGTACTCCCCAGGCGGTCGATTTATCGCGTTAGCTTCGGAGCCCATCACTCTAGGCAACAAACTCCAAATCGACATCGTTTACAGCGTGGACTACCAGGGTATCTAATCCTGTTTGCTCCCCACGCTTTCGCATCTCAGCGTCAGTATCTGTCCAGAAGGCCGCCTTCGCCACCGGTATTCCTCCACATCTCTACGCATTTCACCGCTACACGTGGAATTCTACCTTCCTCTACAATACTCTAGTTAACCAGTTTTAAGTGCAATTCCTAGGTTGAGCCCAGGGCTTTCACACCTAACTTAATTATCCGCCTACATGCCCTTTACGCCCAGTCATTCCGATTAACGCTCGCACCCTCCGTATTACCGCGGCTGCTGGCACGGAGTTAGCCGGTGCTTCTTCTGTGATTAACGTCAATTAATAAACCTATTAGATTCATCACCTTCCTCATCACCGAAAGTACTTTACAACCCGAAGGCCTTCTTCATACACGCGGCATGGCTGCATCAGGGTTCCCCCCATTGTGCAATATTCCCCACTGCTGCCTCCCGTAGGAGTCTGGACCGTGTCTCAGTTCCAGTGTGGCTGGTCATCCTCTCAGACCAGCTAGAGATCGTCGCCTTGGTGAGCTATTACCCCACCAACTAGCTAATCCCATATGGGTTCATCAAATGGCGCATGGCCCGTAGGTCCCATACTTTGGTCTCTCAACTTTATGCGGTATTAGCAGTCGTTTCCAACTGTTGTCCCCCTCCATTCGGCAGATCCCCATACCTTACTCACCCGTCCGCCACTCGTCATCAAGTGCAAGCACTCATGTTACCGTTCGACTTGCATGTGTTAAGCCTGCCGCCAGCGTTCAATCTGAGCCATGATCAAACTCTTCAATTTAAAGTTTGATGCTCAATAACTGTCTCTGACATATTCAAATGAATCTTCAGTGTCACTTATCAAGACTTAATTTTT
>NZ_JBIDFG010000035.1:0-4434 GCF_046635625.1 Gilliamella sp. BG1 | reverse complement strand
TTACCTGCTCAAGTTTTAGATGCTCAAATTGAGCCACTTCATATGGAATTTAAATACCCAAAAATCCATTTAATATATAATCACTAGTACTTATATAGGTATCCAACAAGTATCCAGTGAAACTACTTTAAATTAATGGATACTAATCTAAGCAAAAGCGGTAATAATTGCTAATGCTTGCTTTCACAGAAAAATGGAAACCATTGCTTAAGTAAACCATACCCGATATCCGTGTAGCAAACTAAAATTATTTTTTATTGAAAATAATAAGATAAATTAGCACATATTAAACATGTATACTTATGTAAAAGTAGATTTCTATCATTAGAAATAAATTGTTATATTTTATTGGAGCTAAATTTATGTGCGAAAAATTTTATGAGTATGATCGATGTGTAACCATCTTTCATTACGATAAATGGTATAAATTTTTTATAGCTAAAGAAGATAATTACTATCAACCAAAAGGAATTGGACTTCCTGCAAACTCAACCGATATAGAATTACCAAACCAAGAATTACCAAAAGGACAAATATACGTTTTTGAAAATGGTGAATGGATTGTAAAAGAGGATACATTCCCTAGAGTTAAATTAATTGAAGATAATTATATTTACAGTGAGGAATGTTTAACAAAACAATTTCAAATAGAATCATATAGCTGCCTTGAGATGCCAAAATACGAAGCAATAGAAAGATTCACTAACCCAGAATTACAATCTTTAATGATTGTTAATAAGTATTTATTAATTCAACACGAGTTTATGAATATTTTAAAATTTCATGAAAAAAATATCAAAAATTTACAAAATCTAAAGCAATTCCTACCAGAAGAAAATCCAGTTATTATTTATAGATTAAAAACAGAAGGACTTATACTTTCAATTAGAAAATTATTTGATGAACTGGTTCAATTGACATATGTTACTTGTTATAAAAATAGTTTCGACACAAATAACACAATTGAAGTAGATTGTATAGGAGACCTATTTATAACTAAAAAGGATAGTATTTATCCGCTTTGTAAACAGATTCTCATTGGTGATGGTATTGATTATGATAAAGATAATACTGAGTTTTTAAAAACAATTAATAAGCTTTTTAATTCAATTAAACATAGCGCTCTTCATTATGAGGCAATGTTATTATATTCAGATATTCCTAATGTTGTTTCATTTTATAAAGATAGAAATAAATTTTCGTCAAATGATGTTCTATTTTTTAATCACTCTTTATTTCAAATAATGTTTGGATTTCAAAATAATTTTAAAAGAATTATTAAAAATCAAAAAAAGTACTTACTAAGTATAAAATAATTTCATGTGTAAAAATTTACAATATATAGTAATAAATTATCAAAATTTACTACTATATGTAGTAAATCCGAATATTTATTGATTAAAAAATAAGCAAACGAATCAATGGGTGAAAAATATTTTTTAATAGCATTTTTTCACTGGCTAATTCATTACAAAATTAAGGCGATTATACAAATCCGATCTTAAACTGAATTACTTGAAATTTAATTTATTTAAAAATCATAAAGTTAAAAATAATGTTTATTAAAATCAGATCGTAAATCAAATGACAGCATTTTTACGGCGTTACTAAAGTTAAGTAATACATAGAACCAAAATTGTATTTAAAGGGCTTAGAGCGCTCATTTTGCGCCTTATTTTTGATATTTATTATTTACTGTGCTTTATTTTTCAAAATACTAGTTAAATTGATTACCTAGTTATTTATACAGGTAGTTAATTGAAAAGCTATTAATGAGGAGTATCTAAGTTGATAGTTTTAAGGGGAGTTGGTTCACGGTCGCCAAACTTAGAAGCCAGATCCCCTAGTACGAAGAAATTAAACATGATACGGATAAAAATGTAACAAATTGTTTAACAACTTCAGTTATATATTGTCTTATCTACCAAAAGTAGTCAATGCCAATATTAACTAACTGTTCATTTGTTAATCAATCTCTGTTAGCTCCTTTCATCCTCTATCATTGTTTAATTCTTTTTAATTAGTAATTTAAAAAGAGATTTTTACATGGAAAAAATTTTAAATAACAAAGATAGTCTTATCCCGTTAAAAGATTTTATTGCCTTAATTGGTTATAAAAGCACATCCTCATATTATCAAATGCTCAAGAATGACAAAACCGCACCTAAACCAATAAAATTATTGGGTCGAAAAGTTTTTTTATCTAGTCAAGAAGTTAATAGCTGGATTGAATCAAAAAAAGCGGCAAGGGGGTAATTTATGCAAATTGGAAACCCTCTATATCGCGAAATAATAAAGGGCTTGCATTGGAATCTTGACGCTTCCAATAATAGCCAATCTCGCTATCAGTGTCTACCCAAAAAGCCGAGAGCTTACCTATTAATTGCGTGTACTGGTGACAATGGTATTACCGAAAATGAAATATTGCGCACCTGTAGGCTTTCTAGTGGTAGAAATTACTGTTCAGAACTCGAAAGAAAGTTAGGCATCACATTAAAGCGCATGGATGAACCTAATACCGACGGAATAGGCTCACACTATCGCTATTACCTAGCCAATAAGGAAGATGCTCAAAAGGTGGTTAATCTGATTCTTAGTTATGAAAATAGCTTATTAACTGAATCAGATATCAGCCAAATTTTAGCACTTTACCCAAGCAAAGCAGCTTAATTAATTGATTTTATAGCAAAGCTCATTTTTGAGCCGACGGTATCCCTTTGCCTAAATTTAGCTAAAAGAGGGATTTTTCGACACGTTAGGAGTAATACTTATGACAGATTTTAATAATTTAGTACCAGTAACCGAAACACAATTAAACGGTAAATTACAGCAAACAGTTAGCGCAAAGGCTTTACATAATTACTTAAAAGTAGGAAATGATTTTTCAACATGGATAAAGGGAAGAATAAAAGAATATGGGCTTATTAAAAATGATGATTTTTTAATCTTTGATTCATCAGAATTCAGGAATCAAAGTACAAATAATGAACAACAAATAAAATGGACAACTAAGCGAGGTGGAGATCGTAAAAGTACAGATTACATCCTTACAATCGGAACCGCTAAAGAATTAGCAATGATTGAAAATAACGAGAAAGGACGAGCAATAAGAAAGTACTTTATACGTTGTGAAGAACACCTTAAAGAAATCGCGCCAACAATCCAAAAGAAAGCACTTAATCGATTAAAAGCACGTTTAGAAGTCGCAGATTATAGCCGTCCTATGTGTGACGCATTAACTATACAACGATTATCCCTAGGCAAGGAGACCAAGCCACATCACTATACTAATGAATTTGATATGATTAATCGTATTGTACTTGGCATGACAGCAAAGGCTTACCGAAAAGCTCATAATCTCACGGGTGATATTCGCGACCATATCACTGAAGAACAGCTTAATCACTTAGCTTACCTTGAGAAATCCAATATCACGTTAATAGATATGGGTTGGAATTATGAAAAACGAAAAGCAGAACTCATCAAGTTATCACAAAGCTACATGATTCGGTTATTGGGTAAGGTGGCTTAATTATGATGACTATACACTCATTTAACGCCTTAGCTATAGGACAGTATACCCAAGCCCCAAATAATCGCTTAAATTGCTATTTTAACGGAATTAACGCCATCCAAAAGGTGAAATCATTCTTCTTGGTTGGCAATAATTCTAGTTTCCAGTCAAAAAAGCCTATTTCAGTGGAAACAAGTGTAAAAGTACGCACTAAGTACGCAGTGAAAACCGTTTTTTTAATGCGTACTAATCATTGCATGGGGTGTTTTTTAAAAAGTAGGTTTCTTGAGTCCATAAAAAGGAGAATGGGAAAACAAAAACCACCAATCAGTGGCATTAAGTTAAAAGATTATTTCTTATCTAGTTTAGCTAGTTTTTCGCGACAAGTAGCAATAACCCAAGCGGAAAAGTTAGTATTTTCTTTCTTGGATTGCTCGTCTATTCGCTCTATTAATTCATGGGGGAAGCGGATTGCTTTTCTATCCGATTTATTATTTTTGTTACCTGTAGCCATTTTTATACCTAAAAGATGCTTATTAGTGTGCAGACACTATACACGATCACTAAATAATAAAAAAGGCTTGACGTGTGCCTACACCATAAAATATAGTGAGCACACACCTGATAAGTTTATTAGGTTAAAAACAGCAATGCCCCGAAGTGCTGTAACACTATCGAGGCATCTAACCACAATAACATTAAATGAGGTAATGATTATGGCTAACCGCTATGATAGCGCACACCTATGCGCAAGACAATCCAAACTATTTAAATTCTATGACCTATCAATGGCTCAAGTAGTCCAAATAACGGCAACAACCGAACGCCAAGCACGCAAGAGCTTAGGCAAATCATCCCTTATCTTTATTGCCAGAATTCGCTTATATCCAGTTATTGAAAGAGCCAGAAGCTTTGGAGGT
>NZ_JBIDFG010000034.1:0-4475 GCF_046635625.1 Gilliamella sp. BG1 | reverse complement strand
GCCACTAAAATAAGACCGCCCTAATTGGCGGTTTTTTATTGAGTGAATACCTAAAGTGTACACTTGTGAATAGTAAACATTTAAGTATACACCACTCAAACCCTTTTAGGATAAGGATTCAAGCAAGTAGTGAACACCGTGCATACTTTTTTATTAAATTTTATTTTTATGGGGAGGAGGTATAAAAAATCTAAAATATAATTAACGAATACCACTCACCTAGATAAATTTTTACACCGTCAAAATTCTAAAACCAATTTTTAACCTTTCAATTTGGCAAGATTAAAATACCTAATATTGGGGGTCACTTTTTATTTTGGGACTATGCTTGGGACTATTTCTTCAATAAAGAAAAAGCAAAACCCTTTATTGAAAAGGCTTTAATAAGATCATTTCAAGTCCCCGCCCAGCACCAAATCAATAAACAGCAACATTCTTTTAAACCCTGCAAAGCACACCAAACCCAGTAATAACAAGCCTTAAAGTCTATTTTATTGCCCATTAAGTATCAGTAAGGTACATTTTAAACCACATCTTAAACCACATCTTTTAGGTATATACTTAAGTACAAATACTATATAATTAAAAATTATATACTTAAAATTATTATGGCAAGAAAAGCAGCCTTGATAATAGATACCCGAATAAAAGCCACCAATTCATGAAATAAGGAATATTCATTATTTATAGCGATAATCCGCCTACCTTGCTGTAGACGGAGTAAGGGAAAATATTCATTTAAAATAAATATATTAGTTTTTAAATGAATGAATTGGAGCGGGAATTCTTCCACCTCGATTAATAAAATCACATGAACTAAATTTGTTTACTGACATAACGGGAGCATGGCCAAGTAAACCACCAAATTCAATGTTATCTCCTACTTTTAATCCCTCGGCTGGAATAATTCGCACCGCTGTTGTTTTGTGGTTAATCACCCCTATTGCAGCCTCATCTGCAATGATCGCCGAAATAGTTTCAGCTGGCGTATCGCCTGGAATTGCAATCATATCCAGTCCAACAGAACAAACACAGGTCATTGCTTCTAGTTTTTCAAGATTAAGTGCACCGTTATTTACAGCATCAATCATACCTGCATCTTCCGAAACAGGGATAAATGCACCGCTTAATCCGCCAACATGGCCACAAGCCATTACTCCACCTTTTTTAACCGCATCGTTTAGCATAGCTAGTGCTGCAGTTGTACCGTGTGTACCAACTGCTTCTAATCCCATTTCTTCTAAAATGTGTGCAACCGAATCACCAATTGCTGGGGTTGGAGCTAACGATAAATCGACAATACCAAATTTAACGCCTAAACGTTCAGAAGCCTCTTTACCAACTAGTTGCCCCATACGAGTAATTTTAAATGCAGTTTTTTTGATAGTCTCAGCTACAACATCAAATGGCTGACCTTTGACTTTTTCAAGTGCTCGCTTAACTACACCAGGACCACTGACACCAACGTTAATGACGCAATCAGCTTCCCCTACGCCATGAAAGGCACCTGCCATAAATGGATTATCTTCAACAGCATTAGCAAACACAACTAACTTAGCACAGGCCATGCTACTATTATCAGCTGTTAATTGCGCGGCTTCTTTGATGACATTTCCCATTTGCTTTACTGCATCCATGTTGATCCCCGTTTGTGTAGAGCCAACATTTACCGAAGAGCAAACTCGTTCAGTCTGTGCAAGTGCTTGGGGAATTGATTTAATTAAAATTTCATCTCCTTTATGGTAACCTTTTTGTACCAGTGCTGAAAATCCACCAATAAAGTTAACACCAACTGCTTTGGCCGCTTCGTCCAAAGTTTTAGCAAACGCTACATAATCTTTATCATCACTAGCACCGGCAATTAAAGATATTGGCGTAACAGAAATACGCTTATTGATTATTGGAATACCGAATTCTGAAGTAATCTGATCACCTACTTTAACAAGATCTTTTGCCAGATGTGTAATTTTGTTATAAATCTTTTGGCGTGCTTTTTCACCATCACTATCTATACAATCAAGAAGAGAAATACCCATGGTTATTGTACGGATATCAAGTTTTTCTTCCTCAATCATTTTAATGGTTTCGAGGATCTGTTTTGTTTCCATTAGTATTATCCTTTTATTAAAATATAGAATTAATATTATAAACGATGCATAGCATCAAAAATTTCTTCTCTTTGAAGATTAACTTTAACTTTTAGATTTTTACCTGTTTGCATCAACACAGTTTTTACTTCATCAAATGACACATTAATTTTAGATAGGTCAAGTAACATAATCATCGTAAAATACTCATCCATAATAGTTTGGCTGACATCTAAAATATTAATATCTAATTCATATAACTTTTGGCTAATACCAGCAATAATACCTGTTTGATCTTTACCAATTACCGTTAAAATGGTTTTCATAACACTCCTCCGCACAAAAAATAGACAATTAAATAATATTTATTGAGCTAACTATAATAGCATCTTCAAAAATTATCGAAATAGGAGTAGATTGTTTTTTTCAGTAAAAATATCAATACAAGAACTAAAAAGAGCAACTTATGGTAAATTTCTCAAAATCCACAAAATTGGATCATGTTTGTTACGATATCCGTGGTCCAATTCTAGAGCATGCAAAACGACTGGAAGAAGAAGGTCAAACTATCCTGAAACTCAATATTGGAAACCCAGCGCCGTTCGGTTTTGCTGCGCCTGACGAATTATTAATTGATGTGATTAGAAACTTACCTTCCTCACAAGGATATTCCGATTCTAAAGGCCTTTATTCTGCTCGTAAAGCAATCATGCAGTATTATCAAGCTCGCGGAATTAATAGTTTAGATGTTGAAGATATTTACATCGGTAATGGTGTATCAGAATTAATCGTTCAATCCATGCAGGCCTTACTAAATAGTGGAGATGAAATACTCGTACCTATGCCTGATTACCCATTATGGACAGCAGCTATTAGTTTGTCTGGAGGTAGTGCTGTGCACTATCTTTGCGATGAAGAATCAAATTGGTCACCTGATATTGAAGATATTAAACGGAAAATAACTCCAAACACTAAAGGAATAGTAATTATTAATCCTAACAACCCGACAGGCGCTGTTTATAGTAAAGAAGTATTACTTGAGATCGCTGAAATCGCTCGTCAAAATAACCTAATCATCTTCGCTGATGAGATTTACGATAAAATTTTATATGATGATGCAGTGCATTATTCAATTGCTGCATTGGCCCCCGATTTATTTGTCATTACCATGTGTGGCCTATCAAAAACTTATCGAGTTGCTGGTTTTAGGCAAGGCTGGATGGCGCTTTGTGGCCCCAAAAACCATGTAAAAGGCTATATTGAAGGCTTAAATATGCTAGCTTCAATGCGTTTATGTGCTAATGTGCCATTACAACATGCTATTCAAGGAGCGCTAGGAGGCTACCAAAGCATCAATGAATTTATTGTTCCTGGAGGTCGCTTATATGATCAATGTATGTTGGCATGGCGTTTACTTAATGAAATCCCTGGGGTTTCATGTACTAAACCACAAGGTGCCTTGTATCTATTTCCAAAATTAGATCAGAAAAAATTCAACATCCATAACGACCAAAAACTCGTATTAGATTTTTTGTTACAAGAAAAAGTATTACTTGTACAAGGAACTGGCTTTAATTGGCATAAACCGGATCACGTTAGAATTGTTGCTTTGCCTCATTCTGGCCAACTTGAAGAGGCTATTGGAAGATTTGCTCACTTTCTATCTTCCTATAAGCAATAAATCGCTCATTGATTAATCCCCAGTTTCTGCTGGGGTAATTTTAATAGCTCAGCCAAAATAGATTTATAAAACCATATTTAACATTGTCTTTTTATTGTTGTAAAATACGGCTTATCTTCCTGTTTGAAACTTGATATTTTGTACTCCATAACCTCATAAAGCAGATTAGGAGTAACCAAGCACGTTTTATGCCACCAATACAGCTTTTTGATATATTTGTTGATTATGCTATACCTCAATTCAAAGTTCGTATCATCTTTTCTACCTTCTCATGTGTTTGTGGGTAGGCTGGTTTAGTCAATTTTTGCTTATTACTCGTTTTAACAAATAGGTGCTCAACTGCGCTTTACTGGTTCACGTCTGTATCCAGGATAAGGGGCATTCAATGTGGGTATTGGGCTAACAAAATTATTTTGTAAAAATTGTGCTGCATTAAATTGGGATTTATGGGAGTAAATGCCCGCATAGAGCTCATGTGAATAATCATCAATACCAACGAATAAATATTCTCACGTATTTTGTTTTTAAATAAAGGTTGTTAACATGTAGCCTTTCGCTCGGATAAGTTTTGTTATAGCGTTTAGCCAAATCAGTGACAGTTATTTTTTCTTTATGATATAGGTGATCCTAGCCAAAATATTAGACAGTGCCCGCCTCTATCATTTTTTCGTTTTGGTAATATTGTTGTTCATATTGTTCAGGTGATA
>NZ_JBIDFG010000033.1:0-5350 GCF_046635625.1 Gilliamella sp. BG1 | reverse complement strand
TTAGTGAATTTTTGGACACGTTAGAAAGCAATCTAATAATTCGCCTTATTGGATTATAATAGCCTTATTATTAGTAAGTTAGGTGGCAATATGGCAGGGCGAAAATCAAAGATAAAGGACATGTTAAGACTAGGGCAAGAGTATTTGCATAAGCAGGGCTATATCAAAAATGGGGAAGTTATACCCTCTATGGCTGGACTGGCTTTATATGCTAACTGTTCAAGGTCAAGTTTATACAATTATGCGAGTTCAAGCGAAGAATTTAAGGACATGTTAGAACTTATCAAAGCGCGCCAAGAAGTCGAGTTAATTAATAAAGGCTTAAAAGGCGAGTTTAACGCAAGTATTGCTAAATTGATGCTTGCTAATCATGGTTATTCTGAAAAACAGATATTAGATCATCAATCTATGGGTAGTAGCATTATAGCCAAATCCAAACCAATGCGTATAGAGCTAGTATCGCCACCACCAAAGGATTTAACCGCCTGACAAGCAAAGAGCATAAACTTGTTACCTGCTCAAGTTTTAGATGCTCAAATTGAGCCACTTCATATGGAATTTAAATACCCAAAAATCCATTTAATATAGGTATCCAAACAAGTATCCAGTAAAAAGGTATTTAATAAATGGATACCAATTTAATCATAAAAGGCAGTTATCTTCATTATGAAGACAGCTATAATTGTATCTTTAGCATTTTGATTTAAAACAAGCTAATTAATCTGTATTGAAAATATTTACTGGCGTAACGCTAATAAATATATTGATAAGCTAATGCCTAGATAGGTTAAACGGTAACATTTTTATTATTATGAAAGAGGAATTGTAATGTACCCATGCACAGATCATTATTTACATTGTTTACCCGAAAATACATTATTTGCTAAGTATGACAGGAAGAATAATTTCTTAGGTTTTTTTATTAAAGGAAAGAATACGGATCATCAATATTTTTGGATGACGGAAGTTATTAACCCACTAAAAAACCATGAAGATTGGCATTTCCAAAATATCATAAAGAAAGGGTATATTTCACCTGAGTGGGATATTGAAAGTAAATACTATAGTGATGTTGATTCATATATTTATTTGGTTTTTGAAAGTGATGAGATTGAATATTTAATTGATAAATTAACAAAATGTTTACAAGTATCTAAAAATGCAAGTGTATTGAATTATAAATATAAAAACAATATTTAATGTACATAAACACAGTGCTATAATGTACCTAACTGTATATTAATGTATTATTTGCGTCTAGGCTGATCCCCGAACATTCGCAACCCTAGCGAACTGGCGCAAATATCTATTAGGGGCGTGAGGGGCGTATGGTAGATGCTATCAAAGAGTTAGAAGAAGCGAAAAGAAAACTTATAAGTGTTGAAGACACTTTATTATTAATCTCTAAAAAATTTAACATTGACAGGATTACTGCTGCTGAATATTTATTAATAAAACTTTCAGAAAATTTTGATTTTAATAATTGGTATGAAAACCCTCCTTGCTTTGGTAAACGTTTAGGAATTGCTACATTTACTTATGTGAAAGACGATATATTCATCGATGTTATGCTTAAACGTATTATTGAAAATGATAGTAGAGCGTTTGAAAAAGAAGTGGATTCACCTATTGATTGGGATTCAGAAATACCATTTTAGAAAGGATTAGATAATGGCAATTGAAAAAAAATTAAATGATGATTATCGGAATTATTGCTTTAATTGTAATGAATTAGAAATTTTATTAGGGTTCAATTTAGATGTTAATGAGCTACCAAATCTTAAAAATAAAATAGATCTTGTTAATAACTTACCAAAAGAACTAAAACCATTTTTATCAAGAAAAACAATTCAATTAAAAGAAGCTGCTAATATTATGGCGGGCTATGATCCTTTCCACTTTTCAAATAGATCTCAATATTGTGATGATGTGAAAGGTTACAAAGCATCTCTATGGGACGCAGTGGATAATAACATACTTCATGGTAAGAATATTGTAACTATCGAGGATTTTGGGCAAGAATGGCGCGATGATATTACTTTAAATAAAAATGAAGTTACAAAATGGGCTAATAAATATAATTTTAGATGGCCGCTACCTATTGACGAAGATGTCGAAGAATTGAATCAAAACAATTACGAGCTTGAGCAGCGAATAAAGCAGCTTGAAGAGGAATTAAATAAACAAAGAATAATTAATTCTAATTTAGAAGCTATTAAATCAAATGAACAAGTTTCAGTAAATAATAACCAAGATTTAACAGAAGAAATTAAGCAACTAAAGCTTGATAATCAAAAATTAACCGAGCAGCTAAATAAGGCTCAAATAAAAATAGAGGAATTAAAAGAACAAATTCCTATTTTACTTGGCAAATATAGAGCAGACGACCCCTTATTATTAGCTATACAGATTAGAAATAAAGAATGGTCTAAGTATAATGAGCAAGATAGAAGAACTAGGCCTACACAAGATGCTATTTGTGAAGCTTTAAAAGCAAATTACAATGTCCAAACAGACCAATTAGCAAAAGCAATAGAATTAGTTTCATGCCCAATTAATAGAAGTAAGTAACTTTTACTATTATAGTAACAAAACCAGTAATACCAATAGATTAAGGAACTGTCATAGTTCCTTTTTTACTATTACTGTAACCCCTAATAGTGTTGCTATGATAGTACTTTAATGTGATTTAATCATTCCAGTTCAACAAAAAACGGAGTGATACACATATGACCAAAAAATTAATTACAATTGCCGAATTCTTAGCTTATGCAGGATTTAGGAGTAAAACATCCTACTACAATCTAATCAAAACCGACCCATTAGCACCCAAGCCTATTCGTGTAGGCATTCGCAAAGTTATGCTTTCTTTTGATGAAGTTAATTCTTGGCTAGAAAGTCGAAAGGCTGAACGTCGCGAGGTAGCATAATGGTGATAAAACAAAACCCTCTATATCGCGAAATAATCGAGGGCTTGCATTGGAATCTTGACGCTTCCAATCATAGCCAATCTGATTATAAAAAGCTACCCAAAAAGCCGAGAGCTTACCTATTAATTGCGTGTACTGGTGACAATGGTATTACCGAAAATGAGATATTGCGCACCTGTAGGCTTTCTAGCGGTAGAAATTACTGTTCAGAACTAGAAAGAAAGTTAGGCATCACATTAAAGCGCATGGATGAACCCAATACCGACGGAATAGGCTCACACTATCGCTATTACCTAGCCAATAAGGAAGATGCTCAAAAGGTGGTTAATCTGATTCTTAGTTATGAAAATAGCTTATTAACTGAATCGGATATCAGCCAAATTTTAGCACTTTATCCAAGCAAAGCAGCTTAATTAATTGATTTTATAGCAAAGCTCATTCCGACGGTATCCCTTTGCCTAAATTTAGCTAAACGGGGAATTTTCGGACACGTTAGGAGATAAAAAATGACAGATTTTAATAATTTAGTACCAGTAACCGAAACACAATTAAACGGTAAATTACAGCAAACAGTTAGCGCAAAACAATTACATCATTTTCTTGGTGTAGGGCGTGATTTTTCTACATGGATAAAAGGGCGTATAGAACAATATGGCTTTATTGAAAATGATGATTATGTGTTTTTTGATTCCCCCGAATTGGTGAATCAAAGTATAAAAAACAAACAGCTTAATAAAAGGGAAGCGGTAAGAGGCGGAGACCGTAGAAGTATTGATTATCATCTAACTTTAAACATGGCTAAAGAATTAGCAATGATTGAAAACAACGAGAAAGGACGAGCAATAAGAAAGTACTTTATACGTTGTGAAGAACACCTTAAAGAAATCGCTCCAGCAATCCAAAAGAAAGCACTTAATCGATTAAAAGCGCGTTTAGAAGTCGCAGATTATAGCCGTCCTATGTGTGACGCTTTAACTATACAACGATTATCCCTAGGCAAGGAGACCAAGCCACATCACTATACTAATGAATTTGATATGATTAATCGTATTGTACTTGGCATGACAGCAAAGGCTTACCGAAAAGCTCATAATCTCACGGGTGATATTCGCGACCATATCACTGAAGAACAGCTTAATCACTTAGCTTACCTTGAGAAATCCAATATCACGTTAATAGATATGGGTTGGAATTATGAAAAACGAAAAGCAGAACTCATCAAGTTATCACAAAGCTACATGATTCGGTTATTGGGTAAGGTGGCTTAATTATGATGACTACACACCCATTTAACGCCCTAGCAATAGGGCAATATACCCAAGCCCTAAATAATCGCTTAAATTGCTATTTTGATGGGATTAACGCCATCCAAAAGGTGAAATCATTCTTCTTGGTTGGCAATAATTCTAGTTTTCAGTCAAAAAAGCCTATTTCAATGGAAACCAGTGTAAAAGTACGCGCTAAGTACGCAGTGAAAACCGTTTTTTTAATGCGTACTAATCATTGCATGGGGTTGAATTTTAAAAGTAGGTTTATTGAGTCCATAAAAAGAAACCACAAGAAACTTAATTATTATGCTTTAGGTATAATTCCTCGTGATTGTAATTCTTTTCTTAAAACTCTTTTAATCCAAGTAGCCAAACTAGTATCGCCATCTTTCATAGCTTCTTCTTCTAACTGTTGCCGAAATTCTTCGGTTAATCGCATTTGGTATTGTGGTGATCTTTTTTCTTTTGGTGTTGACATGGTAATTACCCAATATTATTATAATTACATGGTAACGACCATTATAATGGTCGCGCCCCAAAAAACAATAGCCCAGAGAGTTTGCGCCTCAATGAGCTATCTAACCACAAACATTAAACGGAGTAATGCTATGGCTAATAGTAATGATACCCTACGCCCTAAAAATGGGCAACCTGACCTATCTAATTTAATTTCTGTTTTAAATCTCTATCAAGCAGATATTCCAACACACTATTTACTACAAGCTGAGAACCATTTTGAAGAACTACAGCAATCTATTCTATATGGAATAGGTGCGATTGGTAACCTGATGTTTTGGGCTAGTGAAAATGAGAGTTATTCCGAGCAGAACCTTAAAAGTGATATGCGCGATATTGGCTATTTACTAGCACAATTAAGAGATGTTGCCTGTTTCGCTTCAAATCAAATTAACCTACTTGATGCTACACAAAACCGTAAGGGAGGTAAATAGTATGTTGAAAACGAATTATAAAGAAAAAAGTAATCGTGAAACTAAACTATTTAAATTCTATGACCTTACTACTGCCAAAGTATTTGAGGCATTAGCTCCTACAGAACAACAAGCTAGAAAAAGCCTAGGCAAATCATCCCTTATCTTTATTGCCAGAATTCGCTTATATCCAGTTATTGAAAGAGCCAGAAGCTTTGGAGGT
>NZ_JBIDFG010000032.1:0-7460 GCF_046635625.1 Gilliamella sp. BG1 | reverse complement strand
TTACCCATGTGAGAGTAGGGTGCCGCCAGACTTTTAAATATAGAGAGCCCAGCAGTCATGCTGGGCTTTTTGCTTTTATATTATTATTTTATGATATGTAAAAAATCACTTAGTTGCTTTTGCTTTATTTTTAGTAACTTAACTTTAATCTATCTTATATTTTTATCTATAACTGATATGTATTTAGGTTTCTTTCTTAAATTGTTTAGTAAGTTTTTATCATCATCTTTCCACCAATATTTTTTATATATAGCTGGTTTTTTAAATTCATAAATGCTAATTAAACCTAACAAACCTGATGGTGAATCGGCCATAAAATCCCAACCGTTCTTTTCAGCACAGTACATTTTTAACTTTTCGTCATACCAAATTCGGTATCCTTTTTTATCTAATATATTGAGTACAGTGTTTGATATATTTGAATATTCAGATAATGCCGGCATAAAATTAATCCTATTTCATAATTTTAATAGTTTACAACTAGCTGAAGTGTGATTATCTCATTTTTAATACAAAACTAACGTAGAAAATCATGCTAGTTGTTTTTGTGTTTTGTATTCAATAGGCGTTATACTATTTAATGTCTCATGATTTTTTCAGTATTATAAATGGTAAGTCATTTTCGGTCATTCTATTTGCTTGCTCCAGGTTGTTAAAATGATACAAATCTAACCCGACATATTTTTAGATAAAAAGCACTTTAATTATTTAAAATTTTATACTCAAACACATAGTTTCCTGAAAGTTTTTAACATTATTTTAAGATTTAAAGGTAGGTACAAAAATAAGTATGTAGAAATAGTGTTCTCCATTTTATAATTATTTTGTTAGATCAAATACCTTCAGAATATTTTTATAAAAAATAAACACAGCCTCTATTTTTTAGACTTATAACGTTGAATAGAGCTTGAGAGGTTTTGTTCTTCTATCCATGCTAATTTTTCAGTATAATTTTTTTCAGCACCACGAGTTGTTGGGCGATAATATTTTGTATTAGCCATTTCTGGCGGGAAGTAATTTTCACCTGCTGCGAAAGCGTTGGGTTCATCGTGGGCGTAACGATACTCAGCGCCATAACCTAAGTTTTTCATTAAGCTTGTTGGAGCGTTGCGTAAATGCTCAGGAACATCGTAATCAGGTTTTGATTCGGCATCAGTCATTGCTTGTTTAAATGCAAGGTAAACTGCATTACTTTTTGGTGCACAAGCAAGATAGATGATTGCTTGTGCAATTGCACGTTCACCTTCAGCAGGACCAACTCTTGTAAAGCAGTCCCATGCGGCAAGCGCGACTTGCATAGCTCTAGGATCGGCATTACCAACATCTTCCGAGGCAATGCCTAATAATCGACGTGCAACATAAAGTGGATCTCCGCCAGCTGATATAATTCTTGCATACCAATAAAGAGCGGCATCAGGTGCGGAACCACGTATTGATTTATGTACCGCGGAAATTAAATCGTAAAAACGATCGCCTTGATTGTCGAATCTCGCATTACGTTCTCCTATAACTTCTTTGAGTAAATCAGGTGTAAGTTCATGCCCATCTGACATGTCAATTAATAGTTCAAGTGTGTTAAGTGCTCGCCTTGCATCACCACCAACGAATTCAGCAATTTGTTTTTTTGTTTCTTCTGGTAGATTGATGTTTTTATTACCATAACCACGCTTAGGATCATCCATTGCCTGCTGTAAAATTTGCTCAATGTCATGGTTGGTTAATGATTTGAGTAAATAGACTCTTGCACGAGATAATAACGCAGAATTTAATTCAAATGATGGGTTTTCAGTTGTTGCTCCAATAAACGTAACAGTACCGTTTTCGACATAAGGCAAAAACGCATCTTGTTGACTTTTATTAAAACGATGAACTTCGTCAACAAATAATATAGTGCGGATCCCTGCTTGCTGATTAATTTTAGCACGTTCAATTGCTTCACGAATATCTTTTATGCCAGATGTAACGGCAGAAACTCGTTCAACTTTAGCATTAGCATGATGAGCAATAATTTCAGCTAAAGTTGTTTTGCCCGTGCCTGGCGGCCCCCAAAGGATCATTGAGTGTAAATTTCCAGCTTCAATTGCTTTTGGTAGCGGTTTATCTTTCCCCAATAGATGAGATTGACCTATATATTCAGCTAGATTACGTGGGCGCATTCTAGCTGCTAATGGTTTAAATTCATCAGTAGTAAATTCAAAAGACATACTCGGCATGGCAGGTATTTATCCGCATTTGTAAAATAAAACCTATTATATACTTGTTATTTTGTAAGTGAAAAAAGAAAAGAAAATATCTTCCCCCAGTGGAATAAAAACGGTAATATTTCGATCATATATAGTAATCAAAATATATTTAACATATTTTTATAGAATAAATACATAAGGATTGATTATGAAAAAGTTTTTACTTTTAATCGGAGCATTAGTTAGTTTATCTGCATGGGCTAGCGATAAAGAAGTATTACAACAACGTTTAGATAAAATTGACGGGTTTTATGCAAGGTTTTCGCAAGATGTGAAAACGGCCGATAATCAACAAGTACAAGAAGGTAAAGGTGATTTATGGGTTAGTAGACCTTACTATTTTAATTGGACGATGAATGAACCTGATGAAACATCGATTATTTCTGATGGAAAGAATATGTGGGTATACACACCAGCAGTTCAACAAGTTAGTGTAATGGACTTGAAAAAAGCGATTGATAACCGATTAATGTTACTGATTACTGACAGTCAGAATCCAATTTGGAATGTTTATAATGTCACTCGTAAACAAGATTCGTTTACCTTAAAACCAACAGATGGGTCTAATCAAGACTTTATTATTTCGGTATTACCTACAGGTATGATTTCTAACTTTACTATTATAGAAGAAGATGGCCAACGTAGTTTTTATGACTTGTCTCGACAAACACTAGGTAAAGTCGCATTAGACAAATTCAAATTTACTCCGCCAGCAGGCGTAACTGTTGATGATCAACGTTAGTATATTGTAGATTTATAATGTACTAAAAAAGATAGCGCTAGCAAATCTAATTAAAACAGAAATTGAATCGATATCTACTGCTAGCGTTATATTTTACGAAGTGAATCAAAACATTACCGATTTGCGTTTTTCATAATACGTGCTTTATCAACTTGCCATTGGCGTTCTTTAATATCGGTACGTTTATCGTATTCTTTTTTACCTTTGGCAACACCAATTTTTACTTTTGCCCATGCGTTTTTCCAATATAACGAAAGAGCAACAACCGTATAGCCTTGGCGGTTGATCTGACCAAATAATGAGTTGAGCTCACGCTCATTTAGCAGCAACTTACGATTTCGCATCGGTTCACAAATAACATGCGTTGAGGCAACATTTAACGGCGTAATAGTTGCACCAAATAACCATGCTTCACCATCTTTAAGTAAAACATAGCTATCACTAATATTTGCTTTACCTGCACGGAGAGATTTTACTTCCCAACCTTGCAGGGATAATCCCGCCTCAATTTCCTCTTCAATAAAGTACTCATGGCGTGCACGTTTATTTAATGCAATAGTTGCCGATCCCGGCTTGTGTAATTTTTTCTTAGTCATAATGTGCGTTATTATAGAGTTACGTGATACTATATGCTACTAATTTTAACTTTTTATTTTATTATTATGGCACATGTTTTTCACGAAGTTATTGAGCCCTACTCAATTGAGCAAATGTTTGCTTTAGTTAATGATATAGAAAAATATCCAGAATTCATTCCTGATTGTATCGCAACAGGCATTATTAGAAAACAAGATAATATTATGACTGCCTTTATTAAGGTTGAAAAGTTCGGTTTTAAAAAATCTTTTACCACATTAAATAGAGTTAATGAACCTAACTCAATTGATATAACGCTTTTAGAAGGTCCATTTAAACAATTATCGGGTCGGTGGCAATTTGTTAAAATTACTGAAAACCAAAGTAAAATTAGTCTCAATTTAGATTTTGAGTTCAAAAATAAATTATTAGATATGACTTTTACTCCTATATTTAAAGAAATCATGACTAGTATGGTTAATGCGTTTTCAAAAAGAGCAAGGCAGATTTATTAAAATGATCAATATTCAAGTTGTTTATGCGTTACCGAATAATCCAACAGTAATTAATTGTAATGTTGATGAGCAAACGAATGTCTTGCAAGCAATTACAAAATCCAATATCTTATCGTTATGCCAGATTAAACTAGATGAACATTTAATCGGCATCTATGGAAAACGTTGTGATCTTAATGAATTGGTTAAAAATGGCGATCGTATTGAAATATATCGCCCTTTAATCAATGATCCTAAAGAAATAAGACGAAGAAAAGCTGCACAAAAAAATTATGGCTAAAGGCAAAGGATATTAAATGCATAATCTGTTAATTGAAAAGATTGAAACTTTATGCAAAAAACGTGGTATTAAACTGACAACGCAACGTCGAACAGTTTTAGATATTATGTTAACGGCAAATAAAGCAATGAGTGCCTATGATCTTTTAGATCTACTAAAAGTAAGCGAACCACAAGCTAAACCTCCAACAATTTATCGTGCACTTGAATTTTTACTTGAACAAGGTTTTATCCATAAAGTGGAATCTTCTAATAGCTATATTATTTGTCCACATTTTCAAGATCCTGAACATATTTCAATTTTATTTATTTGCGATAAATGTCAGCGAATCACTGAAAAACATTCACAAGATATCGAACATCAATTTAAACAGTTAGCACAACAAAGTGATTTTTTAATCAAACATAGTGTGCTAGAAATACACGGATTTTGCCAGCAGTGTCAACCTTAATTATTGTTCTTTGGTTAATTAATATTGCCTGTGATACTGTTGGGCAAATTGCATTTAAGTATGCCGCAATTACTTCAAAAAATAAGCAGGGTTTACATTATTGGCAAAAATTATTTAGCAATTTTTGGCTTTGGTTGGGGTTTGGCACATATTTTATCGGTTTTATTTTTTGGCTAGCATTTTTAAGTAAAGTGCCTTTATCGCAAGGTATTTTACTAGGTTCATTTAATATCATAACTGTTATGTTAGCTGGGCGTATCTTATTTCAAGAGCACCTTACTTTATTTCGTATCATTGGTATATTTTTTATTACTACTGGCGTAGTTTTAGTGGGGCTTACGTAATGAAAAAATTTTATATTATTGGATTTATTTTACTATTATTTTTTGACACATTTGGTCAAACAAGCTTTAAATTAACGGCAATATCAGCTATGCCATTTGAAGTGAGTATTGATTGGTTAATCCGTATTTTTACTTATGGTTGGGCTTATTTAGTAATGCTTGGCTATACAGGGGCATTTGTCACTTGGATGGTATTATTAAAAAAAGCCCCAGTGGGTCCAGCTTTTGCCGCTTCTCATTTACAGGTGGTTACAGTAATGTTGGTATCGGTTATTGTTTTTGATGAGCAAATTACATTGACACGCATGCTTGGTGGGTTATCTATCATTATAGGTATTGTTTTTTTAGCTCTAGCAGAGCAAAAATTACAGCATAAATCTTAAAGTTGCCTATTTTATACTGAAACATAGTGTTTCCTGAAACTTTTTAACAAAGAATTAATACTTCTAATTTACTAATTTAGCAATTAGCCAGTTTGAGTTTATCTTATTTAGTAGAAATAATATGCCCTAATGAGCATATTGATTTCTAACCTTACAACTATTAATTTAAAATATTATTACCTGTAATGGATTATTTTAATAAAAATGCTTTTGGGATTGTTAAATACGGTCACGCTCAAGGATAACAATGTGAGCTTCTCGATTCCAGAATAAGAACAAGCGACGTATCTCTCTTTCCATCGTTACTACACGCCAGCCTGCTTCAGCATTTTTATTTAGTAACTCGGTAAACCTAGCTGGATTAACATTAGCTGATCCAAAAAGAAACGAAGAAAAAGCGTTTTCTTGATAAATAACTACCTTATATTCTTTCATAAAAAATTAAAACTCCAATACTTTATTTAAAGTAAGATTAAAAATTTTTAATATTATATACTGTTAAGACTTTAGTATCTAGCGTATAACAATTTTGTTTGATCTAAAAAATAGATATGTTCAATCTATATTAAAATTGTTAACCATTTTAATATATAGCTCTATTTTGCTCGACGTTAGCCTGACTAAGCACGAGGGTATTACGGCCTGACAGGTTATTAGACCCTTTATCTACTTTGCTCAAGCTAAAGGTACAATTGCTTGGTATGAAATGGCAAATTGTAGGAAAAACTAATAAGCTAAACAAATACACATAATATCTTACCAATTATTTATCGTCGATGATGATGTAGCTGACCTTTATAAGAGTTATGAATTTGGTTTTTTATTCGTGAAAGGTATAATATCTCTAATACTTATTGATAAGTTCTTTATATAAAAAATATTACAGTTATAATTTGTAAAAAAGTTTCAGGAGAGTAGTTGTTTTAGTATAAAACACTATTATTAATTATTGATGAATAAAGAATCTTACTTTCAACGTTTTAGCGGTATAGCTAGGCTTTATGGTGAGTCGGCTTTGCAATGTTTTTCACAAGCGCATATTTGTGTAATTGGTATCGGTGGTGTAGGTTCTTGGGTTGCTGAATCGCTAGCGCGTAGTGGTATTGGTCAAATTACCCTAATTGATATGGATGATGTTTGTGTAACAAATACAAATCGCCAAATTCATGCGTTAAAATCCAATATTGGCAAAGCTAAAACCTCGGTTATGGCTGAACGCATTTTACAAATTAACCCTGAATGTATCGTGAATGAAATTGATGATTTTATTAATTCAGATAATGTTGGTGAATATTTAGGAACAAAGCAATCCCCATGTTATCACTATATTATTGAAGCAATTGATAGTGTACATGATAAAGCGGCTGTGCTTGCATATTGTAAGCGACAAAAATTGAAAGTGATTACCATTGGTGGAGCTGGTGGACAAAAAGATCCAACCCAAATTAAAATTGCAGATTTGGCAAAGACAATTCAAGATCCATTAGTAGCAAAGTTACGTGAAAAACTAAAGTATAATTATAAATTAAATAAAGATAGCAAAGGTAAATACGGCATTCCTTGTGTATTTTCGACTGAGCAATTAACGTACCCTTCTAAAAATGGACAAGTATGTTTAACAAAAAGTGAAGCAGATGGACCTAAAAAAATGGACTGTGAGTCAGGGTTCGGCGCAATTACAACAGTTACAGCCACCTTTGGTTTTGTGGCGGTTAGTTATGTGCTAAATAAATTGTGCAACACATAATTTTTTAAAACTAGTCCTTTTTCTTCCATAACAAATTCCATTAATAATAACCATTTTTGAATAAAAATGGTTCCTTTTTTTATATCTATTTCTTTTTTAGTGACTAGGGACTGTTGATCTTTGCTGTACATAAATTACTCAACAATACATTGGCAGCCACATTAACATAAATGCCAGTG
>NZ_JBIDFG010000031.1:0-8391 GCF_046635625.1 Gilliamella sp. BG1 | reverse complement strand
ATCACTGGCATTTATGTTAATGTGGCTGCCAATGTATTGTTGAGTAATTTATGTACAGCAAAGATCAACAGCCCCTAGTAAGAATGAACGTTATAAAACTATTTTTTATGGAATTAAACGTTTGGTTAAAGTTGAAAAAATATTTACAAAAACCACCAACCTTCAAACCGAATGGAAAAGCCGAAAAGAGTGATACTAATTTTGAATTAATATGTAGCGTAATCAACAAATATTTAGTGATGCAAAAGATAGAAAATAAAAGCTCAAATGCTTTATTAATTTTTATAATACCTTTAAACCCCATAAAGTGATTTTAGGGAAAAACGCCTTATGAGTTTTAAAGGATTATTTTAATCATGAAATGTAAATAGCCTTTTTACATACTATGAATTTTTTTCATTTATAGCCTGTGTTGATGGTTCAGTGTGGCAAGCGTTATTAACTTGAATTGAAATATTATTTGGTGACAGATTATATTTACTTTTGTAGATACAGTTAGCATAGTCAACCATACCGCTAGTTAGAAATAGGTCTAAAAACCATCCAATACCTAATAAACCAGCAGTAAAAAACCAAATGAAGCCTGTAATCCATTTTCCACAGTACATGCGATGGGCTCCCCACATTCCAAGAAAGAACCATAATAAATATGCGACACCTTTACTTTTCATACTATCTCCATTTTATAATTAACTTATGTTTTTATTAATAATTAATGCTTTTTATAAATATTATTCATACCTGATGCAGTAGATAATTGATGTAACGTTAATTTTTAGTGTAACGATAATAGTAAAATCGCTAATTTTACTGTTTTCTTATTTATTCTGCAAATAGAAGAAGCATATAATATTACAAGAAGTTAACTCGATTTTGTTGAAATGAATGCTAATGAGTAATAAGTATCTGTTAGATTAAATCTGAGCTACTAAAATTAAAAATAAAAACTCGAATCATTAAAAACCCGCTGTTTTAAAGCGGGTTTGTTTTTTATTTAAAGTAATTTTGATTGAGAGCAAGATAGTCGCTAAATCTCTAAGTAATCTAAGATACCTTCAGCCGCTTTGCGACCTTCGCTAATGGCAGTGACAACTAGATCAGAACCACGAACAGCATCGCCACCAGCAAAGATTTTTGGATTGGTGGTTTGGTAGCTGTTAGCTTCGGGTGCGATGATTTTGCCTTGTGGGTCAAATTCGACACCATGCTGAGCAAGCCAAGGCATGGCATGTGGTTTGAATCCAAAAGCCATAATTACTGCATCGGCAGGAAGAATAAATTCAGAACCTTCGATAATTACTGGCGAGCGTCGTCCTTTTGCATCTGGCTCGCCGAGTTCTGTCCTTACCATTTTTATGCCTGTTACTTGTCCTGTACTGTTAATTTCAATGCTGAGAGGTTGTACGTTAAATTGGAACTGTGCGCCTTCTTCTTTGGCGTTTTTGACTTCTCGTTTTGAGCCCGGCATGTTGGCTTCGTCTCGGCGATAAGCACAAGTAACTTCAGTTGCACCTTGACGAATAGATGTTCGTACACAGTCCATTGCAGTATCACCACCACCTAATACCACAACACGTTTGTTTTTCATGTCAATGTATGGGGTATCTTGGGTTTGCGCATGTTTCATTATGTGTTTAGTGTTGGCAATTAAAAATGGTAAGGCATCATAAACGCCGTTGGCATCTTCGTTTTGAAGACCCGCTCGCATTGATTGATAAGTTCCAGCACCCACAAAAACCGCATCAAATTCGTTGATTAAGTCGGTTAATTGTACCGTTTTACCGACCTCAGTATTTAGACGGAACTCAATGCCCATTTCAGTAAAAATATGTCTTCGGTTGATTAATACTTCTTTATCAAGTTTAAACGCTGGGATGCCAAAGGTGAGTAGTCCACCAATTTCAGGGTGACGGTCAAACACCACTGGCGTTACGCCATTGCGGACTAAGACATCGGCACAAGCAAGGCCAGCAGGACCAGCACCAATAACTGCAACTTTCAATCCTGTTTTTTCGACGTTTGATAAATTAGGTTTCCAACCCATTCTAAAGGCTTCATCAGTAATATAACGCTCTATATTACCTATGGTAACTGCGCCAAATTCAGCATTTAAAGTACAAGAGCCTTCGCAAAGGCGATCTTGTGGGCAAACTCGGCCACAAACTTCAGGCAGGCTGTTGGTTTGATGTGAGAGTTCAACCGCTTCTAATATTTTGCCTTCATTAACCAGTTTTAACCAATTGGGTATATAGTTATGCACAGGGCATTTCCATTCACAATATGGGTTGCCACAAGCAAGGCAACGATCAGCCTGCGCTTGTGATTGTGGAGCAGAAAATCCTTCATAAATTTCAACAAATTCAATTTTGCGAATGTTTAACGATTTTTTAGGCGGATCAACACGTTGTAAATCGATAAATTGATAAACATTTTGGCTCATTTTCGTGTTCTCCTTACTGTGCTTGAATACGTAATTCTGCTGATGAGCGACTGCGGTGCCCAAGTAGCGCTGTTACATCACTCGATTTTGGTTTGACTAATACAAATTGTTTTGAATAATCATCCCAATTAGCCAAAATTTCTTCCGCGCGTGATGAATGGGTAAGTTGAGCGTGCTCCATTATTAAACCACGTAAATGTTCTTCGTGAATTGAGTAATCAGCAACATTCAATAGTTCCACTAACTCTTTATTTATGCGTTTATGGAAATCACTATCTTCATCTAAAATATAAGCAAAACCACCTGTCATACCTGCACCAAAGTTAACTCCTGTTTTACCTAATACGCAGACAATACCGCCTGTCATATATTCACAGCCATTGTCTCCAATGCCTTCAACAACACTAATTGCACCAGAATTACGTACCGCAAATCGTTCTCCAGCACGTCCAGCGGCAAAGAGTTTTCCTCCAGTTGCACCATATAAGCAGGTATTACCGGCAATGGTTGCTTCATGGCTTAAAAATGCTGAGCCTTGCGGTGGTCGAATCACAATACGACCGCCAGCCATGCCTTTACCAACATAATCATTGGCATCGCCTGTGAGTGTTAAGTCCACACCTCCAGCGTTCCAAACACCAAAACTTTGACCCGCAGTGCCGTTAAAGTTAAGCGAAATAGGATCAGCAACAAGACCTTGGTCACCATATTTTTTGGCAATATAGCCAGATAAACTAGTACCCACAGAGCGATCAGTATTTTGTATATCAAAATAGAGGCTTTGGCTTTGGCGATTATCAACAAATTGTTGTGCTTGTGTGATGATCTCTTTATTTAGCACACCTTTATCAAATGGTTTATTGTCTTCAATACAATAAACTGGTTTGCCATCAATAGGTTTTGCTGTTTCGAGCAGTCCTGATAGGTCAAGTTTTTGTTGTTTTGCTGTGATGCCATCAAGTTCTAATAACAGATCGGTGCGTCCTATCAAATCGACGATACGACTGACACCTAGCTCGGCCATAATTTCTCGCGTGTTACGCGCAATAAAGCGGAAATAGTTTATCGCTTTTTCTGGCAGGCCATGATAATGTTCGCTACGCAGTTTTTCGTCTTGCGTTGCAACACCCGTTGCACAGTTATTAAGGTGGCAAATACGCAGATATTTACAACCTAAGGCAACCATTGGTCCTGTTCCAAATCCAAAACTCTCAGCACCTAAAATAGCTGCTTTGACAATGTCGGTACCCGTTTTTAAACCACCGTCTACTTGTAAACGTATTTTGTGACGTAACCCATTGGCGACTAATGATTGCTGAGTTTCAACCAACCCTAATTCCCATGGAGAACCAGCATATTTGACTGAAGTTAATGGGCTGGCGCCTGTTCCACCATCATAGCCTGAAATGGTAATTAAGTCGGCATAGGCTTTAGCAACTCCAGTTGCGATTGTGCCAACGCCTGGCTCTGATACTAATTTAACCGAAATCATGGCATTAGGGTTAATCTGTTTTAGGTCAAATATTAATTGTGCCAAATCCTCAATCGAGTAAATGTCGTGATGAGGTGGTGGTGAAATAAGTGTGACACCCGGTACAGAAAAACGCAATTTAGCAATATATGGTGTGACTTTGTCGCCAGGTAACTGACCACCTTCCCCCGGTTTTGCTCCTTGTGCTACTTTGATTTGAATAACATCGGCACTCATTAAGTAACTTGGTGTTACACCAAAACGACCTGATGCAACTTGTTTTATGCGTGATACTTTTATGGTGTTGTAGCGAGCTGGATCTTCACCTCCTTCGCCTGAATTTGAAAAACCACCGAGCGTGTTCATTGCTTCGGCAAGGGATTCATGTGCTTCAGGGCTTAGCGCACCAATTGACATGGCTGCCGAGTCAAAGCGTTTGAACAGTGATTCTTCTGGTTCGACTTGATCAAGTGGAATAGCTGCGTTTTCAGGTGGATTGAGCTTTAATAAATCACGCAAGGTGGCAATAGGGCGGTTGTTGACGATATCGGCATAGCGTTTGTAATCTTCATAATTGCCATTATTGACCGCTTTTTGTAGTGACTGTACTACATCAGGATTATAAGCATGATATTCACCACCATGAACATATTTAAGTAACCCACCTTGTTCTAATGGTTTTCTTTTCAGCCATGCACTTTTTGATAAGTTAAATTGGTCTTGCGCAAAATCATCAAAATTGGCACCATTAATACGGTTAGTAACTCCTTGGAAACAAAGTTCAACGACCTCTTTATTTAAGCCAACTGCCTCAAATAGTTTTGAACAGCGGTAAGAGGCGACGGTTGAAATGCCCATTTTTGACATAATTTTATATAAGCCTTTGTTAATTCCATTACGATAATTAAGAATGGCTTCACGGTAAGATTTGTTTATTGTGCTATTATCGACCATTTGGCCTAAGATTTCGTAGGCTAAATAAGGGTAAATTGCGGTTGCACCAAAACCAAGAAGTACCGCAAATTGATGTGGATCACGGCAGCTTGCGGTTTCGACAATGATATTAGCATCGCAACGTAAGTTTTTTTCAACTAAGCGTTGCTGAACAGCTCCAACTGCCATAGGCGCAGGAATTGGTAAGCGATCAGGCGCTATATTTTTATCTGATAAAATCAATAATACCGTGCCATTGCGAACTTTTGCTTCAGCATCACCACATAATTGTTCAATGGCATCGCGCAGGCTACCATCGATTTCATAAGTGATATCTAAGGCTTCTGATTTGTAATAACGTGATTCTAATGCTGTTAATTGTTTAAAATCTGAATAAACCAAAACAGGAGATTTGAACGCAACACGATGCGCCTGACCTTCTGCTTCGGCAAACACGTTCATTTCACGACCAATACTAGTTGAAAGTGACATAACGTGTGATTCGCGTAGTGGGTCGATAGGCGGATTTGTTACCTGAGCAAATTTTTGACGAAAATAATCATAAATTGAGCGAGGTCTTGTTGATAGTACCGCAAATGGTGTGTCATCGCCCATTGAGCCGGTGGCTTCTTGACCGTTTTCACCTAGCACTCGAATACATTGGTCTAGCTCTTCAGCACTATAACCAAATTGTTTTTGATAAGTTGCTAGCAAGATATCGTCATAATATCGAGAGCCAATGTTATCATCAGGTAGGTTTTCAAAAGGGATCAGTCTTTTAACATTTTTTTCCATCCATTCTTTATATGGATGACGTTTTTGTAAATCGTTGTCTGTTTCAGACGATTGTAAAATGCGACCTTCTTCAGTGTCTATAACTAACAATTCACCTGGACCAACGCGTCCTTTAGTGACGACTTCGTCAGGTTGATAATCCCAAATACCGATTTCGGATGCACAGGTAATGAGTTTGTCTGTCGTTATTACATAACGTGCAGGACGTAATCCGTTACGGTCTAAGTTACATGCGGCATAACGACCGTCAGACATTACAATACCGGCAGGACCATCCCAAGGTTCCATATGCATTGAGTTGAAGTCAAAAAAAGCACGCAGATCTTCGTTCATGTCAGGATTATTTTGCCATGCAGGTGGAACCAATAAGCGCATGGCTCGTACAATATCCATTCCTCCTACAAGAAATAGCTCAAGCATGTTATCTAATGAACTTGAATCAGAACCTGTGACATTAACAAAAGGTGCCGCATCTTGTAAGTCCGGAATGAGTGGCGTTTTAAATTTATAGGAACGTGCTTGTGCCCATTGTCTATTACCTTCAATAGTGTTGATTTCACCATTATGAGCTAAATGCCGAAAAGGTTGCGCTAATGGCCAACGAGGAACAGTATTGGTTGAAAAACGTTGATGAAATAAACAAATTGCTGTTTCCATTCGGATGTCAGCCAAATCTAGATAGAATCGAGGTAAATCTTTAGGCATACATAAGCCTTTATAGATATTGACCTGATTTGAGAAGCTACAAACGTAAAATGTATCGTCTTGTACCCGTTTTTCAATTCGACGGCGCACCATGTATAGGCGGCGTTCTAAATCAATTTTTGTCCATCCAGCGGGTGCATTAACAAAGACTTGTTCAATTTTAGGCAATGATGATAGGGCAATTTCACCAAGCACACTTTTATCAATTGGTACTTCACGCCAACCTAGAATGGATAAGGTTTCATTGGCTAATTCTTCTTCGACAATATCACGGCTAATTTGAGCTTCTTTTTCATCTTGGCTCAAAAACAACATACCAACGGCATAATTACTTGCTAAACGCCAGCCCGCATCTTGTGCCACTAATCTAAAAAATCGATCGGGTTTTTGTAATAAAAGTCCACAGCCATCGCCAGTTTTACCGTCTGATAAAATGGCACCACGGTGTTGCATTCTGGCAAGTCCGTGAATTGCAGTACGCACCACTTTATGACTTGGTTGTCCTTCAATGTGAGCAATTAAACCAAATCCACAGTTATCTTTTTCATGATGCTGGTTATATAACATATCATTGCCTCTAATTCATCGTTTTATAATTTAAGAAGGAATAGGCTTTAATTCCATATTGCGTGTGAAGTTAATCAAAAATTAGTTTTTGGTCAAATAAATATTACTTATAAGTTAATCTTCCAATATAGCGTTATTAATAAAGCTAATGGCGGTTTGTATTACGTTTATATCTAGTTGTATTTGATGTAAAATGAATAATTGTATAAAACATTAGCAATTAATTATATGTTTACTATAATAGTTATAAATAATAATAGTTAGTTAGGAGTAGGAAAATCGCTATGAAATATTTTGCTTGGTGCATTTCGCTTTTAGTTGGATTAATGAGCTTAGGTCAAGAAATGCTATGGTTTAGAATCGTTAGCTTTATGTTAGGTGGTGCTCCCTATGCTTTTGCACTTGTACTGTTCTTTTTTCTATTAGGTATTGCTTTTGGTGCAAATCGAGGCAAAGCAATTTGTACACGCTATTCGAACCTACTATTGGTCGGAGGAGTGGTTTTAATTTTTGCTGGTCTTATTGATATATTGATTCCATTTGTTATTCAAAGCCTAAATCAACCAAATAGTTTATTTGAATGTGTATGTACATGTTGTATTTTAATATTTGTCGTTGCAGCTTTAAATGCAATATTATTTCCAATTGTGCACCATTTAGGGACGAATATAGCCAATGGAAAAGTAGGTGTTTCAGTTTCTAAAGTCTATTTTTTTAATATTATTGGCTCAACGCTTGGTAGTTTATTAATTGGCGGAGTTCTTCTTGATTATATTTCTATTTCATCAATGTTTATTTTAATAGGTATTGTTTGTATCTTATTAGGTGGCTTGATGATAATTAAAAAATCGGCAGTTTCTGTTTCTGCCTTTGCTATACTTGGTATTAGTTGCTTTTGTTTAGTCGATAAACACACTGATTATATTTTCAGAGATAGCTTCGGACAAGACATATCTATCAATTCTTATATTGAAAATCGCTATGGTGTAATTCATATCGCCGATGACAATAAGGATGGAAGAAAAAATATTGTATTAGGAAACAGTGTGTATGATGGTATTTTAAATATAGATCCCGATAATGATATAAATGATTTAAATCGACTTTATTTATTGGCAGCAACTCACTTAAATCCTAAAAAAGCGTTGGTTATTGGTGTAAGTGGTGGGGCTTGGACGCGTGCTCTATCAAGTTTCCCTACATTAGAAACAATTGACGCCATTGAAATTAATAAAGGTTACTTGGATATTATTAAACAATACCCAGTTGTTTCTCCAATACTAGATGATCATCGAATTAATATCTATATTGATGACGGTCGACGTTGGCTTAAACGAAATAGCGATAAAAAGTATGATTTAATTATTATGAATACTACTTATCATTGGCGTTCAGGTGCAACTAATCTATTATCGCAAGAAATGATGAATATATTACATAATTCATTAAATCCTAATGGTATTTTGGCATTTAATAGTAC
>NZ_JBIDFG010000030.1:0-9625 GCF_046635625.1 Gilliamella sp. BG1 | reverse complement strand
TGAAACGCTTTATTAATTTTTATAATACCGTTAAACCACATAAAGCGATTTCAGGGAAAACGCCTTATGAGTTTTTAAAGGATTATTTTAACCATGAAGTGTAAACAACTCGGCGTTTTCCTACAGTTTATTACTAGCCAACTTAGTCAAGAAAGTTTGTATACAAAACATATACACAATTCAGTGCAACTTGATGCAAATAACTTTTAGCTTAGCTATTTATCATATAATATTTTTTTGGAATTAGATAAGAGTTTAAATAAGAAGAATGGTGGGTTGTGAGGGGATCGAACCCGCGACCAATTGATTAAGAGTCAACTGCTCTACCGACTGAGCTAACAACCCACTTAAACATTTCCGTTTATTTTATATAAATTATATTAATAATGCAAGTTATCAATTTAATTTTATTTGTCAGGAATTTTGATATAAATCTCAGAAATATCAAATTCAGTATTATAATATTGTAAAATAAAATTAGTTATAAAATCAATATTATTTATCTAACTAAAACTTGTTGTCATAATTTACATTAATTCGCAATTTAACTTTGGAGGCAAAAATGAAAGTATCATCAATTACAATGCTTATCTCAATGGGATTAGTAAGCTCTTTGGCTTATGCTCATACAGCAAATGAAATTATAATTCGTGGAGGACCAGTTTATGTTCATCCTCAAGATAAAAGTGATCATGTTAAAGTAGGTGGAGTAAAAAGCGATCTAAAAGCAAAGGCAGATAACGATACCCAACTTGGATTAAACTTTCAATATATGGTTACTGATAATATTGGTGTCGAATTGCTAGCTGCAACGCCTTTTAGCCATCAGCTTAAGTTAGGTGGTGGTAATTCAACAGGCCTTTCTGGTGCTCATTTAGGAAAAATTAAACACCTACCGCCAACATTAAGTGCTGTTTGGTATCCGCTTGATTCGCAATATGAGTTTCAACCTTATCTTGGAATGGGCATAAACTACACCTTCTTTTTTGATGAAAAACTCAATGGTGAAGCTAAAAAGGCTGGGTTCCATGGTTTAGATCTTGATAGTTCCTGGGGCTGGGCAGCACAGGTTGGTGCTGATTATACTTTCAATGAAAATTGGCTCGTTAATGCTCAAATACGTTATATTGATATTGAAACGAAAGCAACTACACATTTAGGCAATACAAAAGTGACAGCCAATTATAAGCTTGATCCTTGGGTTGCTATGATTGGAGTTGGGTACAAATTTTGATTTAATAAGTATAAAAGCCTCTCATTTGAGAGACTTTTTATTATTAATATTAAAGATTTTTTATCAACAAATACTGTTCTTGCAGTTTGGCTTTATCATTAATATAACCTTGTTGTTTTTCTTTCTCTTTAGTGACCACTGCCGCAGGTGCTTTATCAACAAAGCTTGCGTTAGATAACTTGTTTGCAATCCGCATAATTTCACCTTCAATGCGTGCAATTTCTTTTTCTAAACGAGCAAGTTCATTTTCTTTATTAATTAATCCTGCCATAGGTATTAATAATTCTGCACCGTCAACTAATTTAGTTACTGATAAAGGTCCAGTTTCATTTTCATCTAATAAGACTATTTCAGATAATCTTGCTAATGATTCAATAAAACTAATATTATTACTAGTAATTCGATGCACTGTTGGTGACGCTTTACGAATTAATAACTGCAGAGGCTTACTTGGTGCAATGTTCATTTCTGCACGAATATTACGTACAGCAATTACCGCATCTTTTATCCAATTAATATCTGCAACTGCCTCATCATTTGAAGACTGGTTATCAAAAATAGGCATTGGTTGTAACATAATGGTATCAGCTTTAATACCCATTAGTAGTTTTACATTTTGCCAAATTTCTTCCGTTATAAATGGAATAATTGGATGAGCCAGACGTAATAGAGCTTCTAATACAGTCACTAACGTATGACGGGCAGCACGTTGCTGCGATGCTTCGCCATTAGCTAAAATGGATTTCGTTAGTTCTAAATACCAATCACAGAACTGGTTCCAAGTGAACTCATATAAAATATTAGCAGCCAAATCAAAACGATAAGTATCAAATGCCTCACGATAAGTTTTAACTGTTTGATTAAATTCAGCCAAAATCCATTTATCAGCTAGCGAATAATCTAAATCTCCTCCTTTAAAACCACAATCATGCTGCTCAGTATTCATTAACACATAACGGCTTGCATTCCATAGTTTATTACAGAAATTACGATAACCTTCTAAACGTTTTAAATCCCAATTAATATCACGCCCTGTTGATGCTAGTGCTGCGAGTGTAAATCGTAGCGCATCAGTACCATGCGCTTCAATGCCATTTGGAAATTGCTTTTCTGTTCGCTTAGCAATTTTCTCAGCAAGTTGTGGTTGCATCATATTGCCTGTTCGTTTTTTTAACAAATCAGCTAATGAAATACCATCAATCATATCTAAAGGATCGATAACGTTTCCTTTAGATTTTGACATTTTTTGTCCTTCTTCATCACGAATTAGACCTGTAACATACACCGTTTTAAATGGGACTTGCGGTTTTCCATGTTCATCTTTTATAAAATGCATGGTCATCATGATCATTCTAGCTACCCAGAAGAATATAATATCAAAACCGGTCACTAGCACATTCGTTGGATGGAACGTGGTTAAGTCGTCAGTATTTTCTGGCCAACCTAACGTTGAAAATGTCCAAAGCGCTGACGAGAACCAAGTATCAAGCACATCTTCATCTTGCTCTAACTCAATATCATTTGGCAAATTATTTTCACGTCGTACTTCAGCTTCATCACGTCCCACATATACATTACCTTGTTTATCATACCAAGCTGGAATACGGTGTCCCCACCATAATTGACGGGAAATACACCAATCTTGAATATCATTCATCCAAGAAAAATACATGTTTTCGTATTGTTTTGGTACGAACTGAATATCACCATTTTTGACGGCATCAATGGCTGGTTTTGCAAGCACTTTGGCTCGCACATACCATTGGTCCGTCAACATAGGTTCAATAACAACACCGCCACGATCACCATAAGGAATGGTTAAATCATGAGGTTCTATTTTTTCCAAAATACCTAGTTTTTCACATTGTGCAAGAACAGTTTTACGGGCAGCAAAACGCTCTAAATTCTGAAATTCTAATGGTATATCAGTTGAATATAACGTGCTAGGTTCCCCATTAGTATCAAATACTTCAGCTTGTGTACGAATATCACCATCAAAAGTTAGGATATTTATCATTGGTAACTGATGACGACGCCCAACTTCGTAGTCATTAAAGTCATGAGCAGGTGTGATTTTTACACAACCAGTACCTTTAGTCATATCGGCATGTTCATCACCAATAATAGGAATGCGACGATTTACGAACGGTAATACTACAAATTTACCAATCAGATCTTTATAGCGTGGATCTTCAGGGTTAACAGCAACACCTGTGTCACCGAATAATGTTTCAGGACGAGTTGTGGCGACAACTAAATAATCTTTTCCTTCTGATGTTTTCATACCATCAGCTAGAGGATAACGTAAGTGCCACATTGAACCTTTTACTTCACGATTTTCGACTTCAAGATCAGAAATAGCTGTACGCAGTTTTGGATCCCAATTAACTAAACGTTTGCCGCGATAAATCAGATCTTCTTGATATAATCTAACAAAAACTTCCTTAACGGCATTGGATAAGCCTTGGTCCATTGTAAAACGCTCACGCTCCCAATCAACAGAATCCCCTAAACGGCGCATTTGCTTTGTAATGCTGCCACCTGACTCAGCTTTCCATTGCCAGATTTTTTCGATAAATACATCACGACCATAATCATGACGAGTTTTGTTTTCTTCTGCAGCAATTTTCCGCTCTACAACCATTTGCGTTGCTATACCTGCATGATCGGTTCCTGATTGCCACAAAGTATTATTGCCTTGCATACGATGATAACGAATTAAGGCATCCATAATAGTTTGTTGAAATGCATGCCCCATATGTAAACTCCCAGTTACATTTGGTGGTGGGATAGCAATACAGTAACTTGGTTGGGACTTATCGCCATTGGGTTTGAAATACCCACTTTCTTCCCAATGTTTGTAGATAGGTTGTTCAATTTCTTGTGGATTATAAGTCGTATTTTTCATAATTAATGCATAAATCCTGATTTAAGGCATAAAATTTTGACCATTCTACAGTAAAATAGCTAAACAATAAATTGGCAGAATAATAAACTCGTTGATTTAATCTTCTTAAAAATTTTTTATTACGCGACCAATGACAAAAAAACCGCTTTATATCAAGCGGTTTTTTATATCTATCACCAAAATATTGTTATAACTAGGGATGTTGATATATAAAATTATCAATTAACCGTGTTTTACCAATATAAACGGCTAACGCACATAAGCTATCTTGCTCAAGCATATCAACCGATTGTAAAGATGTTAGATCTACAAATTCAATATAATCAATTTTAGCTAAGGGCTGATTGGTTATAAGCTCATGCATAACTTTTGTAATAACAGTTACTGACTTTTCTCCCTGCTTTATCATTGCTTTGGCACTTTCTATAGCTTGATAAAGGCAAACAGATGCGGATCGTTCGCTTTCAGACAAATAACTATTACGCGAGCTTTTAGCTAGCCCATCAGCTTCACGCACAATCGGACAACCAACAATCTCAATATTAAAATTCAGATCATTTACCATACGTTTAATTACAGCTAGCTGCTGTGCATCTTTCTGACCAAAATAAGCACGATCAGGTTGCGTAATATTAAATAATTTTGTGACAACAGTGCAAACACCTTTAAAATGCCCTGGACGCTTTTGTCCACATAATGCGTTGGTTAAACCATTAACATCAACATAGCTACTAAAATTAGGAACATACATTTCATTAACAGTTGGGCAAAAAATCAAATCTACCCCCATCTGCTCACAAGCAATTTTATCTCTATTTAAATCACGAGGATAGCTGGCTAAATCCTCAGAAGGACCAAACTGGATAGGATTAACAAAAATGCTCACAATTACTTTTTGGTTTTCCTTTTTAGCCGCAGCCATTAGACTTTGGTGACCCTCATGCAAATATCCCATTGTTGGAACAAGCCCTATACTATACCCAGCTTGACGCCAAGCTTTTACTTGTGCTTGGACTTCTTTAATTGTACTTACAATATTCATTTGTATTAGCCCTTATGGTTAATAGTAAATTCAAGCTTGAGTTTCTCTATAACATTATCTTCAATAGAAAACTCATGATTTGTAGCAGGGAACTGTCGATTATTAACTTCTTGGCAATACAATTTAAAAGCTTGTTTCATTTGTTCACCAATCGATGCAAAAGATTTCACAAATTTTGATGAAATACCATCATACATTGATAACATATCTTGATAAACTAGCACTTGCCCATCACAATCAACTCCCGCTCCAATGCCAATCGTCGGAATATTAACTAATTGTGTGATAAATTTCGCTAAACCTGCCGGAACACACTCCAGCAAAATAGCTGCAGCACCAGCTTTTTCAACCGCTAATGCATCAAGAACAATATTTTTAGCATGTTCATAATCCTTACCTTGAACTTTATACCCACCTAAAGCAAGCACAGATTGCGGCATTAACCCAATATGCGCTACAACAGGGATAGATGCTTGTGTAATCATTTTGATATGTTCATAAAATGCTTGCCCACCTTCAAGTTTCACTGCTTGAGCTTGCCCTTCTTTGATTAAACGACCTGCATTTAAAACTGCATCATATACAGACGTGTGATAAGACATAAAAGGTAAATCTGTCACCACAAAAGCTGACTTAGCGGCTCTTGCTACTGCTTTGGAATGGTGAATCATATCCTCCATAGTAACCGATACAGTACTATCGTAACCTAACATCACCATTCCTAGAGAATCACCGACTAACAGACAATCTATACCACTTTCGTCCATTAATTTGGCTGTAGTGTAATCGTATGCAGTTAACATGGTAATTTTTTGTTGATTTTGCTTGCGTTTTTGTAGTGTAAGAATTGTATTTTTCAAGGTAACAGCTCCAGCTCTAATTGTCGATAATCCTTATTTGGATGTTTTGTCCGACTAATATTAAGTAGAATAGTTGATAATTGTAGATAAATCGGCTTGAGTTCATCAGGCATTGCCATAATATGTTGTTTGATAGTTTCAATATCACCACGTTCGACAGGTCCAGTCAAAGCATTGATCACTCCTACTTTACCAATATTATTTGCATTTCCTAGAAATAATGGATGCCAAGCCTGTTCACTAAATTCAGCATCTAGTGTACATTGTTTAAACAAATCAACACCAATTTGAACCAATGCAATAACTTGATTGCTTAACATAACACAAGCAGCATGATACAACGGTTTTTTACTTGCAGGTAAAATTGCTAAAGGATTATTTAGTGGAGCTAATGTGGCTCGTAATTGAGGGATAATATTTTCATTTGCTTCAAGAGTAAAAGAGATACCTGACATTGCCATATAGCAACTAAATCTATCATAAATAGCATATAAAGGATGCAACGAAAACGCAAATGGGTGAACAACCTTATGTTGACTAAAAATATGCGATGTTAACAGACCACTACAATGACCAATCCATTTGTTAGCAATAGATAATTGACAAAGTTCTTGCCAAACTGTGACTATTTGACCATCAGGTACTGTGACTAATATGCAATCACTATCATTAACTAATTCAGGTAAAAAAGTATAATGTTGGCTTTGAGTAAAATCACTTGCCTCTTTTGCATGTTCATAGGTTTGGCTATAAAATCCAGAAATCTGCATTCCACATATAGAAAAATACTTAGCTAAAGTGCAACCTACTTTACCTGCACCGATAAAACCAATAATCATTACAACTGTAAATTATTTGAAGTCGTTGCATTATAGCTTAATCAGCTTGATATTCAATCAAATTAGATATCAATAACATTTAAAATAAATTAGTAAGATATAATTTTAATAATTATAAAATTAAAAGAAAAACAGTAGATTATTTTATTAATTAGATACAGAAAGAAGGAAACAACACATGAAATGTAACCATTTGGTATCTTTTGAAGATTACCAGAACCAAACGATGTAAAAGCTCAAGAAATATTTTTCAGTATAAAATTGTTACATATTTTTTATCATAAATTCATTTATTTCATCTAAAAACAAATTACCATATTTTTGTAACTTAATTTTACCCACACCAGTAATGTTAATTAGCTGTTTTTTACTTTCAGGTTTAGTCTGAACCATCTCAAGCAATGTTGCATCACTAAAAACAATATAGGGAGGAATATCTTCAACATCGGCAATACTTTTGCGTAATCTTTTGAGATTATTAAATAAAATACGTTCTTCGTAAGATAGAATTGTTGTTAAATTAATCGCTCTTGCATAGCGATTAATTCTGCTTTTCTTAACAATTTCTAAACGTGGTTTAGCTAATGATAATGATATTTCACCTCTAAGTATTAGACGCGCTTTTTGTGTTAACTGAAGCGTAGTAAATGCAGATATATTTTGACTTAAATACCCCAAATAAACTAGTTGTCTAATAACACTAAGCCAATAATCTGATGAATACTGCTTACCGATACCATAAACCGATAACTTATCATGACCATTTTCTTTAATTTGAGATCGCCCAGAACCACGTAACACGTCAATAATATATTGAGCACCATAATGCTGTTCTACACGATAAACACAAGATAAAACTTTTTGTGCATCAATTAAACCGTTATAAAGCTCTGGAGGATATAAACAAACATCGCAGTTATTACATGGTTCGGTCCTCTCTTCACCAAAATAATTAAGCAACACAATGCGCCGACAAGTCAAACTTTGTGCAAAAGCCTCCATTGCATTGATCTTTTGTAATTCTATATCTTGATGTTGACCATTCCCTTTTTTAATAACTTGTTGCTGATACCAATTAAGATCTTTACTATTAAATAATAGTATAGCTTCAGCTGGTACACCATCACGACCTGCACGGCCTGTTTCTTGATAATAAGATTCAATCGTTCTTGGGCTATCAGCATGAACAACAAAACGCACATTAGGTTTGTTAATTCCCATACCAAATGCAACGGTAGCTACAATAATTTGCACATTATCTTTTATAAAATCTTCTTGGGCCTGTTGACGTTCATTATTAGTCAACCCAGCATGATAAGCCTTAACAGAAAACCCACGGGAAGCAAGCCTAGTTGTCATATCTTCAACTCTAGAACGGCTTGAACAATAAATAATTCCACTATTACCTTTTTGCGTCTCAATAAAAGAAACAACTTGTTCAAATTGATTAAATTTTTCAACAACTGTATAACGAATATTAGACCGATCAAAGCTTCTTACTACAACCAATGGATTAACCAAATTAAGTTGATGAATAATATCCTTTTGTGTCATTGTGTCTGCTGTTGCAGTCAATGCAACAATAGGGACTTTAGGGAAACGAATAGAAAGTTGTCCTAATTGCCTATAATCAGGCCTAAAATCATGCCCCCATTGAGAAATGCAATGCGCCTCATCAATAGCTATTAATGAAGGAGGATACTCATCAATTAATGAAGAAAAAGAGTAAACACCCAATCTTTCAGGAGAAACGTATAATAGTTTTATTGAATGATCCAAATATTGCTTGATAACTTTTTGTTGTTCTATAGATGATTGTGAGGCATTAAGATAGGCAGCAGCAATACCGTTAGCTAATAATTGATCAACCTGATCTTTCATCAAAGAAATTAAGGGTGAAACAACTATTGCTGTTCCTGGTAATAAAACTGCGGGAATTTGATAACATAAAGATTTCCCTCCTCCAGTTGGAATAATTGTTAAAGTATCACGACCATCAATAATAGATTCAATAATTTCTCTTTGTTGATTTCGAAACGACTTGTAACCAAAAACATTTTGTAAAACATCTTCAATATGATCTTTTATTGACATACTAACCTAAACATATAAAATCCGACTTGGGCTAGCGAGTATAGCTAAATTAAAGTAAACAAACCACCATCAATTTTCGAAAACTGGTAATTCAATCCGAAAAATAAAATGTTTTTTAAACAGCTGCATTAAACAATATCTATTGTAATTTTTAGAATTTATTACATATAATGTTAATTCTATAATAAATTTAGTTCAACAGACTAAAAAAAAATCTATTTTTTTATTTTTTTACTTGATACAAACCGATTTGACAGTTAATATTTACGTGTTTCAAATATACGCCCGTAGCTCAGTTGGTTAGAGCATCACCTTGACATGGTGGGGGTCAGTGGTTCGAGTCCACCCGGGCGTACCATATGATGGTCTATTTAAAATTACCCAAATAAACCAGATTATCATCTATTCAATTAAAATTCAGCTGTATTAAGCCCTAGCCATACCCCCTATTACTGATATGAGAAAAATAGTCAAAATAAACATCGTAAAAAATTACCTAACCTGTACTAATTTATATTTGCTTCATTAATTTATTTTTAGTTTATCATAACAATGACCTTATAAAACTGGTACTAGGGCGTGTTGATCTTTCGTGATTATTTTTTAGACGGCATGATGTGAGTTATAATAATTCTGTCAAAAACAACC
>NZ_JBIDFG010000029.1:0-9901 GCF_046635625.1 Gilliamella sp. BG1 | reverse complement strand
CACTGGCATTTATGTTAATGTGGCTGCCAATGTATTGTTGAGTAATTTATGTACAGCAAAGATCAACAGTCCCTAATCTAATTGAAAATATATTCAACTCGATTCACATATAGTCCGATCTTTATATGTCAAATCAATTTCCTTACAGAATTTAATTCCCTGTAAGCCAGCACTTAAAATAGCCGATTTTACTTTATTATTGATCACAATTAAATTTGGTTGTTCTTTGCATCTAACAATATTATAACCATCAGGTATATCGTCTAATATTACTGTGTATAAAAACATATAAGCAGGATTATTTGGATCGAAATTAGTCAACTGATATTCGCTTTTGTTCATATCACAACAATCTATCTTTATTATGGGATTTATCACACTAAAACCATCAAAAATTTCATTTCCATATATTATTTCGGCATTAAAAAATTCAACTTCTGTTGGCACTACACTTTCAAGAATAGCCCTGAGCTTCAGGCTAACTAACTCAGGTCCAGTAGTAGATAGCATGTGACACTTTTTTAATTTATTAAAACAGGATTTATTCTTAGCTTTATATTTTAAAGTACAATCAAGACCTTTAAGGCTAATCCCCTCATTAAATAGTGAGAAATCCATGGATATATCATGGAGATAATCAAGCATATTGTATGTATTTTCTTCTATTGAAATTATATAGCTCATCTTTTCACCACCTAAATTCAACAAGCATTATTTAACTTTGTAACTATCCCCTAAAATAGTACAGCAAAAAAGTAGAAAATTCTCTATGATAAAAGAAAAGGGGATTTAATTATGAAAAAAATGACTGAACATCAAATCGTGGCTATTTTAAAAGAAGCTGAAGCGGGTATTTCGGTTAAAGAACTGTGCCGTAAATATGGCATGGGTAATTCAACTTTCTATAAATGGCGAGAAAAATACGGCGGAATGGAAACTTCGGATATCAAACGCTTAAAGGAGCTGGAGGCTGAAAACCGCAAGCTTAAGCAGATGTTTGCCGAACTGAGCTTAAAATCTCAGCTTCAGGAAGAAATAATAAAAAAGCTTTAGTGCCCACAAAGGCACGTAAAACGTGGGCACAGCAACTACAACAAAATCATTCAGTTACTATTGCTATGAGTTGTGCCATTGTTGGCTTAAGCCGTTGTGCTTACTATTATCAACCTAAGTTACAGGATGATTCGGTGATTGTTTCGGTGTTGAATGCTATCGTTGACCGGCATTTGCGCTAGGGCTTTCCCAAATGCTTTAATCGTATCAAAAAGCTCGGCGATAAATGGAATCATAAACGGGTGTATCCGGGTGTATTGCCAATTAAAGCTTAATCTCAGGATAAAGCGTAAACAGCGCATTCCTCCACGAAGCCCAGAAAGGCTATTAGTCCCCAATAAACAAGGTGAATGCTGGTCAATGGATTTTATGAGTGATAGTAGCTGTAATCAACGTCGCTTTAGGACATTCAATGTCATCGATGGCTTTAATCGTGAGGCGTTAGAGATTGATATTGCAGTAAGCTTACCAGCGGGAAGAATTACCCGTTACTTAGATAAACTGGCCGAATATCATGGGTATCCATTAAAAATACGGGTCGATAATGGGCCAGAATTTACAGGAAAAACCTTTATAAACTGGGCTAAATCACATGATATAACCATTGATTATATCCAGCCCGGTAGCCCTTATCAAAATGGCTATATTGAACGATTTAATCGTACCTATCGTACTGAAGTACTCGATTTATATCTTTTTAACAACTTAGCACAAGCAAGGAGAATAACCGAAGAATGGTTAACGATTTATAATACCGAAAGACCGCATGAGGCATTAAATAACATGACACCGATTGAGTATAAAACACTAAAACAAGCAGCATGATTTTCTACGTGAGTTGTGTACTAAGTTTGGGATATTTACAAAATTGATCTTCTACCCCATTTTGTTCTTGAGTATAAATAGCTGCTTTATTGCCTTTTAATTCCTTAGTTTTTAATATCTTTTCATCTGGCGAATATTCAGGCGGATTTCCACACCCTAATGAAATTTGCCTACCATATTTTCGTTCTTTTTTTGTACAAAATTTAAATTATTAATCATTTTTAAACGAACATCATTCGATAAATCATTTTTTACTAATGGATAATAATGGACTTCCCAGTGATTCATCGCCATAATAAATTCTTTTGATGTATTTTTTGCATTTTCTAAATTCATTTAGTTTAGTTCTCCTATTTGTTAAATATTTTACTCAACACAATCTTTCCATTTTTCACCTCTAACATAAGCTATTAGTTCATCTGGATTTTGTGGTTCATCAGGAATTTTCAAAATTGAACCATAGCTACAATAACCAATAATTGATGTTTCTATATCACTTAAATAATCAAAAGCAACCGCGGGTATATCATTGTAATCCAAATCAGATAAGTTATCTTTTATATACACAAATGTAAAATTATATATCTTTTTTCTATTCCATTTAAATTGGATTAGTTTTTCGAAAAATTCATCCATTAATTTCTCTGAGTTATCATTCAGATTCCATGATCGCATTATTCTTTTTAAATCTGTAAATGCTTCTTTTTCATCAATAATAAGTTTCGCCATTTATAAGTTAATTCCATTCAATTCGATTAAGTAGCTTTTGATATTCACCAAATTTCATATCATTGGCGGGATAAGTAGCGATGTGCCCTGTGGGTTATAATAATAGTGTAACAGTATGCTCTAGGTATCGTTTTTTTTAATTAGCCGCTAATCTTTGTTATTATTAAATAATTAGTGAATTAATTAATGGATGAGCAAAAGAATTAGAGTAATTTTGCCAAATTTATATTTATGTTCTAAATGTATCATTATTTCGATAATAATTTATTTCATCAATCAGCCATTTATTATCATGCTCAAAGTCTGATTTATTTTGGGTTACATAGTCTAAAGAACCAACCAGCATCCATCCTCTTAAATTTAATCCTTTAACAGCAAGAGGCATTTCCATATCTTCTTCATCAAGATATATCTCATCATCATCTAAATTTTGAATGTAATCCCATGGAATATAATAAAACTCTGTATATTCTGGATTACTATTCCACGAATTTAAATTTGCATAAATCCATTCCCCTTGGTCTAGAAGATTAAGGTTCTTTATTAATTCATATATAGATTTAAAGCTATTCATTGGTATCCTCAAATTTCACTACAATACGAACCACCGCCCCATGAGTTCTTTCCTTCATAAGCCTTTAAGGTGATAATCAAGATATCATAGAGTTATGATCTTTCTTGCCAACTAACTGCAATAAACCACCGACTCTTTCATGATGGTACCATTTAGTTGACCAATCAATCCCAGTCAGTGCTTTTCCTAGGAAAACACCATTTTACCGGATAAAACTATCTCCAAAATTCCTGGATATTTACTTTCAATAGAAGCCTTAAGTTGAAAATCGTTTTATACATATCTTCTGGTAAACTCCCCCACCACAGATCAATTCAAACCACCCCATTAAACGCATACTGATACAGATTAACCCCCTTACAGCAACCCAATCGGATCTAGCTGGGTAAATCAGCCTATATCCGGAGCATAATACTTGAAAGTATTGTAATGTAAACTGGTTTTCCTGTCTAAATATTGTCCCTGATATCTGAGGTTTTGCTCTACTGATTCGTGTTCGATTTCATGAATCAGTTTTTCCCCATAGCTGAAAGCTGCATTCCCACAGTATTTCGCCGTTTGCATCGGTTAGTTCTTCCGGTACTTTCTAGTATTAATGAATAGCCTTTTATTTTGTTAAATATTTATTGACTAAACATTTTTCTTAATAAATTATGATAATAACACCCCTGAATACCAATTCAAGACGTATAAAGATTTAGATCTAATATTGTTTAGATCTTACTTATTTGTATTTTCATCTTTTCTAAGATTTTTTCTAAATTCATCTAGTCCTTCCGAACTCAAATCTTTAATATAGATTAATGTCGCTATGCCAGTTTTATTATTTACTTCTTTTAGCCATTCACAAAAATTATCAAATATAATATCGTCACATTCCTCTTGATATAAAAATCCAGTTTCTGTATGTGAGATCTCTAATTCCTCTAAAGCATCAATAAATTCCTTTTTATTTTTAATGAGCCAACTCATAGGTAGTTTAGTCATAATATCCATTAGCTTTAGTTCATCGTCATAATCTAAATAGGTTGGTTTATTTTTCAAAAAATTGTATAGTATATTCTCGTTCATAAATTAATATCCTGATCCATCTAATAAAATCTGAGCCCCATTATTGTCACTACGAAAAGGTTCCCATATTACATCAGTTCTATGATTCTGCTTATTTAAGGTTTGGTAATACAAGCCATTAGACCATTTGCTAAGTTAGATGTTAGCCATTTGGCTTCCGCGGAAAAATCCGTGCCATGTCCATATATTTGATATCCATCACCCTTATACTTAAATCTAGCTCTTGAGAAACGATTAGGCTCAGTGTAACTATTCCCTAAAATAGTACAGCAAAAAAGTAGAAAATTCTCTATGATAAAAGAAAAGGGGATTTAATTATGAAAAAAATGACTGAACATCAAATCGTGGCTATTTTAGATAAACTGGGCTAAATCACATGATATAACCATTGATTATATCTAGCCCGGTGCCCTTATCAAAATGGCTATATTGAACGATTTAATCGTACCTATCGTACTGAAGTACTCGATTTATATCTTTTTAACAACTTAGCACAAGCAAGGAGAATAACTGAAGCATGGTTAACGATTTATAATACCGAAAGACCGCATGAGGCATTAAATAACATGACACCGATTGAGTATAAAACACTAAAACAAGCAGTTTAATTTTCTACGCGAGTTGTGTACTGCGTTTGGGGTATTTACAAATAAGCTTCGAGATGATATTAAATACTGCATTTCCGGATGCAAACAGTTTAGGAGATAAATATATGACTGAATGGACAGGTGTTATGTATGGCTTTTACACTAATAAGTTGATAGATGATGTATTTTCTTCATTGATCAAAAAAATAGCGTCTATTAATTATAAATATAAACAAGATAGTTTTCGAGATGAAGAATTTCTATTTTTCTATAAAAATGATGAAATGCAAGATTATCACCTTGAGAATGGCTATAATTTGGATATTAATGGTGAAGGTTGTTTTGGAGTTGAGGCAAAAAATACAACGTTGAATGGAATCGCTACACTATTTGAATTTGATAATGATTCTGATTTTGAACCTTATGATATAAATTTGCATTTTGATAATGTATTTTATTATGTACTCGTGTTACCTGAAGCAATTGAAAATTCAAATTTTTGCCAGAATATATATAATTTGTTTATTAATATTCTTAATGAAAAAATAAAATAAATACATATTCAACTGCGGACGCTTTATCCTGATAATCTCGATTCAGCTGTTGGGGTAGGTTAATCTGTATCATTATGTGCCTAATGGGTTGATTTGGTTTGATCTATTTGGTTAAAAAATAAGAAAACATCGTATGATGGTAAAAGTCGAAGAGATGCATTTAGATAGGTAAGCGTGGTGTTGGTATGCCAATCAATCACCATTACACGGTCATCTTTACGAGATAGCAATATTATGATTGCTGGAAATGGTCAGCAATAAAGTGAATGTATTGATAAAAAAAGAAAATCCACCTTCATTCAAGAGTATAGTTTTGGGTACTCTAAAACAGAACAGAGTCATGGTACTGAATCAAATATAATGTTAGACCTTCAAATAATCAGGATACTGGTTATGTTTCTGGAACTCCTGGTCATCATAATTTCTCTAAAGGAATTGATATGTGGTTTGAAAACGCATTAGGCAGAGAAAAAATTCAATTTATGTTTAATAACGAATTTAATTTTCAATCTATTGAATTGAATAGTGTTTCATTTGACAGCTATTCAGAGTTTAAATGTCATTTAAATTGCAAGGAAATCCCCAAAATTTACCCTAAAAAATGGGATAAAGTTGAATTTAATGCATTAAATTTAATTATTACTTTTAATGAGATAGTTCAGTTAAATATGTCTGGTTCAAAAATTGGTTTTTCCTGTTCACCAACCATCAATTCTTTTACTGATTATTCTGAAATAACAGTTCAACATAACAAATTACAACTTTACTGTAAATCAAAGTTTTTAATTATAGAAAGTATAACTCCCTATATAGATGAAAGATGGAATTAAAAATAAAGATGAAATAAATTTTTATTAGCTCGGTGCATCAAAAACATCAAATAGACCGCAAAGGGAATGCAGCTTTCAACTTTGGGATAAAACGGATTCAAGAAATCGAACACGAATCAATTGTACAAAATCAGATATCAGGGACGATATTTAGATAGTGGAAACCAGCTTACATTACAATACTTTCAGGGTATTATGATCTGGGTATAGGTAGATTTACTCAGCCATATCTAGTTGAATTGTTTGTGGCTTGAATCGTGGGGTTTGAGTTGTTTAAAATTCATTCGCGAATAAGAAAGTAATAATCTTGTTAAAGAAGTCGAGATTACAGGAAAATCGCATTAATCAAGTATCGATCATTTAATAGAACAGCTTTTTAAATAATAAAAATCTAGGTATTGGAACCAACGAATTTCTGAAGCTAGAGATCGATATGGGGCATATGTTTATTTTAGAGAAATAAATGATAGTATAATTGAAATATTAGGTTTAGGTAAATCTAACAAGGCTAACCAGCAAACAGTTATCAATGAAGTTTTAAAAGTATTTGGTATAGGAGCTTAAGTATTTTGAATATTAAAATTTTAAAATATGATCAAGATCTTAATCTGGTAAATGATAATGTTGATGTTGAAGTTTTTTTAGACAATGGAAAGCGGTATACTGCAACATTTTTCACTATCGAAAATATAATTTCTATTTTAAATAAGTATAAAGAAACAAAAGAGTGTTGTAATGGCTTATATTTTTGGGCATCAGATATGATTATTGTTGAAAGTTTAAATGACAAAATAATAAATAAAACGATACAGGATTTGATAAAAAATGAAGAATTTCATCATGCTTTTTCATTATTAGAGTAATTAACAAATGTAGAAAAGATCGCATATCTAAATATTCATAGTTTTTATTTCTTTGCTACCTTATTGTAGAAAATCCGCTATTAGTTTTGAAGTATAATGATACAGAAAATAGTATATGAGCCGATACAATATAATTCATATTATCAAGGATAGAATTTAGACAAGTAACTAGTTTATATTACAATACTTTCAGATATTATGCTCCAGATAGGACGCTTTACCCAGTTGGACCTGATTGGTTTAGCTGTGGTGGAATTAACCTGCATCAGTATGCCGCTAATGGATTGACTTGTATTGCTCCGTGGGGTTGGAATTATGTACCTTCAAAAAGAAAGAAACCAGTTAATTTGCCTAGTATGAAAAAGGTTAAAATAGATATGGATCATATTTTTGAACGACATAGTATGCAGGAAAAGTAATATTAATAAGCGGAAAGAAAGATTTATTTCCTAAGAATATGTCTCCAAAACAAATTGAACGTGCTGTCAGAGAAGCATATACTAATATTAACGTCCTTAAATCTCAAGATGAACGAATTGGGACGAGGCACATCTGATAATATGATAATTGAAATTTGGGTAAATAAAGTTACTAAAAAAATTGAAACTGCTTATCCTAAAGGAGTCCTATAATGATTGATTTAATAATTAATCCTGATTCTATTCGTGTATCAAAAAGTGAAGTATCAACTCAAATATTTTCGGAAATATATTTCCAAATCGGAAATATATTTTTTCCAGACAAGAAATGGGATGATTTTACTGTCATTATATTAAATTGGTGGTTAAGAGAAGCTTGTAAAATTAAAAAAAATAATATAGCTAAAAAAAATAATGTAGCCCATTTTAGTTTTATGGATGGACCATTCTATTTTGAGGTTCATTTTGTTGGTGAAACCTGTAATATTAAATTTATAGATAATAGATATGATAAAAAGGAAGTAGTATATAGCGGTAAAATAGAATGCACCTATTTGTTTAACCTATTAAAGAAAAATGCAAATTTATTGATTCGAAATATACCTAGTGAAGCAGAAAAATTAAAAGATGTAATAGAGATAAAAAAAAGTTTAAAATTAATACAAAAACATGTGAAATATTTTTAAATTTAAATTTTTTAATAAAATTTTAGTTGTAGGATTTACTAGCGTTGTTTACAGTAATTTGAGAAACTACTGTAATGAGTATACATAAAAAAACAAAACTAACGGCTTATCACAGACAAGAGATATGGCGCTTATATCATAAAGAAAAAATAACGGTCACTGATTTGGCAAAACGCTTTATGGTCAGTCGGCCTACCATTTATAATGTACTAAGGAAAGCCCGATTGAAGCTTTTTGTGCCTTTAACCAGTAAGAATGAACGTTATAAAACCATTCGTTATGGAATTAAACGTCTGGTTAAAGTCGAAAAATCGATTGAAGATAAATTAAGACGGCAAGCTAAAATAAAACCTATCCGGGAGAAATGCTACACGTTGATACCAAACGTTTACCTTTACTTAAAAATGAAACGAAACAGCGAACTAGAGAATATTTATTTGTCGGTATTGATGATTTTTCACGTGAGCTTTATGCGGGTATTTACCCTGATAAATCCCAATTTAGCGCGGCACAATTTTTACAAAACGATGTGTTAGTCCAGTGTCCTTATATCATCACTACATGTGTTTATTCCGATAATGGACGTGAATATCAAGGCTCCAGCGAGCACTTATTTGTTAAAACGTGTAACAGCCACCGTATTAATCAAAAATTCACCAAACCCGCCTGCCCACAAACGAATGGGAAAGCCGAAAGAGTGATACGAACTTTGAATTGCGATGTGGCATAATCAGCATATATTTAGCGATTCAATAGATAGAAAACAAAAACTGAAACGCTTTATTAATTTTTATAATACCGTTAAACCACATAAAGCGATTTCAGGGAAAACGCCTTATGAGTTTTTAGAGGATTATTTTAACCATGAAGTGTAAACAACTCTGCGTTTTCCTACAAATTAGGTAAAACAAAAACTTTGGAAAGATTAAAAAATATGACTAAAGATGACGCATTAAATTTCTTATTAAGATATCAACCAATGCCTTCTGATAAAGATCTAACTCAAGATATCATTGACAAATATGATGACGTAAGAAAATTTTTTATTAAAAACCCAGATAGAAAAGCAATTGAGTTATTTTTAAGATCTTTTGGTGAAGGTGATGGACGGGGTGTATATCAGCTGGTAGAAGATTTTTTTTATCAATGCTATGATATTGATGTAAAAAAAGAGATCAAAAAAGTTCTTGAAGATATAACCATACCTGACAGTATTAGGTATTGGGTTACACAAATAGCCGCAGTTTTTAGTGATGAAATATTAAGAAATGGTCTTCAAATATCTTTGCAATCTAAAAATATTGATATAAGAGATGCGGCCAAGATAGCAATTAATCAATTAGATGAATATAAAAAGAGAAACTAAACTAATTAGAGGCAGTTTTTTGTGTTTATATATTAATCAATAATGCATTGTTAGTCCGGTACCTTTCATTATTTTCAGTAGCGTTTTCCATTGTTTATCTGTTAACATTGTTCTTGACTTAGTGAACTAAGTTATGTTTGTGTTTGGCGAAATTATTATAATGCTCACTATGCCATTTAAAAAACATCATCAAAGGTAAACACTCTCTAATATACCCCACATAAAATGGAAGGATTGGAGTTTGGGGAAAAAATCTGGTGGAGCTAGGCTGTAAATACCCCAAACTTAGTACACAACTCACGTAGAAAATCATGCTGCTTGTTTTAGTGTTTTATACTCAATCG
>NZ_JBIDFG010000028.1:0-10717 GCF_046635625.1 Gilliamella sp. BG1 | reverse complement strand
TCTGCTATAGCTTGATACATTATACCAATCAACGCTGCAAATAAAAAAGGTAAGAACAAAGGAAAAAGAGACTGAGAGAAACTATTTGTATAACTACACAAACAAGTAAAAAAAATTGCTTGTACTACAATCATTGACCAATAGATTAGGAAAAAAGCGAAATATTTTGATAATTTACTGAATAAAATTGATAATAACGATCCATTGGTTACTTTTGCCCATTTTATTAATTTAAAAGTCTTAACTAATCATAAAAAAATCGAATTATAAATATCTGGTTATTAGTACAAAAATGATGTAAAAATTTATATGGCAATATAAAGATAAAAACTTTTTTATATTCAATATTGTTGAATAACCAAACCACATAAAAAGTACATAATTTAGAATAATGGGCTCGTAATGAGTCCAATTCTTTAATTAAATGCAAGCATATCCATTTTACATTAAGCCCCAAATAGCCTCTGTAATAAACCAATAATCAGTTATAATAAAATTATTATATAGATGATTACATTATACAACTTACATTTATCATAATTTATGATTAAACTAAAAATAAGAACCAGTACGAATTTATGCATCTTAATGGTTCTTTGTTAGACTAATGAATTTACTTATTACGTTGAAAAATAAAAAAGAAAACCACCATGACTAATAAAGACAATTTAGCCAACCACACCCCAATGATGCAGCAGTATTTAAAACTTAAAGCTGAAAACCCTGATATTTTATTGTTTTATCGTATGGGTGATTTTTATGAGATGTTTTATGATGATGCCAAGCGTGCCTCGCAACTTTTAGATATTTCGCTCACAAAGCGTGGTTCGTCAAATGGTGAACCGATTCCTATGGCGGGAGTGCCTTATCATGCGGTTGAAAGTTATTTAGCAAAATTAATCGCACTAGGGGAATCTGTTGCTATTTGTGAACAGATTGGCGATCCAGCTACTAGTAAAGGACCAGTAGAACGAAAAATTGTCCGTATTGTAACTCCTGGTACAGTAAGTGATGAGCTATTATTAGAAGATCGCAAAGACAATTTACTGGCATCAATTTGGCAATATAAAAATTATTACGGCTATGCCACGCTCGATATCAGTTCAGGACGATTTTATATTTTTGAATGTGACAATTTCGAGGAAATGCAAGCCGAATTACAACGTACAAGTCCTGTCGAATTACTATATCCAGAAGATTTTCAATCCATGCCATTAATTGAAAATAACTCTGGATTGCGCCGTCGCCCACAATGGGACTTTGATCTTGAAACATCAAAACAACAGCTTAATCTACAATTTGGTACTAATGATTTAATTGGATTTGGTGTGGAAGAGTGTAATTATGCACTTTGTGCAGCTGGCTGTTTGTTACAATATGTAAAAGATACTCAACGCACAGCTCTACCTCATATACGTTCAATTATCAAACAGTCGGTTTATGATTTTGTCGTGTTAGATGCCGCAACACGTCGTAATCTAGAAATCACCGAAAACCTATCTGGTGGAACTCAAAATACTGTAGCTGAAATACTTGATAAAACTCAAACACCAATGGGTAGCCGTATGCTTAAACGTTGGTTGCATTCACCAATTCGTAATTTGACTATATTACAAAATCGACAACAAGCTATTGGCGAATTACAAAATTATATTGATGAAGTTAATCCATTATTAAAACAAATTGGTGATTTGGAACGTATTTTGGCAAGACTTGCATTACATACAGCTCGACCTCGTGATTTTGCTCGTTTACGTGATGCTTATAATTTATTACCACAATTACAAACACTATTAAGTGGTCTTACTTCACCTGCGTTAATTAGCTTGCGTAAAAAAATAAATCAATTTGACCATATAGCCGAAATATTAAATCAGGCTATTGTCGAAACACCGCCGGTAATTATTCGTGATGGTGGGGTTATTGCTACTGGATATAATGCAGAACTAGACGAACTACGAAGTTTAGCAGATGGTGCAACCAATTATTTAGAACAGTTAGAAATCCGAGAACGTGAAACACTTGGCATTGATACATTAAAAGTTGGATTTAATGCTGTACATGGCTACTATATCCAAATCAGCCGTGGGCAAAGTCATTTGGCACCAATTCATTATACTCGTCGTCAAACACTGAAAAATGTTGAGCGATATATCATCCCCGAACTTAAAGAGTACGAAGATAAAGTGCTAACTTCTAAAGGACGAGCATTAGCACTCGAAAAGCAACTTTACGAACAGCTATTTGATCTCTTAATGCCAGATCTAGCCACTATGCAAATCAGTGCTGAGGCCATTGCCGAACTTGATGTGCTTACCAACTTGGCGGAACGAGCACTAACCCTTAACTATCAAAAGCCAACACTATCAACCGACTCAGGAATAGAAATTAAAGATGGCCGACATGTGGTGATTGAGCAAGTTTTACAAACACCATTTATTGCAAACTCACTCTCATTATTACCAAGCAGACGTATGTTAATTATTACGGGCCCAAACATGGGCGGTAAAAGTACGTATATGCGTCAAACTGCTTTAATTGTATTACTGTCTTATATTGGTAGTTTTGTCCCTGCATCAAAAGCAGTCATTGGACCTGTTGATCGCATTTTTACACGTATTGGCGCTTCTGATGATTTGGCATCTGGTCGCTCCACTTTTATGGTCGAAATGACCGAAACGGCTAACATTATGCACAATGCAACTCAACAAAGTTTAGTATTAATGGATGAAATTGGTCGAGGAACTTCAACATATGATGGGCTTTCATTAGCTTGGGCTTGTGCCGAAAATTTAGCGAATGAAATCAAATCAATGACGCTTTTTGCCACTCATTACTTTGAATTAACCCAATTACCCGAACATATGCAAGGTGTTTATAATATCCACTTTGATGCCATTGAACACGATAATACCGTTGCTTTTATCCACGAAGTATCTGAAGGCGCAGCGAGTAAAAGTTTTGGTATTGCTGTTGCTGGACTTGCCGGTGTGCCTAAGGCAGTACTAAAACGGGCTAAACAAAAATTGAAAGAGCTCGAGATTATTTCAAAACAAACGGCTAACAGTGGCGTTGCTCAATCTCAACTTTCTTTTATCAACGAACCTGAACCTTCGGAAGTTGAAGAAGCGTTAAAACAGATTGATCCTGATGCTTTAACACCAAAACAAGCATTAGAAATTTTATATCAATTAAAAAAGTTGGTGTAATTTAAATAACCTCTAATTGTTTTATTGTGATATTATTCTGAAAAAAACCGCTAGATGTGATTTCTAACGGTTGGTTTTAATTATGAATAGCATCTAGAATTTAAAAAATTAAGCCCAATTTTTCTTCTTAGATGTTTTACCTATGCCCGGATTAAGACTGTTTGTAGGATCAAGCTCTTGATAGAATTTTTTCAAATCCTCATTGGCATGATACAAATGCCCCACATTGTGCTCAGCTGGATATTGCGCACCACGCTGATCAAGCAATGCTAAAATCTCCTCCTTAACTTTATCACAATCTACCCCTTTTTTAGCTATATAATCTTGATGAAATACATAACAGAAAAAATGCCCATAATACATTTTATAAATAAAGTTTTGATCAATGTTTTCTGGCAGCGTTTCAAACCAATCGGTATCATTACGTCGTAGTGCGATATCTAATGCAACAATGTTTTCCACTGTTTTGCTATGTACATTACGATAAGCCGTTGCAGCACCCGCAGCGGCAAAACGGTGTAACATTGCGGCTTCGGCTTCTTTTTCGTTACATAAAAAATAATTACCATTTTTATTTTGAAAATAGTCTTTTAAAAAAGCCTCGGCTTCTGCAATCCCATCATCTGCCATTTTTAAAATAAGGTGATGTTCATAACGATCACGATAATCACGCATTGATTTTGGTAAATGATTTGGCAAAAATTTGCAAGCAAAGATAGAAAACCGATCCGAAAAATTCTTTGGAAAAAATGGAATTTTAGCGGTAACACGATCAACAAAGTTCTTAAACACAAACATGCGTGGCATCATATCTGTACCTAGCTTTTTAATGGCCAAAAAGGTCGGTTTTCCATAAACCGCGGCAATATCAAACGCCACACGGTGTATATACTCGCCCGACACTGGCAACGTTTTAAATTGGCCTAAAATATGGCGACGAATACCATTTAATTCATTGATATCATTTGTACCTATATAAAATACGGCTGATTTTTTTTCTAAAGGGAAAGTATCAAGTCGCACAGCAAAAACCATCAAACGCCCAGCACTACCTGATGCTTCATAATGACGAGCAGGATCAGCATTAAATCTAGCAGGCGTATCGGCATCTACTTCACGAACATGCTCACAATAATGGTGATCATGACCTAAACCAGCATCACGTTTAATATCCTTATCAGTATAAGTATGATTTTGAAGATTCTGTAAAATTGTTTCTGGTTCATCACCCAATTCTATACCTAAATGATTAACTAAACGCAATTGCCCTTGCGCATCTAATTGAGCAAACACCGCCATTTGAGTATAAGCAGGCCCACGCTGAATCAGTGCTCCACCCGAATTATTACATACCCCACCCATCACAGAAGCACCAATGCAAGATGAACCTATAACCGAATGCGGACCTCGATGATATTTTTTTAATTCCTTTTCTAGACGAAAAAGTGTACTACCTGGTAAGCAGACAACTTGTTCACCATTTTCTATCACTTTGATACCATCCAAGCGACGAGTGCTAACAATAACAACAGGACGATCATAATCATTACCATCAGGCGTTGATCCACCAGTTAATCCAGTATTTGCGGATTGTGTGATGACAATCACATCCGCTTCAACACATGCCTTTAACACCTGCCACTGTTCAACTAATGTCCCTGGCAAAACAACTGCCAATGCATCACCTTCGCCAAAGCGAATACCTTGACGATACGGTAATGTTCGTGCTGGATTGGTTAAAGTATATTTATGTCCAACAATACCTTGTAGCTGCTCAATGAGCTTAGCTGTTTGATTACTTTTCATATCGGTATTTCCTATGGTTATTGAAAATTGAGATGGGTTAATAGAGGCGATTAAATAATCACCATCTTAACCAAAAACAAAACAATAAGCTATCGGTATTTTTATTGCAGATGAACAAAACACACTTAAACGACCTTTTACAACAAAAAGGTCAATAAAGGTAATTTATTTATAATGTTTAACCCTGCGTTTTTTGGGAATTTTTTGACAAAAGTTGTTGGCGTTCATTTTGATTAAAAAAAGTCCACGCTACAAACCTACTCACTTTTTGCCCTTGCGCCATGGGAATAATACGGCTTTCAACAACAGCAGCTTGTTTTAATTTTTTGTTAATTATTGACAAGGTCTCTTTTTTTGAAACTAATGAAGTAAACCACAGGCATTGAGTTTTATATTGAGTACTTTCATTAATCATATTACTAATAAAAGCACTTTCACCACCTTGACACCAAAGCTCGGCATTTTGTCCACCAAAATTAAGCACAGTTTTTTGAGTGGAATTTGTTAGCTTACCTAACTTCTTCAATTTGGTTTGCGTACTTGCCAATGCATCTTCTGCTGAAGCATGAAAAGGCGGATTGCACAGGGTTAAAGCATAAAATTCATTGGGCTTAATAATATGCTTAAAAATCGATCCACTGTCTTTTTGTAATCGACACTGCAAAGTGTTTTTTAATAACCTATTGGCTTGTGTAATTAGCAAAGCAACTTTGATCGCAACTGGATTAATATCACTCCCTACAAATGACCAACCATATTCGGCACAACCAATAATAGGGTAAATCACATTAGCCCCAACGCCAATATCTAAAACCCAAATTTGTTTACCTGTTGGAATGCTATTTTGGTTGTCTTGAGCTAATAAATCAGCCAAATAGTGAATATAATCAGCTCGACCAGGAATGGGCGGACATAAATAACCATCTGGAATATCCCAATAATTTATTTGATAATCATTCAATAACAAGGCTTTATTTAACTGTTTGACAGCCATAGGATCGGCAAAATCGATCGATAAATTGCCATAGCAATTCTGATTTACATACCGAGACAGCTCAGGCAGTATTTTAATGAGCTTTGTAAAATCATAGCCATTCTGGTGTTTGTTTCTGCAATGTAATTGAAGCTTTTTTAATGGCGTTTGCACGGTTGTCCTATTTTATCCAAAATCAAATAACCGCTATTATAACGACTTAACAGCAATATGCGAAAACCGAACAAATCAATTAATCAAAATGACTACGGTGTAGCGTTGTTTTTTACTCTAAAAACGTTTAGGTAGGCTATTGATTTTATTGAAGTTTTTATTTTATTTTTTAAATAAAATCAAACAATTATAGACTAATTTTTTATTACGTTGAATTTGGCTTTTTAATAAAAGCGCTTTTGTTATTTGATAATAGCTATTTAATAATAATTTGTTAATAACAGCCAGTTGATAGCAAAAGCGCAAGCTTGAAAATTGTATCAGTCGGAGCATTGTTTTTACTTTCAGTCATTAAAGCGCTAGGTTCACAAGCTTTGCCTGCTTAGCGCCCTAAGTATTAAAAAATAAATACTAAGGTGTGGTGCAAATAGCATTGAAGGGGAGGTACTCACCACTGCTGTAGACTCGGCCATCGAGCGAAACATGAAACGGGGTGGTGCTACCTGCCTTGTCACTCGTCCAGCATACAGCGTAGGGGCTGTTGAAGTCCTTACCACCAAAGTAACTGTGCGGTTCGCCCCACTCTGCGAAAAATCCACCGCCAATTCGACGCTGGTAATAATTACCTGATGAGCTAGAGTCGTCTATGCCATTTGAACAGAACGGCCAATTAATACCACACTTCGCATTACTTAAATCCCTTACCCTCGACATGCGATACCCCAAACCATTACACCATGCTAACTGGTCACTATGATGTGGATATCCATTTAGATTATCTCGATAGACGAACCACTGCCTCAACTCAAATCCATATTTTACTACCTCTACACCATCTCTATCTCTACCCACTAACTCAAACGTCTGTGGTAACCTTGGCTTAGCTATTTGACTAGGTTTAGGATTATTCCTTTGAGTTCTTGCCTCTGGACCTGTTAACTTAACACGGGCTACAACTCCCCTATCTTCATAAGGAATCCACCAATCCTCAGCTACAACATTTGTCACTGTTGCAGTAATTCCCCCCAAAGTAACGGGTTCCCATGTCAATTTTTCTGGTTCTATTCCTGTTATGAGCAAATCAAAATATAAACCATCCAGACCAGTGGTCGGGAAATTTTGATTATATGATTCAGGATGAATTGATTCGAAATCAATTGATTGTACTAAAAAGCCCTTATCAGGATTCCATATGTCAGCTGGGCCTGCAAATTTTCCCTTACCATTATATAGATTTGGCCTTACATAATTGATAACTGGCGACGGTATTATTATTGCATCACTACGATTACCTGTTCGATATTTTTTGCTATTCGCCTGTAAATTCCATGAAGATAACAATAATAACAGTCCCAACACCAATAAGCTTTTTGGGGACAATTTCGATAAAACATAGAGAGATAATTTGGAAGATATAAATAAGCTTCGTGTAAAAACTCGTCGAATAGGATTATTTGATAAATTTAATACATAGGTTTGCCAGGTCTGGTGTCTGGTGTCTGGTGTCTAAAATGATAATGCATTATGGTTTACCTGTCAAGTAATTATTTGTTTTATTTTATTTTTTATAATTATTCGCTTATTTAATGAGCTTATTTTCCTGTAGCGGTTAAAGTATAGCCATTTAAAAAATAGTTGGCTAGTTTTTTGGCGGATTTTTTTGTAAAGAAATGTAAATAAATTTAAATAAACATAAAGATAGAAATGATTCAGTTATAAAATAGGTGAATTTTCTAATTAAAATATGGTGTTAGTTTTAGGAGCTTTTAGTTTTTGTGGAATGATTAATATTGGTGATAACATCTAAAACGCAAACACCGCCAACAACCTTGTTTGGTGTTCTAGCTTTACTTCGTTATCGGTATATTTTGGCGCTCTGATAGGGCAAATTTATTAACATTGTGGTGCTATAAGTGTGTTTCTTGCTCTAAAATTGTTCAGGTAGACTATTGATTTTATTAAAATTTTAATTTCCAATTAAATCAGATGGTTATAGCTAACTGTGGTGTTGTTTGTGGTGGTTTTTATATTATTAAATTCCCGTTACAATATTATTGCTCAATCCTTATTAAAAATCTTAAAATTCGATAAAACTAAAACACTTTGTTATAATTTGAGCTCTTTAAAAATGAAAATACAAAAATTAATGAAAGCCCTCTGTTCCTTTATTGTTTTAACACTAATACCTTTTGATCTTTTAGCTGCTGATTTTAGCGGTGATGATTTATCAATTTGTTGGGGGATTCCGTTTGTAGGGATTTTATTTTCTATTGCATTAATGCCGCTATTTCTGTCGCGACTTTGGCATTATCATTATGGCAAAATTATTACTTTTTGGACAATGCTGTTTGTACTGTTTGCCTTATATTCTTTTGGTCTACAAACCACCATCAATCTTACTGCTCATGCAATTATAGCTGAATATATTCCTTTCATTTTGTTATTGCTTGCACTATTTACCGTTTCAGGAGGGATTTTAATTAAGAGCGATGTGCTTAGCACACCCAAACTAAACGTTGGTTTGCTTGCAATAGGTACACTGTTAGCCTCACTCATGGGCACTACTGGCGCAGCTATGTTAATGATTCGACCTGTAATTAGAGCTAATCGTCAGCGAAATTATGCCGTACATACCATTGTCTTTTTTATCTTTTTAGTGGCGAACATTGGTGGTGGATTAACACCACTCGGCGATCCACCTTTATTTATTGGCTTTTTAAAAGGTGTTAATTTTGGATGGACAATTCAACATATGTTGTTGCCAGTTTTGTTTAGTTCAATTTTGTTATTAGCAATTTATTATAAGATTGATTGCTACTACTTTCGTACCCAATATGGTGATTCGTTTACATTAACTTCTGCTAAAAAAGCTAGCGCTATTAAGGTTTATGGTGTAAGCAATATCTTTTTATTGGCAATCATTATTGCCTGCGTGTTAATGTCTGGTATTTGGCATTCATCGGTTAATTTTACGGTTTTAGGAACACATATTGCTTTACAAAATTTAATTCGTGATACTATTTTTATCATGATTACCCTATTTTCTATGTTAATTACCCCTAAACAAGTACGTGCCGGTAACGAATTTAATTGGGAGCCTATCATTGAAGTTGCTAAGCTGTTTATCGGGATTTTTATTACTATCGTCCCTGTACTTGCTATTTTACGAGCAGGTAGCCATGGTGCATTAGCCCCAATAGTATCACTAGTAACAAATGAACAAGGACAACCGATCAATAGCATGTATTTTTGGCTATCAGGTCTACTTTCAGGATTCTTAGATAATGCCCCCACTTATTTGGTCTTCTTTAATCTAGCTTCGGGCGATGCCACTATTTTAATGAATATATTAGAAAAAACCTTACTCGCTATTTCAATGGGTTCAGTTTTTATGGGAGCTCTTAGCTATATAGGTAATGCACCTAACCTTATGGTCAAAAGCATTGCAATTCAAAATAAAATTAACATGCCAAGCTTTTTTAGTTACATGAAATGGTCTGTATGTATTTTAATCCCAGTGTTTATCATTGATAATTTGGTGTTTTTTCTACTCTTTTAATTTAGGCTACTAACAAACTAAAATAACTGTGTAATATAGCGCAATTTTTTTGGAGTTGTTTAGATTACTGTAAACTTTACAAGTACTTCCTAAAGTTAAAAAAATTTACTTAAAGGCAACATATCAATTATCAAACTGATGTTATTGAATACTATTTAACAAATAATCGATTACATAAAAACCATTTGCTTGAATTTCATTCTATTTGTCGTTAGAATTGTAAAATAAACATTAAAAGGAATTCATTTACATAAAAATACAAATAATATTAAATGAAAGGATAAAGTGATGAAAGAATGCATAATGAATATTCTAGTTAATACTTTTCTAGCTAAATTTATTCAAAATAAGCAAGGCATAACGGTAGTTGAATATGCGGTTATTATAGCTGGAATCTCTGTAATTGTATTTACAATATTTAGAGGACAATCAGGTCCAATGCATGATATGTTTTATACTGTATTTTCATCAATACATAGCAAATTAGTTATTATAGTAAATCAGTAATTGAGGTTTGATCAAACTAAACGTCATGCTCTGCTAACTTATTTTTATGAAATAAATCTTTAAAATAAGAAAAGTGGTTGTTGACTGAATATAGATAGTCAATATGCATTTTAGTATCAATAATTATTATCGGTACTTTTTGATATTTTTGGTCTTTAAAAATGTCGACACCACCTATAAGTTACACAAAAAATATTATAAATTGTAAGAAAATATCAACTCCAAGGTTAGATTAAACTTGTGGCATTATATCATCAGTGCACTCACGATATGAGCAAGTAGACTCAGCAACTTGATCATGTTTATCATAGCAAAACTTAATCCCCCCAAGTATCAATATCAATACTATCGAGTTTTATGCTCTATTTAACAATTTTATTAAGCTCCGTTAATATCTCTTTTTATAAATGAATAGGGCGTGTTGATCTTTCGTGATTATTTTTTAGACGGCATGATGTGAGTTATAATAATTCTGTCAAAAACAACCAT
>NZ_JBIDFG010000027.1:0-11786 GCF_046635625.1 Gilliamella sp. BG1 | reverse complement strand
ATCACTGGCATTTATGTTAATGTGGCTGCCAATGTATTGTTGAGTAATTTATGTACAGCAAAGATCAACAGTCCCTAGTATTCCTGCAAAAATACTGTTCTTAAATCCATTACTAAATCGATGTATTTCTTAGGGTGTTAAATGCTAATATGATTACTTATAACATGATAATATAACTATACTGCTTAATGTAACTAAATCTAGCTTTAATGCTTCTAAATGCCATTAATACAGTCCTTAATTATTGGTAATGACCGCAGTTTAAGTAACAATAACGATAAAAGTTTTTAAACGATTGCCATTATTGAACAGAATTGGCAAAATTTATATATGTATATGATCAATTATACAAATTATTGATTTAAGTTGGTTTTACACTTTGTCTATAAACCTTGGTATAATGTATTATTTATAACATAATTTTGAGAGTTATCTATGTTAAATCAGTTAAAAGCAATTATTCAGTATCTTCTTCCTAAACAGCTATTAACCGTTATTTTTGGTTGGTTGGCAAAAAAACAGTTAGGTAAAGTTACAACATGGATGATTATGCTTTTTTGTAAAGTGTATAAAGTGGATTTGAGCGAAGCAAAAATTAGTGATGTAAAAGAATTTAAAACCTTTAATGACTTTTTTGCTCGCGAATTAAATGAGGATGCACGGCCAATTGATACCACCGATAGTGCTGTTGTTATGCCTGCTGATGGTGTAATTAGTCAGTTTGGTACTATTCTTGATACACAGCTGTTACAAGCTAAAGGGCATTTTTATTCTTTAGAATCATTACTTGCCTGTCATCCTGATATGATCAACTTTTTTAGAAATGGTTTATATGCAACCACTTATTTATCTCCTAAAGATTATCACCGTTTTCATATGCCTTGTGATGGTATTTTGCGTGAGATGATTTATGTGCCTGGTTCGCTATTTTCAGTTAGCAAAGCTACAACCGAAAGTATACCTAATATTTTTGCTCGTAATGAACGTGTGATTTGTTTGTTTGAAACCGAATTAGGTCCAATGGCGCAAATTTTAGTTGGTGCAACTATTGTTGGTAGTATAGAAGTACAATGGGAAGGTATTGTTACCCCTCCACGAGAAGGAATAATGAAACGTTGGACTTATACCAACGGGATAAAATTAACTAAAGGACAAGATATAGGTTGCTTTAAGTTAGGTTCGACAGTAATTACACTGTTTGCCTCAAATTCGATTGAGTTTAATAACCACCTTAAAGTTGGTGATGTTACTCGCGTGGGTCAAAAATTAGCTGACAGGATATAGCTTTATGTGGATTCGTGGTGTTGTGTGCTTTGTTGTTGTGTTGTTTTCTTCACTGACTTTTGCCGAAGAAACCACACCAGTCATTAATGATGAAAATGATCTTTCGCTAGTTGTTCATCAGTTAAGTGATAAAAATGATGAACTCAGACAAAATATGGAGTTACAAAAAACACATCTAACTAGTATTGTTAATGAGCAAAACAATATCACGACACAAATTTCACATGTTCAAAATACACTGGCAACACTTGATGAACAAGGAGAATGGTTGAGTTTTTCGACCGCTTTGGGCGAAACCTTACGTCAACAGTTATTGCGTTTGCCAGAAAAACCCAAATCGCAAGCGCTTGATGCCGAAATCGCCGAGGCAAAAGCGCAACAACTTAATTATAGTAATATTTTAACATCTTTGGACAATTACCCAACTTTAACAAGTCCACTTAATAGCATCAAAGAAGCAACCCAATATCGTCGTTTAATTCGAGAACAGACCGAATTACTTAAGACTCTTATTTCGGGAACTGATACTACCATTCTAGAATTGACTAAACTAAAAATTGCCAATAAGCAATTAACCAATGCGATTGACGAAGTAAACGATGCTGCACACAGATATTTTTTCTGGGTAGCTGATGTGAATCCAATATCATTGAGTTATCCAATTGATTTAGCAAAAGATGTTGTGTATGTGATTTTTTCTGTCGATACCATTTCGCAACTTTATAAAGCTAGCATTGAAGTACTTAGTTCGCCAAAACCGTTATTTTTAATTATTTTGTCGTTGCTATTCGTGTTTGCACACTTTAAGATGCGCACGAAATATAATATTTTTCTCAATAAATCAGCTAGCCGTGTAGGAAAAGTTACACAAGATAGTTACTCTTTAACCTTAAAAGTAATTATATTTTCATTAATTATGGCATTACCTATCCCTATTTTGTGGGCAGTGTTTGGTTATGCTTTACAGATTAATTCAGATTATCCTGTCGCATTTGCCTTGGGTTATGGTGTGAATGCTGCTGCGCCAATTTTGTGGGTATTTATTATTTCAGCGCATTTTGCGTCAACTAATGGACTGTTTATTACCCATTTTGGTTGGTCTGGACTTAGCGTACGCTCAGCGATGAAATATTATCAACTTTCAGTTTGGCTGGTAATTCCACTAGTGATGATAGTAATGAGTTTTGATCAATATAATAATCATCAATTTGCAGCCACAATTGGTCGAACGTCGTTTATTTTGCTCTGCTTTGCTTTGGTGTTTATGACTAATTCTATCCATCGTGCTGGTGTTCCTCTTTATATTGATAAAAAAGGAGCTGGTGATAATTTATTAAGTCATATTTTGTGGTTTATTTTATTAAGTGCACCATGGCTAGCTATCATTGCAGCTTGTTTAGGTTATCTTTCGACAGCTCAAGTACTATTAGGACGTCTTGAGGCCTCTGTCATTATTTGGTTTGCTCTATTAGTTATTTATTTTATGATTCGCCGTTGGATGTGGATCCAAAAACGTCGTATAGAATTTGAACGAACCAAGCAACGTCGCTTAGAACGAATGCAACGAGCCAAATCACATGAAGATGATCTCAATTCACTTAACGAAAGTGTTGATGAACCTGTTATCGATTTAGATGTCATCAGTGCGCAATCCTTACATTTAGTCAGATCGATTATTATGATGATTGCGCTAATTAGTATGATTTTGCTATGGTCTGAATTGCATTCGGCCTTTGCCTTTATGAATAATATTAAACTTTGGGGAACCAGCGCCATTGTAAATGGAACTGAAATCGAACAATACATTACCCTTGGTGCAGTTTGTATTGCGATTTTAGTGATGACAATTACCGTTCAGTTGGTCAAAAATCTGCCCTCTTTGTTGGAGTTAGGCATTTTGCAACATTTAGATTTATCACCAGGAACAGGGTATGCTATTTCCACAGTTTCAAAATATATTACTTTGATGATAGGCTGTATGATTGCATTTTCGTTTATTGGTATCGACTGGTCTAAAATTCAATGGTTAATTGCCGCATTAGGTGTGGGGCTAGGTTTTGGTTTACAAGAGATCTTTGCTAATTTTATCTCTGGCTTAATCATTTTATTCGAAAAACCAGTACGTATTGGCGATACGGTGACAATTCGTGATTTGACAGGTAATATTACAAAAATTAATACCCGTGCAATTACCATTGTCGATTGGGATCGTAAAGAAATTGTGATGCCCAATAAAGCTTTCATTACCGAACAATTGGTGAACTGGTCGTTGTCTGATTCGATCACTCGAATTGTATTAACCATTCCCGCAACTATCGATGCTGATAGTGATTTGGTTATCAAACTTTTACAACAAGCATCAGATGAATGTGAATATGTGCTTAACGATCCTGAACCTCAAGTATTTTTGGTGGATATCCAAGAAGGTATTCAGTTGTTTGAACTACGTGTTTTTGCTGCCGAGATGGGACACCGAATGTTACTGCGAAGTGCTATACATAAATTGATACTTGAAGCTTATCGTAAACATCATTTAACGCTACCATTCCCACCATTGCAAACCAATTTAGAAGCATTGGGACGCAAGAGTGGGCGTCGTAGTTATACCATCGGCACGCTTTAACCAAAAAGAGTTTCTAACCAAGGCACACCAAATGCTCCTGGCGCAAGCAATACAAAAGCCCAAACTGGTGCTGAAGCAATGTTTGCTAGGTTAAATTTGGTGGTTGGCATATGCATTGTGCCAGCAATTAAAGGGACTATGGCTCGTAGTGGTCCAAAAAATCGACCTATAAATACCCCTAACGTTCCATAACGCTGAAAAAATTGCTCAGCACGATAAACTAATTTAGGGTGCTTATTAAGTGGCCATGAAGCAATAACTTGTTGATGATAGTGTTTACCCAACCAATAAGACAGTAAATCTCCAAAAACAGCACCTGCCGAAGCGGCAATTAATACGGGCACAAATGATATTGCTCCTCCACCGATTAAAGCCCCTGCCCCTAATAAAATAGCCGTTGCAGGCACTAGAAGCGAGATAATCGCTAATGATTCACCAAATGCCAATAAAAATATAATGGGTAATGCCCAAACTTGGTGGTGCTCAATAAACTGCATGATAGTCTGTGTAATTTCTTGTAATGACATAGAGTTAGCTTATGAATTATCAATTGCTTATGGTGAACTATTTTATCATAATATTGCTTATTAAGTGCTAAGCACGCCATCTATTGATAAAATATTACACTGCGTTAACATTTTAGAATTATTAATGGTTGATCTTGTGCTGATAGCAGTCTTAATTATAACCAAATTAGCAAGAGGCAATTAATGGCGATCGGTGTTAAATCAATTCCAGTACGTAAATTTAAAAACAGTAATTTGCAACATTTTCAACCTGATATGTTAGCTATCGAAAAGCCAGTTGCTTTAATTTATAACGGAATTTCACATGTAGTGATGATGGCAACACCAAAAGATTTGGATTATTTTGCCATTGGTTTTTCGTTAACGGAAAATATTATTCATTCGGTTAATGATATTTATGGCATTGATATTATTGATACTCCCAAAGGCATAGAAGTACAAATCGAACTTTCGTCACGACGCTTTAGCGAGCTGAAAGAAAAACGACGTAATTTAACTGGGCGAACAGGATGCGGCATTTGTGGTACTGAGCAGATAGAGCAAGTCTGCCAAGATATTCCTACTTTACCATTAATAAGTCAGATTGATTTAGCTGATTTTAGTGACAGCTTAAGCTATTTATCGCATGTTCAACAAGTCGGTAAACAAACTGGTTGCACGCACGCAGCTGTATGGCTAGATTTGAAAGGACAATTTATGGCAGGGTTTGAAGATATCGGCCGGCATGTCGCATTAGATAAACTACTTGGCTTTAGAGCTATGAAATTGTTAAATAACCCTGAGTATCAACACGGTGTGGTATTAGTATCAAGTCGTGCTAGCTATGAAATGGCACAAAAAACCGCCAATTGTGGCGTAGAATTTTTGTTAGCGGTTTCGGCAGCAACTTCAATGGCTGTCGATTTGGCTAAACAATGTCATTTAACTTTGTTAGGATTTTTTAGGGGCGATAAAGGTGTGATCTATTCTGGCGATGATCGTCTTATCTAAGAAAATCTTTTATATTATTCATTTTGGTGATTAAATTAATCTAAACTTAATATATTGAATAATAAAAATAAAAAATAAATTTTTCTAATTCATTCTAAGATATACCAATTCGCATCTTCCTTTATTAGACGAAGATCATCATAATATATGCCGAAAACAAAAATTATTTTGTTTTTTAATTATTTTATGGGATTTTACCCAATTAAACTAAGCAATAGGTTATCACTGTTTTATTATATTCACCTATTTTACTTTAGCTTAGCATTAATTTTTTTTGAAAGGATACTATCATGCATCAGACTTCAGATATTCAACAAGCCGTTAATTTTATTCAGAAACACACAAACAAAAAACCAACTATTGGGATTATTCTTGGTTCAGGTTTAGGACCTTTTGCCGACACTCTTGAAGATGCTGTTCATATTCCTTATGACACAATTCCACATTTCGCCAAATCAGCAGCCGTTGGCCACGCAAATGAATTAGTCATTGGCCAATGCGGAGACAAAACAGTTGTGGCAATGAAAGGGCGCTTTCACTATTACGAAGGTTTTTCGTTAGATCAAGTTACTTTCCCTGTTCGTGTGATGAAGATGCTTGGTGTTGAAAAATTAATTATCACTAATGCATGTGGTGCAGTCAATACGAGTTTTAAACCAGGCGATTTAATGTTGATCACCGATCACATTAATCTTACTGCCAACAATCCTCTTATTGGACCAAATAACCCTGATTTAGGTGTGCGCTTTTTAGATGTAAGTGAGGTTTATAATAAGCAATTGCGTTCAACAGTAATTGATGTAGCCAAAGAACTTAATCTTACCTTACAACAAGGTGTTTATGCTTGGTGGACAGGTCCAACTTATGAAACACCTGCCGAAATTAGAATGATTCGTGTTTTAGGTGCCGATGCAGTTGGCATGTCAACTGTACCCGAGGCAATTATCGCACACCATTCAGGCATTAAAACCATTGGAATTTCGTGTTTAACTAATATGGCTTGCGGAATTTTAGATCAACCATTAGGACACGAAGAAGTTATAGAGACAGCAGAACGCGTTAAATCAACTTTTTTACAACTAATAACAAAAACGATTGCACGCTTCTAACCAATACTTTTTATTGGTAATTTTCTATAAAAAGTTCACTTTATTTTAGGAATAAACAATGAACATAAAAAATAGATTAAAAATAATGATGTTTTTCCAATATTTCATTTGGGGAAGCTGGTTAGCCACTTTTGGTGCTTATCTATTTAATACTTTACACTTTTCTGGTGTTGAAGTATCGATGATTTTTAGTACCAAAGGTTTAGCGGCATTAATTACACCATTTATTATTGGTATTATTGCCGATAAATTTTTGCAGGCTAAATATCTATATATGCTTTGTCATTCTGTTTGTGCTATTGCGCTTTTTTATGCTGCATCAGTTAATAATTCAGCTATTTTATTTTGGGTAATGTTAGGCAATGCGTTAGCTTTTATGCCAACTATTGCATTATCTAATTCTATTAGCTACCACTGTTTGGCTCAACATAACTTAGATTCGGTAACCGTTTTCCCTAAAATACGAGTATTTGGTACAGTTGGTTTTATTATTGCAATGTGGACAATTAGTTTATGCAAATTCGAGTTGAGTAATGCTCAGCTTTATGTTGCCTGCGCAGCATCTGCTGTACTTGTTGTTTATAGTGCAACATTACCAAATATTACTGTATCTAAAAACCAAAAACAGTCTTGGGTTTCTTATTTAGGATTAGATGCTTTTGTATTATTCAAAAAACCCGTTATGGCTGTTTTTTTTCTTTTTGCTATGTTACTTGGTGCGATACTACAAATCACTAATACTTTTGGTGGCGCTTTCTTACATGATTTTGGTAAAGTCTCAGAATTTAAAGATAGCTTGATTGTGCAATACCCAGCTATTTTATTATCGGTTTCACAAATGGCTGAAGTCGCATTTATCTTAACCATCCCATTTTTTCTCAAAAAATTTGGCATCAAAAAAGTCATAATGATAAGCTTAATTGCTTGGACTTTACGATTTGGTTTATTTGCATTTGGTGATCCAACACCTTTTGGTTTTGTGCTATTAATGCTTTCAATGATCGTTTACGGCTGTGCATTTGACTTTTTTAATATTTCAGGCTCTATTTTCATTGAAAAAGAAGTCAGTTCAAATATTCGAGCCAGCGCTCAAGGACTATTTATGACCATGGTTAATGGTATTGGTGCTTATTTTGGCTCCATTTTAAGTGGTTATGTTGTTGACATGTGTACACATGATGGTCTTAAAGATTGGCAAACAATTTGGCTAATTTTTGCTACATATGCACTTGTGTTAGGTGTTGTTTTTTATTATTCATTTAATTATGACCATACTAAAAGTAAGTGTGCTACATAATCACTTATCTGTTGAGATTAATAGATTTTGAAATATTAATTATCATTGTAATTTGATTGATTTAACTTATTAAAAAGACATCTGGGGAATGAATTTAATAATCCTTCCCCTAATGTCTTTTATTGTGTTTTTTAGCCGAAATTATCGGCAATGTTATTTTTTGTTACGAGATTTAGATATGAAAGATAAATTTTTAGGCGGTTTACTGGTTTTATTAGGTGCATGTAGCTTTGGCGTACTATCTTCTATCGTTAAGACGGCTTATCAAGACGGGTATAAATTAGGTGAAGTCACTGGTATCCAATGTTTTTTGGGAATGTTAATGTTATGGATTATTCACTTTATTGTCAAAATAATACACTCCCCAAAAGTATCTACATCAACAAACACACGATTAACACCTCCAACAGAAAAGAATACAAAATTGACAAAAAAATGGAAGATCTGCGCTGTTGGTCTATTTCCTGGATTAGTCGGTATTTGTTATTACCAATGCGTACAACTAGTGCCTGCATCAATTGCAATTATTTTATTAATGCAATATTTGTGGATTAGCGTCTTTATTGATTTTATTTTTTTCAAAAACAAACCTAGTATTATTCAACTTTCAGCGATTATTGTAATTATCTTAGGTAGCTGCTTAGCAGCAGGTATTTTTAATCAAGATATTAGTTTAAATTTAGCTGGTTGTTTTTTTGGTTTTTTAGCAGCACTGATGTATTCACTCTTTATTAGTACTAGCAGCAATATTGGTAACGAATTACCTAAGCTTGAAAAAAGTGCGTGGATGATTACCGGCGCATGTATTATTACTTTTTTGATATTTCCACCTTTATTTTTCTTCAAACTTGATATTAGCGACAAACTTTATCAATTAGGATTTTTATTAGCATTACTAGGTACTGTATTGCCACCTTTTTTGTTTTCGGTAGGAATTCCAAAAATTGGAATTTCATTAAGTGCCATTTTGTCGGCAGCAGAACTGCCTGTAGCGGTCACTTGTTCATATTTTTATTTACGCGAATCGGTCCATTTTAATCAATGGATTGGAGTGGGTATTATTCTTTTGGCAATTGCTTTACCTAACTTAAAACATGTCAAAAAGAACAAACTTGAAAAATAGTTAGCTCATCTGACATTTTCGCCTTAAAATGTAGGAAAACACCAATTTGTTTATATTTCACAGTTAAAATAATTCTCTAAAAACTCATAAGGTGTTTTATTTAAAATCGCCTTATGTTGTTTAACTTTATTATTATAAAAGTGAGCAAATCACTTAAAATTTTGTTTGTATCTGTTGTATCACTAACTATTTGCTGATTATGCCGTATATCAATTAAAACTACTGCAATAAAAAGTATGTTAATCGCCGTATTTGTTTCAATTCCTGTAAACAGCGTAAGGAAATCCTACATATTAGGTTGATTATTTGTAATATCCAAAGGCATTGAAAACCCAACAATCATCACCATAATTATGTTCGTCTTATAATTTGACCAATATTGCTAGTTTTTTACTAAAAAATAAATCATTCCGTGCTCTGCACTATTTTAAATAGCTTTAATAGTTAAATATATTAAAAATTATTATGATATATTGATTAACTTCGTTATGTATTTGTCTATAAAATTAGACGTAAAATCTTTAACTAAAAGATAAAATTAGCGATATTATTGAACTTTCCAAAATTAAATCTGTCTTAAAAAAGTGATTATTTTTAAATAGGTAGTCATTCGCTTATTAAGTTTTTACTATTAAGTAATAATGTTTTACTGTATTGATAATATACCGTAATTAACCTTTAAATAAGGTTTATAAGTAAATAAGACTTTTCATTTTCTGATAGCAGTTGTTCTTAATAGTATTTTTTTATTTTAAGTACCTATGCTTTGAAACTTAATTTCATTAATTTAAATATTCATTATAACATAATGAATTATTTTGATTTTGTTGTTTGTTTTTATATTTAAGTATTATGTCAACCAAAAACTTTTTTACATAAAATTAACAGCCTATTTTCTTTATTAAGGTCTTGTTATCTTTTTATTTTAATTAAAAGGAAGTTACAAAAATGAAGATATTAAAAAAACCTTTATTTACCTTAGTGCATAGTAATAGCGCAATACCTGAACACAGAACGCTAGCTTATTTAGATCCCACATTAAATTATTATACCGATCATATCGACGAAATTATTGCTTTGCGTGTTAAAGAACTTAAATTGCATCATCCTGAATATAGAGAATGCCCCAATTGTGACAGAACCAATAACAAAAAGGGATTTTCTTTTGTTTTTCATGAAATATTTGAGTCAGAGCATCATAAAAAACAAATTGGCATGCTAAAAGACGAAATAGCTATTACAAAAGAATCGAATAAAATAAAGGAATTACTTGATTCCCGTATAAAAGAAATTGCTAATGTTTATCCTGAGTTACAATTTAACTTTAATGACATGCAGGTTTTACCAGCTAAAGTCAAAGAGTATCTTTTTGCACCGCCGTTAATATTAACTGAAGATCATGCAATTATGCTTTGGGATGATTAAATAAAGCTGTTAACAAAAAATCAATTGCCGTGATGTGCTATTGTAAAATTAAGCTGTTATGCTTACTATTATCAACGTAAACTATTAAATGATCCAATAATTACTCTAATATTTAGCAAGATAGCCGAAAAACGGTTCAGCTTTAGAGATAGGTGAATTTTATAATTAAAATAGGGTATTAGCTTTAGGACTTTTTGATTTTTGCGGAATAATTAATATTGCAGATAACATCTAAAACACAAACACACCCAACAACCTAGTTTAGCGTACTAACTTTACTTCGTTATCGGCATATTTTGATGCTGTGATAAGGCAGGCTGATTAACATTGTGGTGCTATAAGCGTGTTTTTGCTCTAAAAACGTTCAGGTAGACTATTGATTTTATTGAAGTTTTTATTTGCATTTTTAAATAAAATCAAACACTTATAGGCTAGTTATTTTTTTATTACGTTGAATTTGGCTTTTTAATAAAAGCGCTTTTGTTATTTGATAATAGTTATTTAATAATAACTTGTTAATAACAGCCAGTTAATAACAAAAGCGCAAGCTTTTAAGTCGTATCGGTCGGGCGCTATTAAAACGTTAGGCTCGCTGACTTTACCTGCTAAAAGCCCTAACTTGTGGCCAGGGCTTTATTCTTGTCTATATTGTCCTCTCAGACACCATAACCACCTTTCTCGCAAATATTACTAAGGGGTGGTGCAAACCGCATAATAGCTCCAGGAAACACTGTTGTTGTCGACGTAGCCGTCGAGCGAGGAGACATTGAACTGGTTGTTACCCCTTGCGTCACTTGTCCAGTAATATTTTTTGGTGTTGATGAAGCCCGCATCAGCGTAGCCGTACATTGCTCCCCACTCCGTGAAAAACCCAGCTCCTATATGACGCTGGTAAGCATTATTACTTGATGACGGCGTGCTGCCTAATGCGCCTTGACACCAACTTCCTGAACCCCAACCAGAACAAACTGCATTGGTTAAATCCCTTACCCGCGGCATGCGATAACCCAAACTATTACACCATGCTAACTGCTCGCTATAAGTTTTAAATTGATCACCTCGATTGACAAACCACTGCCTCAACTTAAATCCATATCTTACCTCATTACCATTATTATCCCTTCCCACCAATTCAAAAGTCTGTGGCAAAGATGGGACGGTAATTCGGTTTGGATTAGAATTGCTCCACCAGCTCCTTGCCTCTGGACCATTCAACGTTACTCGTGTTACATTCTTAGACTTATCAGTAATCCACTCATCAGCTGGTATAGTATTCCCTTCTGGGTCCGTGAATGTCCCTGAAAGTGGCCTTGTCCATCTCAACGTTGCAATTATATCACCACTTGTATATACAGACCAACTCAACTGACTTGCATCTACTCCAACTATGACTAAATCAAAATACAAC
>NZ_JBIDFG010000026.1:0-13015 GCF_046635625.1 Gilliamella sp. BG1 | reverse complement strand
AGTAATAATACTGAATACAAAGATTTAGATGGTCCTGATTGGGTAAAAGGAAAAGGATTTGTACCACAAGATATAAACAATCCACAACGTAATTTCCCATCGACAGGAACAAATAATGTTTATTTTTATTTATTATTAGCAAACGTAACGCCCGAAGAGATTATCTCAGCTAATGGCGCTAGAGTATTTCCGGAATCAGGGAGTGGAGTTAGTTTAGCTTTATCATCTGCAATAACACCAGGTTGGGGAAAAGGCTCACGAGATGTAGCTTTAAAGATAGTACTAAAAGGACCAGTAAACAGTAGTGCTAATAAAAACTTTAGCCCTTCTACGTTTAAGCTTTATTCAGATAGAGCCAAAAGTAACGTCTTGTATAGCTTTAAAATTGAAAGATGGTATATAGCCCAAGGGGCTAATATTAATGCATCTGTGCAAGATGCAAAAAATTACTGTAACCGAATTGGATACCGAATGCCAAGTGTTGCAGATTATACTAATGCAAATAATGATGATATTTGGACTGGAGGTATTCCTGGAAGAAATATCAATGGTTATCGCCGTCAATTAAGCTATCGCGGCGGTAATGGCAAGTGGATTGGTGGGCTATTTAATGAATGGGGAACCTTATTTAACAATCCTAATCACTATTTAGGTCTTGATAACTGGGAAACTAGTCATCCTCAAGATTGGTATTGGGCAATTGATACATACAAAGGAGAACCAATTCGAATCGATTTGGGGGATGGAGATTTATATGATTCTAAATCAACTAATAATAAACTTAGAGCTGCTTGTGTCAAGCCGTAGTTAAATTTGTTTTATTTGTTCAGCAAATAGTTTGATTCTGTAACTTTTTGAAGTTACAGAGGTTATTACGAGTAAGTTAATTATAGAACTTACTCGCATTGTTTACAGTAATTTGCGAAAAACTGTAATAAATAGACATAAAAAAGCGAAATTAACCGCCTTGTGAGTTTTTAAGGATTTTTTTAGCTATGAAGAGTAATTCCTTCGAGCTTTTCTTAATGGTGTTGTTCATTATAGTTATGTAAAAATGATAACTCTTTTTTCGCATGAACAACGAAAATATTTAAAATAAAAGTAATTAATTTTTATAAAAAACAGTGCAGTAAAACTTGAAATATGGAAAAGGTATTAATATAATGAACTGGACAAAGCACAGCTTTACAAAACTGTCACATTTTGAACATTTATCACTAAATTTTAGTTATTCCCATCTTACAATTAATTCTTCATGTTTGTCGTTATGGTCAAAAACGATTTTTTTAATAAAAATGGCAAAGATGCATATCCAAAAGACATTAGTAATGCCTATCTTGACTGTCAGACGTTATTTGTTTGGAATTATATTGGCATTATTAGGTTTGATAGTGTCCTTTAAATCTACTGCATTATCTGCGATTACATCAAAAGAGATCCATGGAAGTGGTCCTTATATTACTCTAGATGGAGGTAGAACCCATATAAATTCATCCGAACCTTTACTCAGTATAAAATTATCTGATGGTCGATTGATTACCTCTCAAGAAGATACATCAAGTAGCCAAAAACCAATCATACTATCGGGAAATTCAGAATCTATTCGTGATATTCAAACTTTTGTCCCAATAGATGGAAATAGTACTTACCCACAAATAGATATTCAAAAATTGATGGATGCCCCATATCATTATTGGGGAGATGATGATGGTGATGGTGATATTTTGGCAAATGGAAAGTTATCTCTAGAATGGTACGATGCAAACAAAAATATAACAGCAGAAGTAAAAAAAAATCCATCGTACAAGTTGGATGCTTGTAAAGCACCATATCGATTATTTATTACTACAGGAGAATCTTTAACGTTGTTGACACGTTATGGTATTCCGAATAAAACTGTTTATAAACAGAGTTCCCATTCATATTATTTTAAACCAAGTGCACCATCGGTTTGTTATGCTCAACCTAATTTATCAAACGATTCCAGTAATAATACTGTATATAAAGATTTAGATGGTCCTGATTGGGTAAAAGGAAAAGGATTTGTACCACAAGATATAAATAATCCACAACGTAATTTCCCATCGACAGGAACAAATAATGTTTATTTTTATTTATTATTAGCAAACGTAACGCCCGAAGAGATTATCTCAGCTAATGGCGCTAAAGTATTCCCGGAATCAGGGAGTGGAGTTAGTTTAGCTTTATCATCTGCAATAACACCAGGTTGGGGAAAAGGCTCACGAGATGTAGCTTTAAAGATAGTACTAAAAGGACCAGTAAACAGTAGTGCTAATAAAAATTTTAGTCCCTCTACATTTAAGCTTTATTCAGATAGAGCCAAAAGTAAAGTCTTGTATAGCTTTAAAATTGAAAGATGGTATATAGCCCAAGGGGCTAATATTAATGCATCTGTGCAAGATGCAAAAAATTACTGTAACCGAATTGGATACCGAGTGCCAAGTGTTGCAGATTATACTAATGCAAATAATGATGATATTTGGACAGGAGGTATTCCTGGAAGAAATATCAATAATTATCGCCGTCAATTGAGTTATCGTAGCAGTAATGGCAAGTGGATTGGTGGGTTATTTAATGAATGGGGAACCTTATTTAACAATCCTAATCACTATTTAGGTCTTGATGACTGGGAAACTAATCATCCTCAAGATTGGTATTGGGCAATTGATACATACAAAGGAGAACCAATTCGAGTCGATTTGGGGGATGGAGATTTATATGATTCTAAATCAACTAATAATAAACTTAGAGCTGCTTGTGTCAAGCCATAGTTAAATTTGTTTTATTTGTTCAGCAAATAGTTTGACTCTGTAACTTTTAAAGTTACAGGGGTTATTACGAGTAAGTTAATTATAGAACTTACTCGCATTGTTTACAGTAATGGTATGTTCCCACTTTTTAGTATCAAAAATATAAGGTTAACGATTCCCATCAACATGCAATGATGAATAATTTGATGATTATTTTTTACAAAATTGGTACCTAATATTTAAAACTATAAAATCAGTCTATTTCTTATTATTTAATATAATTTTCATATGGTTATATATTATTTTTAATAATCAGACTCATTTAATCACATGTTTACAAATCTTAACAAAAAAGTTATTTTTTACATAAAATTAACATAATATAATAAATATGATCAAATTTGTGTTTTATCAGTAGTTATGATTTGGATGCAAATGATTTTTTATAGGAAAAAGTAATTAAAAATGGAAGTTATGAATAATAAAATATACAAAAGCAATAAGTTAGCTTTTGAACAACCTCGAATGTTTATTTTAAAAATAGCTAAGTTTTTTGGCCAAATTTTACGAATTATATCGTCAAGTTTACATGTCAAACATTATGCTTATGGAACTATAATTGCTACGTTGGGTATAATGATATCGGGTAATGTTATTGCCTTATCCGCAACCACAACAAAGGTGATTGAAGGGAGTGCGCCTTATCTACAATTTAAAACGTCTCAGAATGATCAAGTCGGTAATAAACTAAAAAATTTAGATGAGTTGCTAGGTTTTATGATGCCAAGTCAAGAAAGCACTGGCGAACTAATACAAATTGGAGTTAATGATTCAATCTCCAATGGAGGTAAACCGTTAACAGTCCCTTTTGGTACAAAGTTTTCAGATGTTATTGCTTTGGTTACTGCTGATGGACAAGCACATACAATTTCTAACTTGCAAGTGGCGGATGATGATGGTGATGCTTCAATTACTGATAATTTTACCGTCGGTGGTACGTTAACTGCAACTTGGAAAGATGGTTCTCAAGTTGTGAGTGATTTACATCAGGAGTTGGCACTATGTGGGGGGCCTTATACTTTAGAGTTGAGTGCACAAGATATCGCCGTAACGACTAAGTATGGCATTCCCAATAAAAATCATTATGGTAGCAAACCCAAAATAACTTACCAATTTATGCTTTCAGGTGGCCCAAAATTGTGCTACGCTCGACCATATAGTATTTATGTTAATTCAGCTAGTAATGATATAACGAAATATCCTAAAGGCTATAACTCGGCAGTATGGAATGGTAATGGTTATAAGGAGGTTAATCAATTTCGTGTAGGATTTATAGCCGAGTCATTTCGACCTATCACTGGTTTCAAAGGGATTAAGTTTGACTTAATAGGTTCAGGGAATGAACAGTCAAAATACCGTTGTAGACTTGATGCTAGCAATATCAATAATTGGGTAACTTTATCAGGAAACGGAAATAAAGAATTGGGGAAAGGTTGTCAGGTTGTTTATAATAATCGTTTTAAACCGAAGACTCCATTAACCATTAATATGGAGTACACAGAAGATAACGGTAACAGTTGGAAAAATATTGGTAAAGTGACTCTTCCGATACCTAAAAAATGGGCAATTCTTGTTGATCATAGGAAGGATTATAAAAGTAGCGGTTTTATTAACTTTGATCGTGAGTACGTGGCGTTTGATGAATGTCGTAAAATTATTGATGGTCATGCAATACCTGCAACAACACGAGAACAAATTAATGATTTTTCTGACGCAGGAAAATCTTGGCGGCAAAAATATATGTATAGAAGGAATGAATTAATTAATTCACTTGATGCTGATTTACCAGAAGGTACTGCTACACTTCCTACACCAAGGACATATAGACATTCCCGTGATTTAGGTACATTTCTAGGAGAATGGGGAACCGTCTCGCGATATCATAACAATGGATCCTATATTTGGACATCTGAAATGTATCGAGCCAATAAGCCTTTTGCTGTTAATGATTCAGGATATATTTCGGGTGATTATTATGACCTTGGTTCTGTTCAGTCCTCTCAAACATTTTGTCGAGGTGAAAATTTACCATAAAAAATATATAAATCAAATTGATATTTAAAATAGGATTATTAATATGTTTGTTTTATAGCCAGTCATTAATTGATGATTATCTTATTGGTTTATGTGTGTCACTCCAAGATTTGAGGATGTTCAGACGTATTAATAATATTTCATTGTTCACAACCCACAGGGTAGTCTGTGTAGTACCTTAAAGGATAGTGAGTAATAAGTAGTATAGTGCTATAAAATAATCACTAAAATCGTAATGGGCAACTAATGTTGTTGTCCATTACGAGTATTTAAAAATGATCATGCTTTTTATAAAGCCCTTTTCTTATAGATATTAAATCTATTTCTTTATTTTTTCCACAACCAGATTAATTAGCGCAAGTCTTATAAAGCTTAACATAAAAGTTATTTTTTACTTCAACGTCGCATTTTATTTTGATCATAATTCGTCTTGGATATTTATCAGTCGTTATAGGTTAAATAAATGCTATCAAATTTAAAAGTCATTTTTAAATTGATAGCTAACTAATAAATGGGAAAACGGTTTTTAATGATCAACTGGACTATGACATTATTGAGTTGAGGGGTACAAAAATTTCTGGGTATCTCTATTACATGCTAAAGGTTATCTATAAGGGTGTTATGTCTATCTTTTGATTTCCAGAGATGGTGTCGGTATGTGTACCCTCTTAAAAGCGAGGCGTTAGATTAGAAATTATTCCTATTTTTTCACCGTTACCATTATGGTCATTGTGGCGAAGCATGAATATACATATACAAGTCCTACATTAAGTTTTGTGTATAGCGAATATTGATTTACCTATATTCTCAAAAATAACCCTAGACCCGATGCTCAGAATCATTACAATATATGCCATCAATTATATAGCAACTGATATGGTTTGCTATTTTTAAACAAAATTAACGGATGATGTTTTATGGCGCAATATGTTTATACCATGAATCGCGTAGGGAAGATTGTTCCCCCTAAACGCTATATTTTAAAAGATATTTCTTTAAGTTTTTTTCCAGGTGCAAAAATTGGTGTACTCGGTTTAAATGGAGCGGGTAAATCCACTTTACTACGAATTATGGCGGGTGTTGATACCGAAATTGAAGGCGAAGCACGCCCACAACCTGATATTAAAATTGGTTATTTACCCCAAGAACCGAAATTAGATCCTAAACAAACTGTACGTGAAGCCATTGAGCAAGCGGTTAGTGATGCTAAACAAGCATTGGCTCGATTAGATGAAGTATATGCCGCTTATGCTGATCCTGACGCCGATTTTGACAAATTAGCCAAAGAACAAGCAGAGCTTGAAGCCATTATTCAATCGCAAGATGCTCATAATCTTGATAACCAGTTAGAGCGAGCCGCTGACGCACTACGTTTACCTGATTGGGATGCGAAAATTGAAAATTTATCAGGTGGTGAACGCCGTCGAGTAGCAATTTGTCAATTATTACTTGAAAAGCCTGATATGTTATTAATGGATGAACCGACCAACCACTTAGATGCCGAATCAGTAGCATGGTTAGAACGATTCTTACATGACTACGAAGGTACGGTTGTTGCAGTAACTCACGATCGCTACTTTCTAGACAACGTAGCTGGTTGGATTTTAGAACTTGACCGTGGTGAAGGCATTCCATGGGAAGGCAACTACTCATCTTGGCTTGAACAAAAAGATCAGCGCCTAGCGCAAGAAGCCTCGACCGAATCGGCACGTCGTAAATCGATCGAAAAAGAACTTGAGTGGGTACGACAAAATCCGAAAGGGCGCCAAGCAAAAAGCAAAGCCCGCCTAGCTCGCTTTGAAGAACTCAACAGTAACGATTACCAAAAACGTAACGAAACTAACGAGCTCTTTATTCCAGCTGGACAGCGTTTAGGCGATAAAGTGATTGAAGTAAGCAATCTAACTAAATCGTATGGCGATCGTGTGCTGATTGATAACTTATCTTTTAGTATTCCTAAAGGGGCAATTGTTGGCATTATTGGTCCAAATGGAGCAGGGAAATCAACCCTATTTAGAATGCTATCAGGCAAAGAACAACCTGATTCAGGCACGATTACTTTGGGTGAAACAGTGCAACTTGCATCAGTTGATCAGTTCCGTGACAGTATGGACGACAAAAAAACAGTTTGGGACGAAATTTCAAACGGTCAAGATATTATGCGTATTGGCAATTTTGAAATACCAAGTCGTGCTTATGTTGGTCGTTTTAACTTTAAAGGTGTTGATCAGCAAAAGCGTGTAGGTGAACTTTCAGGTGGTGAACGTGGGCGTGTGCATTTAGCTAAATTATTGCAAGTAGGCGGTAATGTTCTGTTACTTGATGAACCAACCAATGATTTAGATGTTGAAACGCTACGCGCGCTTGAAAATGCATTATTAGAGTTTCCGGGTTGTGCTTTAGTGATTTCGCATGACCGTTGGTTCTTAGATCGTATTGCGACCCATATTTTGGATTATCAAGACGAAGGGCATGTTGAATTCTTTGAAGGTAACTTTACCGAATACGAAGAATGGAAAAAGCGCACATTGGGTGCTGAAGCGTTAGAGCCTAAACGTGCTAAATATAAACGAATCTCCAAATAGAATTAATTTTTATTTTATTCCGCCGATTTATATTGGCGGAATAGTTTTATCTTCTTGATAGCGATTTTAAATATTTTTCAAAATGTAATTATCTAAACTAACCCTTTAGATGAACTAATAATTCTCGAAAAAGTATCCATTAGCAAACGCGGTATAGCGTTTATACCACGTGATTTTGCATCATCACAAATGGCAATCGCAAGATCAGGTTTTGAACTTTTATGAATTGCTTTTTGAATAATTTGATGTACAGGCAGATCAATATGCTGTGTTGTATTATAAGCGGCAAGTTTATAGACATGACTAAAACCATGTTTAAATAAAAAGTTTTCAATGTCTCGCGCAGGTAAAACCGTTAAGTAATCATTAGGATTTTTATCTTCACCACATAACGATTTTACCGTATCGGCATATTTTTTACCCGCCATATCCCCATCGGTAATTACATACCAATGAATTCCCATTTTATTGGCATATTTTATAAGCGGTTTTAAACCACACTGAGCAAACTCAATAAGCTGAACTCCCTCTGAACTCAGATGATAACCACTTTGTTCTGCTAGTTCACGTAACAACCACACTTCGGTTTCGCCCTCGACTAACAACCAACATCGTGCAAATAAGGCATTTGATCGGCGATAAAGAATATGAAACGCAATACGACGACTATCACTAACGTTTAATGAATGAGGTTCAATGTATTTGGCAATAATTTTATCTGGCAGACGAATTAAACGATAAAGGTGTTCTAATGAAAATAACGATACTAGATCACTTGAGTTAGACGTGATAATTTTTTGTGTAGGAAAGTTTTTTAGTAAGCGAAATGCAACGGATAAAATGATTGGATGTAACAAACTTTCAGGCTCTTCTAAAATTAAAATAGGCATTGAACTTTGTGAAAGTGAATAATTTCCTTTAGCATCAATAATAGAGCCGAAAATTCCTAAAAATACCGTTTGTAAATAATCATTATCAAGATTATCCAATACATCATTAATTTGTTCCAAAATATTCCAATCTTCTGATCTTGGTGTACTTTTGGCATTTTTTTGTTTGTAATGATTGCGGTGTGCTTGATCGACAAAATAATACTCTAATAATGAGCGTGCGGCTTGTAGGCCTCGAGCTAATTCATCTTGGGTTAATTCGGCTGAATGGGCTTTTAGTTGGTTTGAAAGTTGGCTAATGTAGTGTTCGGATAATGGTTCGTTAGTAACAGTTAATTGCTCTGGATTAATTGCATTTTTAAGTGTCATTACTGGATTTAGTTTGATTAATGTTGCAATTAATAATTTTTCGTTTTCTATATTAAAGGGATTGCCTTGTGCATTGAGCAATTTATGTTGTGTTATAATTTGGTTATTTTGTTTATTGGCAGAAATTTGATAAGTGATACGATGCAGATTATCTTGGTGTGATTGATACGAAACTGAGCGTAATGGTTGATAATCTTGATTATTTAATTCATGTAAGTGTGATTGGCAATAAGTGATTTTAATAATAATATTATCGCCATAACATTGGTATTGATCATGATAAAAATCGGAATCGACAAATTGGTAAAATGTGTTGTCTAGTGATAACAATTGCAAAGCGCTGATTAAACTTGACCGCCCCCAACGATTTTCACCCATTAGTACGCTAGAACTTGCATTTAATTTTAAAGATAGTTGACTAATACCTTTAAATCCGGAAATATCAATTTGTTCAATAAACATAGCGTATCCTTATTGTTAAAGATGATACTTTTCTGTCCTTTTACGAATTCGTTCAACTTTTTGATGCGTACTAGCAATTAACTTAGCTTCATTACGCAAAATCGTTTTTAAAGGTTGATTAAAATACACTTTCAAAAAACGCCAAATATCACGATCAGTTAGCCCAATATTCATGGCTGAAAAATAAAGCCCAATTAAATCTTTATCACGCCAACGAACAGGAACTGTTTTACGGATCTGAGCACGGTGTAAATCAATCACCGATAATTTTATTTGCTGATGATTTTCAAAAAGCGGAATATCAAGCAAAAAGTGACACAAATAACAATCACGATGATTAACCCCAGCCGCATGCATTTGGGCAACCATTTTTGCCAAATAAATCACTAAACAACGCTTTATATGATAGCTAGGTGGATTAGTTAACCATGGCTTAGTAAAAGCTTCTAAACTCACAGTCGGGTTAAGATCTCTTGTCACAATAAACGAATGACGAGTCAGCGGATTTAGCCCCTTACGACCAAATGCTCGCCCATCCATCGTATTAACGCCAACTTGCTCCAAACGCTCAATCGCATTCCACTCTTGCTTAGCATCTAAAACAGGTAAACGTAACGAAATAAGATTCTTCACAATCTCTTTAATGGTTGTACCACGATGAATTTTAATAAAATACGATTCATCACCAAGCTCAAAATTCAACGTCTTACGTTGCTTAACCGCTCGATAGACTTTGCCTGATATTAACTCAACTTCCGCAAACGGATCTTTATTTTTCCACAAAGCATCAAAAGGGGATTTTAACTTCAACTCATTCATAATGATCACAACCTAAAATAATATCCGCGGCACGCTGGGCTAAATGATATAAATCAGCCGTTTTACCATAATGTATTGCATTGTTGTGCCATGTTAATAACCGATCGTGGTTTGTTATGGCATTTTGCAACGCTTGATTGAGATCTACTTGTACAAAAGGTTCGGCAAGGATCACCCCAGCATTGGCATCATCAATATGATAAGCATAGCCCGAAGTGCTTGACACAATCACTGGCACTCCAGCGGCTAACCCTTCAATAAGCACCATACCGGCTGCTTCTTGCCTTGCAGGGTGCAATAGCAAATCTGCCGCAAATAAAAAGTCAGGGATATCATTACGCCCTGCAAAAAAACGTACTTGATGCTCAATGCCGAGTTGCTTAGCCAGTTTTTGATAAGCTTCGGGATTATCCTGCCCCACTACTAAAAAAGTCACTTTTTGTTTTAAATCGCAAGGTAGTGCGGCAATGGCGGTTAAAGAACGATCTACTCCCTTACGCTTAAAATCTGATCCAATTTGCACAATCACAAAATTATGTTCATCAATTTGATTGGCTTGCCTAAATTGCTTACCTTTAGCTAGCGACTCATAATTGTATTGACGATCTTGCGCAATACCGGGTGGCAAAAGGTAAAATCGAGACGGAACAGTATGATAATAGTGCTCAAAATCACTAATTTGCTGTTTTGTTAGTACCATAACTTTGGTTTGGCTATGTTGATTAAATACCGCATCTTCGAAAGCTAAATAGTGCTTACAGCGTTTTGACAATTTATACAAAAAGCCCTTGTGTGAAACCTTTTCGGCATAACAAGTATCACCTGCAAAATAAACATCCAAATCAGGCATTTTATTAAAGCCAACTACACAATCAACAGGATTTGCTTGTAAATGATCCTTCACCCAATGGTAATAAGATTGATTACGACTATGGTTGGATAAGCCCTTTTTAGGTACCAAAATAATGTCAAACCCACAAGGTACATCGCCTTGCCAATCCATGACATAAACACGAACATTATGTCCTCGATTTTGACAAGCTTTAGCTATTTGCCAAAAATCACGTTGCAAACCACCAAAAGGAAAATATTTATAAATACAAAAAGCCAGTTGCATGCAGATTGTCTCAAGTTTGAAAGGCGTATTATATACTTAGTATTTATTTGGGTGCAAAGTTTGATTTTTATAGACCCAAATTTGCTGTAAAATTTGGGTCATAGTGGCAGTTGAATAAGCATACTGTCATTTGTAAAAATAATTCAAGAGTCTATACCATTATAGTTTGGTTTTATTCTTAGTGTGGGTGCGTTACGCTATTGATAATCTCTCAAACTATAATAATTTTAGATGAAATTGTTAGCACCATTGAAAACGTAAAAAGAATGACCAAAAACAATAGAGAATAGCAAGGGACAAATAGATATATCTTATTTTTCTATTTTTTATAAAAAATAAACTCAAAATTAAGGGAATGGTAAGGATAAGAAAAACGTCTTCACTATTTCTTCCACTTAATGGTAACGTGCAAAGGTTGTCTGGATCACCTGTAAAAATCATCCATTCATATTTATTGGTTGAAAATAAATTAATAATTATTAATAAAAAGGCGAAGTGGATAAATGAAAGGATGTCCTTTTTCATAATCATTAAATCCACTTATGATTTAAAAAAGTAACTATCACCAATAGCACTACCTTGAGCACCAAACTGGCGTAAATTGTGATCAACGGCATTCATCGATTGCCAATGGTTTTCACACCAATCAGGAGCAAGTAAAGTTGGTTTTCTGGCATTAGCTGATATGCGATGATACAAAATATTGGCTGGCGTTTGGCGAATGATATCGCCAGCAATATCGACATATTCATCTAATGATAATACTGGAAGCCGCCCAGCCCGCCACGCTTTTGCCATAATACTACCTTCAACAATATGTAAAGGGTGTAATTTTAAACCGTCCACACCACAGTCTAGCACACGCTCAAGGGTTATAAAGTTATCTTGTTTGGTTTCTTTCGGTAAACCAATAATTAAGTGAGTACAGACCTTAATGCCAAGCTTGCGTGCCTTTTGTACGGTTTGATAATAATCATCAAAAGTATGCCCTCGATTAATATCGTGTAAGGTTTTGTTATGAGCAGTTTGTAAACCAAGTTCTAACCAAACTTCATAGCCATTGGATTGATAATTCGCAAGCAAATCAAGTGCTTCATCAGGAACACAATCAGGGCGAGTGCCAACACAAAGCCCAACAATATCCGCACTATTCAGGGCTTCTTCATACATACTTTTTAGAATTTCAACCTCGGCGTAGGTGCTGGTATAAGCTTGAAAATAAGCAAGGTATCGTTTAGACTTTTTCATCTGTTGGGCTTGCGAGGTTAATTGTTCAGAAATTGATTTAACCTGAATAGATTCATCAATGATTGAGGCAACATTACAAAAAGTACAGCCACCTTGCCCAATAGTACCATCTCGATTGGGACAACTAAAGCCACCATGTAAAGTAAGTTTATAGATCTTTTCGCCATAACGACGTTGTAAATCGGAACCGAATGTATTAACGACTAAATGAAGTTGCATTATAAACCAAATAAAATTTTTAATTATTTTAGCAATATGTCTTGTATGCCATATCTTATCCATAATACTACTTTTCAACAATATATAAATATTTTTTATAACTCAAAAAAAGATTGAAATTGATCGCTGATTAAGTAAGGGTAACTAGTGTTGTTTTTTACACTGTGATGTGCGGTAAGTTTAAGGCTTGTTGTAATTAATAACTAGGAGTTAACATGTAACTCACCAATAAATATGCTGAAGGTTATTCTGGTAAACGTTATTACAGAGGTTGTGAATATGTTGATGTTGTTGAAAAATTGACAATTGATCGTGCTAAATGTTTCTTTAAATTTATTTACATTTCTTTACAAAAAAGTCCGCCAAAAAACTAGCCAACTATTTCTTAAATGGCTATACTTTAATCGCTTTAGAAAGATAAGCTTATTAAATAAGCGAGCA
>NZ_JBIDFG010000025.1:0-13397 GCF_046635625.1 Gilliamella sp. BG1 | reverse complement strand
GCCCGATGCCCGATGCCCGATGCCCGATGCCCGATGCCCGATGCCCGATGCCCGATTAAGTCCATATTTTATCATAACTTTATTATTCCTCATACTTATTTTTATTGATTTATTATTATAAAATAAACAATTAACATCATTTTTGGTAATTCCAAAATGGAACTATAATGTATAATAATTCAACTTTATTTTAGAATAAAAATTTCATTTTTCACCTACTTTTTTGTAAAGTTTTGTTAAGCATATAAAAATCCTTAACCAATCGAACCACTGTATGTGTGGTTAACTTTTCCTCTGTTTATAGAATTGGTAAGGTATTGATGCTACATACATTGGTTTTTATGGTAAGTTTTAATGCATTGAAATGCCACTGTCACAACCTATAATTTTTTCTTATCATCATCAGTTATGCGTCTTCCGCTATTGTCATACCACCAATAATAAGTCGATTCAACTTTAAACGGATGCTGTGGATCAGCATTATCTATATTATTATAATTCTCAACCCTATCTAAATTGTTTGATGTATAAGTTACCACTTTAAAATCATTAAGCGTTAAATTACCATCAAATCCGTTCACTTCACTAGATTTTATAGTACCACTCACCTCACTATAAAAAACACCGTTGACAGTACAACCATGTTTATCTGCACTCGATAATGCCACCACTTGCTGGCATTCCTAGCAATGACCAGACTTGAAGTCGCTTTTAGTATTGCATTAGCTGAACTAACTATAGCCAATTGTGATAGTAAGATTAAGCTGGTTTTGATGCCAGACTATTTTACAATAAACTTCTTTCCCCAACTTTTTGTAAAGTCTTGTAGTCACGTTAGCTTTTCAATTTCATCATTAATAGATATAATCTATTTAATCAACTATATTTAACAACTTTTCTTTAATTTAAAGTAACGTATAGTATTTATATGTAAAAAACTTATTCGAGGTGAAAATGTATACTGTAATTTTTGGGCGTCAAGGTTGTCCTTATTGTGTTCGAGCTAAAGAACTAGCTGAAAAACTTTCTCAAGAGCGTGATGATTTTTCTTATCGTTATGTTGATATTAACGCAGAAGGCATTACTAAAGAGGATCTGTCTAAAAGTGTTGGTAAACCTGTTGAAACAGTACCTCAAATCTTTATTGATGAAAAACCAATCGGTGGTTGTACTGATTTTGAAGCTTATGCAAAAGAGCATTTAGGTTTATTTAAAGAATAATGTAAACGAGTGTATTAAATTCAAGCCACCATTTGGTGGCTTTTTAATATTTACTTGTTATTAACGACCTGGTAGTTTTTTCCAAGTTACCTCGTTACGTAAATAAGTTGGTTCTACTTGCTCAACATTAACTACTTCATTCTTTAACCATTTATTCTTAGCAAGAACGACTAGATCCTGTGCGTGAGGTAATAAGATATCACTCTGTCTTATTCCTTTAATCATATCTGGATAAGTTTGCCAACCAGTGCCAGCACAATAACTATCATTACCTATATTTTCCACTTTTTCTATTACTTTTTCAGGTGCAATAACACATTCTGAAATAACTGTTTGCCATTGATTATTGCTGTAAGAGTATTGTCCTAAATAGACTTCACCCATTCTGGCATCAATTGTAGCAATGACTTTTGTGGCTTTTTGTGTTCGATATACACCTTGAGCCAAGGTCATCAACGTTGAAACTCCTATCATTGGTTTGTCAATGCCTAATGCTAAACCTTGTGCAACACCAATGCCAATTCTAACGCCAGTAAAACTACCAGGCCCTTGCCCAAAGGCTATGGCATCAACTTGAGCAAGTGAACAATCTGATAGTACAAGAAGTTTATCCACCATTGGTAATATTTGCTTAGTATGATCGCGTGCTGATATGATGAAATCATGAGTGATTTCATTACGGTAAAGTAAAGCTACCGAACATGCTTCTGTTGAGGTATCAATAGCTAAGATAGTACTCATTTCTTTTCCAAAATATTTAAGTTTATAAGTTAGTTTTAGATAATAAAAAATTAATAACTTTATTTACATCTCGTGTTCTTGGCGATGGAGGTAAACTATTAATAAAGGTTGCGCCGTAAGGTCTCATAACCAAGCGATTGTCACAAATAATAATTGCTCCGCGGTCATTATGATGGCGAATTAATCGACCTACACCTTGTTTTAAAGTAATAACAGCTTCAGGTAATTGCACATCATTAAATGCATCTCCACCTTGCATTTGGCAATCCTCCATACGAGCTTTTATTAAAGGATCGTCTGGAGATGTAAATGGTAATTTATCTATAATAACACAAGATAAGGTATCGCCCCGAACATCAATACCTTCCCAAAAACTACTGGTAGCAATTAATAAGGCGTTTCCGCTATGTATAAATTGCTCAAGTAATTTTACTTTGCTTGTTTCACCTTGTACTAATACTGGTAATTTGGTGAGTTCTTTAAACTGTTTTGCTAAAGCATTCATCATGGCATAAGAAGTACATAGGAAGAAACAACGACCATTGTTTGCTTCAATAACTGGCAATAATATATCGACCAATTTTTCAGCATTACCTTGTTCATTAGGAGAAGGAATATAACGCGGAACACACATGACAGTTTGATTTAAATAATCAAATGGGCTTTCTAAAATAAGGGACTCGGCATTTGTAAGACCAAGGCGCTTAGTAAAATAATCTAATTTATTATCAACAGACAAGGTTGCCGAGGTAAAAATCCAACTACCTTTACGTTCTGCTAATAGTTCAGAAAATTTATCGGCCACTGATAATGGCGTTATCGCAAAAACAAAATGATTATAAATACATTCATACCAATAACTAAATCCAGTTACATATGTTTCACTTAATTTTTTTAATAAGCTGATGTATTGATTTACTCGTTCAAAGCAGTTATCTAATGCTGTAGATCGCCCTATTGCCAACATTAAAACCTCACGACAAAAATCTAATGCATCATAAAGATAAGATAACTCTTTTTTTATTGCTTGCTGTTTGAATAACACTCGCAAATTACCTTTAGGTGGTTGCTGATTAATTGCAATACGCAAATCTTGAACACTTTTTTGCAATTTATCTGCACACTGCTGTAGCTGAGACATATCTTTTACTTCAGTGCGATAGCTAAGTGTTATCTCTTTTGCAAGTTCTAGTAGCTGACGACTAGTTAACTGTTGTCCAAAATAGTGACAAGCCAGATCTGGTAACTGATGGGCTTCATCAAAAATCATTACATCAGCCTTAGGAATAAGCTCACCAAAACCTGTATCTTTTACCACAACATCGGCTAAAAATAGATGGTGATTAACAACCACAATATCCGCATTTAAAGCACGCTTACGAGCCTTAACAACATAACAATCATTATAATGTTCGCAGTCACTTCCAAGACAGCTTTCGTTTGTACTGGTCAATACTGGCCAAATTGGGTTTTCTTCCGTAACAGTTATACATTTGCTAATATCTCCATCTTTGGTTTTAATTGACCAATTTTTGACACGAACTAAATCAACACGTAAATTTTTATCAAGATCTCCGGCAGCTGCATATTGATTATACAATCGTTCTAAACAAAGATAATTCGACCTACCTTTAAGAAGAGATATTTTGCCAGTGTAATTTAATGCTTTTTTTATTATTGGTAAGTCTTTGCTGAATAACTGTTCCTGTAAATTTTTAGAGCCAGTTGAAAGTATTACTTTTTTATCACTACGCAGTGCGGGTACTAAATAAGCAAAAGTTTTACCTGTTCCAGTTCCAGCCTCAACAACAAGAGCATGCTGTTTTTTTATTGATTCAGAGACTTTACTTGCCATATTGCGTTGTGGCTCTCTTGCCACAAACCCATCTATAGCCTTAGCAAGTAAACCATCCTCTGCAAAATCATCAATCACTTAAATATACCCAATAAAAAGCTAAGTTCAACACACCAATAAAATTAAGAAAATATATTCTAAGAAAAATAAAATGTTATGAAAATATAATGACTCATTTCAAAAATGAGATGAATTTATTATTGCTGAATTGAATAATTAAAAAAACTTAATATACTATATCAATTAATATTTTCAAAATATAGGTATCTACAAAGCATAGTATATTAACTACTTGAAACTGCCAGATATAGCATAAAAATTAAAATTTGAGTTTTTATTTATTACCAATTTTATTAACAGTTAATTAAAAATAAATTATTGCATCATCCTCTTTTACAATTATGATCATCACAATATTACTATTTTGTATATTAATTAAGTGAATTTATCCTAAATAAGGTGATATACATCTGCTAAATTCATCATTGTCTACTTTTGCTAAAAAAGTTTTATAAAATACAATTTGTTTCGCATTCGGATTATTAGGAGACCAAATTTGATCATAACAATATGGTATTTCTACTAATAGATTATTTTTTTTCAAATAGGAACTATCTACCAAATTATTACACGTTTGTCGGTAATAGTCTTTCCATTTTTTACGCATTATTAAATTAAAATCGTCTGTTTGTTCAAATAGATTTGATTCTGAATAAATGGTTAAACATGGTTTATTGAATGCTGCTGTAATATGCACTATAGAAGTATCAACAGTAATAACATATTCAGCTTTTTTGATTAAAGCAATGACATCTAAAATGGTGTTTGATTTAAATATTAATCCTAAGTCAAGTTTAACATTTTTAAGTTTATTGGGTTCACCAATAAAAATAATTTTATGATCTGGTTTGTTTTTTTTCATGAGTGAAACAATATGCTCCATTTGCCATTGAGACAATTCACGCTTTCTTGCTCCACCAAAAGGGTTAATAATAACAAATTTATCTATATTATTTTCTAATATAAAATCATCAACATTTTTTTTATTATTATCTAAAGTATAAAGATCATAGTTTTCACCATAATTTTTAATGTTCATATACTCATATATTTTATTTAATTGATTAGTAATATGAACATTATTATAATAAGGAATTGAAATATTATATGATTTTACATTACTTTTATTAAACCCCATCAAATGAGTTGAGTTAGTAAATGCACAAAATATAATTTTACGCATTTCAAATGAATAAAATGGTCTTGTATCAATTACTAAATCAAAATGATGCTTTCTGATTTTTTGTATAGTTTTAAATAAATCCTTTAATGAATAATCATTATAACTAAATGTTTCTATAACATTAGGATTATTTTTAAGAATTTCTAAACTTGATTGTTGCGAAGAAACATAAACATCATAACCAGCTTGAGCAAGATTTTTTATTAAAGCGGTAGTTACAACCATGTCGCCAATTTTATCATTACGAGCTATTAAAATAGTTTTTATTTTTGACAGTTCAAATATCGTTTTTCTTTTAGGAAAGAAACACATTAGAATTTTATTTAAAAAGTTAAAAAAATATAGTTTTATTTTTTTTCGAATAAACTTTAATTGCCAAGAAAAATGACTCATAACTAGAATTCCTATGATATTTTATTTCTTTTTTCTGTATTTTAATAATAAGTATTGAATGAAAAATTTTATTCCTTTATAAAAGTCACCTTTTCTAAAGAATGATTTCGCATATATACGATAGTCATTAACTCTCATTCTAGGTAGATAACTTTCTAAAGGTTTATTAGCCCATGGTGTAAAATGCTTATAAAATACATATAAATTTTGTGCTATTCCTTTATGTTCTTGATACCAAGGTTTTCTAGCACCAGTAAAGTGGATAAAAAATGGTAGAATATCTTCATTATCAAAGATTTTATTCTTTTCTGTTTCAGTCATCCATGTAAATAAATAATTCCATCTACAATCAATATACTTAACTTTATTTTGAAGAATAAGATTTAAGGCATCCTGATCAGGGTAAACAAGTCTATATTGTTGCGGATTTAACAAAACTAAATTAACTTTATTTTCTATGTCAGAATCACACCAATTTTTTGTATTAATATAGAGAAAACCGGAATTAAAATAATTATCTGAACTTAACTCCAAACGAGTAATATTTTTTTCAATATTTTTTGAAATTAGAGAGTCAGAGACAACAGCACAAACCACTGAATCAATATCAATCTGATTAATTAATGATATATCACGAAAACATAATATATCAGCATCCAAATATATAAATTTATCAACTTCATTCTTCAGTAATCGAGGCACAAGAAGTCGAATATACATTGATCGATTGATATGCTGTAATTGGTGTTCAGTTTGGTATTTATCTAATTCATTGTTTTCAATAAAATAACTTTTAATAGAAACATTCAATTGTTGTAATTTATGAACAGCTTCTTTTGGAACATCATAAAGAAATACATGAAATTGAAGATGGTTACCTAAATTATTTAATTGAATTGATTTTATTGCTATAGCTACATATTCGAGATAATTACCATCAGTACAAAAGGCTATATTTATCACTTCATTTTTCATATAAATTCCTTGTTATAGCATTAACAATAAATTACTGTTTATATATTGAGTTATTTTCCAGTTTCACGCCTGATATATCGATAGTACAAACTACCCCAAAACCAAATAACTAGACAATTACTTTTTATTATATTCATTTTTTTGATATCACTTTTTGGTAAGTACTTTTTATTTACCAATTTCATATCACTAGTAAATTTAAGATCTTTATTTAAATAATAATAAATTTTTTTATAATTAAATTTTTTTAAATATTCAATAAGAAGTCTTACTTTTAATTTAATTACTATAGATTGAACTCGCTGGTGAATCTCTTCTTTGTCGTTTTTATTGTAATTATGCTTCAAATAAAACTCAATTCGTTCCCAAGTTACTATATTCTGTAAATATAATTCAATAGTAGCAATTGAATTTGTTACTGATTTTTCTCTATATAAATAGTTGAATAAATGTTCTTTAACTACAGCAACTTCGCATTGGCTTATAGCTTTAATAGTAAAAAAAATATCTTCACAAATTTTAAGATCAGTATCAAAAGTAATATTTTTATCGATTAAAAAAGAACGCTTAATTAGCATGCCTGAAATATGAAAACTTTTTTTGATAAAACTATTAAGTATATTTCCCTCTTCAAAAGGTAAATATTCTTTAATACTTTCATTCTTTTTTACTCGATAAAAACCACAATAAACAATGTTAAAATTGGTTTGTTGTTGGCGAATTAACATTTTCTCAAAAAAAGAAGATTCATAAGTATCATCACTATCTAAAAAACAGATAAACTCACCTGACGCATATTTAAGAGCATTATTTCTGGCAGCAGACACACCACTGTTATTCTGATGATAAACAATAATTTTAGCATTTTTTTGTTGGTATTCATCTATAAATATACCTGTGTCATCAGTTGAACCATCATCTATAATGATTATTTGATAATTTTGATACGTTTGCTCTTCTATTGATTTTAATGTTTTTTCAATAACATCTCTTGTATTGTATGCTGGTATAATTACGGATATAAGAGGAGTATTATTCATATATGCCTTTAGTAACTTTTTAATTATAAATATATTGATTATCTAAAACTACTTATTAGGATAAATATAAAAAAATGATCATTGTTTGATTATTTTTTAAATAATTTATGTTTTAAATATAACAAGTAGTAAAGAAAAGCACAGATATATTTTCTTTGAGTGATTAAAAATTTAGCATAACGTCTGGTTGTAGATGGGGAAAGATTATTTGCTAAGGCTAGCTTGGCTTGATACCAAGGTGAGCCATCAATAAAATTTTGATAAATTGATGTCAAATAGAGTTTAAACCAAGGTTTACTTCCCGAAGTATAATGTATAAAAACTGCACCCTTTTCAGCTTTTTGCTGATCCTCATGGCCGCCAACACTTAACAAAGTAAGACAATTATATTTTGTGGGTAAGTAATAAATATTATTACTTAATAAAATATTTAGCACATCCTGATCGGGAAATTTATAAGCAATCCCTTCATTTAATAAATTAAGTGCTTTTTCTGTGATATTAGCCTCATTCCACTTTTTCAAGTTGTATAACAAAACTCCAGAATTAAAATAACTACCATACTCAATTTGAAATTTTTTACATTGGGAATTTTGTGTATTTTCAACATCAGGTACTGCAGCAATAACTTTACCAGCTATATTTAAACTAAATAGTTCATCCAATGATGCCAAACATAAAGTATCACTATCAACATAAAGTAATTTAGTAACTTCTTTAGGAATAACTAATGGAGCAATAATTCGCAAACAAGCAGAAATAGGAAAATATTTTGTATTGTTAGCGTGAATCTTAAATTTATCATTCAGATAGTATTGCGTTATTGAAACATGATTTGATGAAAGCTGTTCTATTTTACATTTATTATCATTTGATACGTTTTGCATAAATAAATGAAAATGTAATTTTTTATTTGGATTATTGCTAATAATAGAATACATATTAACGCCAGCTGGTAAAGCATAATTATCATCAAAGCATAGCAAAATATGCCATTGTGTATTAGTATCATTACTTTCATTATCAATAATAGTTTTTTTACCTTCTATGAACTTAGTTACATCTATCATCTATAATAACCACTTTGAATTATTTAAAAATAACCTTCTATATATGTTTTGTACATATAGTCTTCATTATTACTAAATTGTTGAACAGTCATGAAATTTTTCATAATTGCGTTTTTTCTGGATATATAATCAGCTTCTGAACATTGTTTAATAATATTTTCGATGTTATCAATTTCGCTTTCTTTAACTCTAATGATACCATCTTCATCGAAAAATTGATTTATTTTACTAGCACCTATATAAATAGGCACAGTTTGTGTGGCAAAACAATTTGTCAACTTTTCAGTAAAACAATACCCAGATATTTCATTTTCAAACACAATAGAATAACGGTAATCTTTCAATGTTTCATAAGGATTAACAAACTCTCCACCATCAAAAGTTCCAAAAGTATCAACCTTAGGATGATTTTTTAATTTAATCGCAGTTAAAATTCTTTTTAGATGCAATTCACATAATTTTTTATTTGACGATAATATTGAGATATCTTTATTTTTTTCATAAAACAAATTTTGTTGAAATATCTCATCTAAGTTCGGTAGCATTACAAAATCACCAGAAAAAAGCTTTATATCGGCACAAAAAGGAACAAATCTTGCATTAGGTATTTCATTTAGAAGTTGTTCATCATAAGTAAAAATCAAATCAAAATCTTTTTCTAATCCACTATATTTTTGAAATATCTCATAACTATCAGGCTTTATACCTTTAGTTTCAACCAAAGCACCAAAACGGCCTGTTGGAGATCCCATTGTCTCCAACATACGTCCATGAGTATAAAGATGCAATGGAAGTTCAAAATTATATTTATCCCAATATATCAGATTACTTGTTTGTGAAGATGCATTCGGTTTGTAATTATCCCTTAAAAAAATAACTCTTAATCTTTCTCCCTTTTTATTATAAATTTCAGGCTCAACAGGACATAATCGAACATTATGCTTATAAATAGGAATATAAATATCTTGATATACTTTAGCTTTCTTTTTAGACAAAATATACGGTGGAGTGCTACCATACTTTTTGGTTAGAAAATATTTCTTTTTTTTATCTTTCACAAATAAACAAGCACAATCTGTAACAATTCTTTTAAAACTCATGTAATATCTTATCTCCTAAATTGCCTATATTCTATTGAGTTTAATAATGATTAATGAACTATTTCTTATAACAACATTACAGCTTATAAATGATTTGCTTGATATAATTTATTATAAACACCATCTTTTAGAAGTAATTCATGATGTGTTCCCTGTTCTATAATCTCTCCGGCATCAATAACTAGTATTTCATCAGCATTCTCAATGGTTGATAATCGATGTGCAATAACAATTGAAGTACGCCCTTTTTGTAGTTCAGAAAGCGCTTGTTGTATTGCATATTCCGATTCAGTATCTAAGGCTGATGTTGCTTCATCTAAAATCAATATAGGATTATCACGTAATAGCGCTCGAGCAATTGCTATTCTTTGCCTTTGCCCTCCAGATAATAGTATTCCACTTTCTCCCACTTTAGTATTAAATCCATGCTCACTTTGCATTATAAAATCATAAGCGTAGGCTTTTTTTGCAGCTTCTTCTATTTGTTGTTGTGTATATTCACCAATTCTTCCATAGGCAATGTTATTAGCAATTGTATCGTTAAAAAGATGAATGTTTTGTGATACTAAACCTATTTGATCACGTAAACAATGTAATGTAAAATCATTAATGTTATGTCCATCAATTAAAATTTGTCCTTTAGGTACATCATAGAAACGAGTAAGTAAGCTTGCTATTGTCGTTTTTCCTGAACCGGAGCGACCAACTAAAGCTATTGTTTTTCCTGAAGGGACAGAAAAACTAATGTCTTTAAGAGCTGGCTCTTTTCTAGTTTCATAACTAAAAGTAACGTGATCAAATACAATATTTCCTTTTACACGATCAACACTAATAGATCCATTATCTTTTTCTAAAGGTTGTTCAAAGATTGCAAATAAAGTTTGACAAGCAGCCATTCCTTTTTGAAAATTTGCATTAACACTGGTTAAATTTTTAATAGGTTGCATTAATGCTACTAGCGATGAAAAAACGACAGTAAATTCTCCAGCTGTAATATTTAAATCAGGATCACTTGCGGTTAATAACACAAAAGCAATAGCAAATGAGATCACCAATTGTATTATTGGCGTTGATAGTGCGGAGATAGAAACTAAACGCATTCCATCACGGCGAAATTTATTGCTAACTTTTTCAAAATTTTTTGATTCTTCATTCTGTGCACCAAAAACAATAATTTCCCTATATCCCTTTAGCATTTGCTCAACTGCCATGGTGACATTTCCCATAGAATTTTGCATGTTTTTTGCCAATTTTCTAAATTTTACTGAAATAAAAGAAATTAATCCAATTACAATAGGAGTGACAACAAGTAAAGATAGTGATAATTGCCAACTATTATAAAACATTGTATAAAATAGCCCACATATAAAAGCTGATTCACGAATTATTGTAATTAAAGCATCCGATGAAGACGCTGCGACCTGATCTGTATCATATGTTATTCGCGACAATAACCTTCCTGTTGAGGATTGATCGTAAAAACTTACAGGTGCATCAACAAAATGTGCGAAAAGCCTTTGTCGAATGCGCATGACAATTTTACCAGAGATCAATGCTAATAATACAGAATAACCATAATTAGCAATACCACGAATAAACACTAAACCAAAAATATAGATAGGTGCCATATATAAAAACTCTCGGTCATTCATTGAAAAACCAAGATCAAGTAAAGGGCGTAATAGGCCTATTAATGAAGTATCGGCAAATGCACTAATTATTAACAAAATTATTGATATAAATAATACTAATTTATGTTGAGCAATATAGGGCCATAACTTAGTAAAAGTACACCAAGTTGAAGAGTCCTTATCAATATTGATACTTTCTTTATGATTATTTTGATTCATATTCATTATTTAATATATTATGATTTGAATTGCATTTTATGCATTAAGGCATAAATACCATTTTGTTCAATAAGGCTATGATGATTACCATCTTCTACAATTTCACCATTATCAATGACTAAAATTCGATCCGCTTTTTCAATGGTTGATAATCTATGAGCAATAACAATCGAAGTCCTATTTTTTTGTAAAACTTCAATGGCTTCTTGTACTAACCTTTCAGATTCATTATCTAGTGCTGAAGTCGCTTCATCCAAAATTAAAATTGGATTATTACGTAACAAAACTCTCGCAATAGCAATGCGTTGCCGTTGTCCTCCTGATAATAAAACACCATTATCACCTATTTCCGTATCTATTCCATTTTCTAGTTTATTTATAAATTCCATGGCATTAGCCAATTCAGCAACCTTAATTATTTCTTCTTGGCTATGTAATCCTTTTTCACCATAAACAATGTTATCTGCAATGGTACCATTAAATAAGTGCACTCGTTGAGAAACATACCCTATATGATTTCTTAATGACTTTAAGGTATAATCTTTAATATTAATACCATCTAAAAGTATTTCTCCTTTTTCTAAATCATAAAATCTTGGAATCAAACTTGCAATAGTTGACTTACCTGCACCTGATCGCCCTACTAAAGCAACCGTTTGACCAGCTTTAATTTTAAAATTAATATTATTAAGTACAGATGTACTGGTTGTAGGGTATTGATAGGTCACATTTCTAAATTCAATATTTCCAGTTATATGATTTGCATCAATTGTACCTTTATCTTCTTCAAGTGGAGCTTCTAAAAGCCCGAACAATGATTCACACGCTACAGCACCTTTTTGTAATTCAACATGTAGACTTGTTAACTCTCGCAAAGGGCGCATTATAGCTATCATTGCTGAAAAAACGACAGTAAAAGAGCCAGGAGTAATATCTAAACTCCGACTTGCAACAAGATATAATATTAAGGCTAGACCTAAAGTTGCAATCATTTGAATGATTGGTGTTGATAATCTTGAAACCATTTCAATCTTCAACATATCTCGCCGAAAAATATTAGTAATTTTATTAAAATTATTTTTTTCATACTCTTTAGCATTAAAAATTAAAACATCTTTATGGCCTTTTAACATTTCATCAGCCGAAGTTGTTATTTCACCCATACCTTTTTGCATTGACATTAATGTTTTTCTAAATTTTTTTGCAATAAATTGAGCAACACCAATTATTAATGGTATAAGAAAAATTAGCACTAATGCCAATTTCCAACTGCCATAAAACATAACAAAACATAAACCAATCGCATAGGTTATTTCACGAACAAGAATAATTAAAGCATCGGATGAGGCTTTAGAAAGCATCTGAGTATTATAGGTAATAATGGAAACAAGATCTCCCACAGAATGTTTATCATGAAAACTTACAGGACTTTTTAGCAAATGATTAAATATCATTTGCCTAAATTTAGTTATAACTTTACCAGATAACCATGAAAGACAGTATGTAGAAGCATAATTTGACAATCCACGTAATGCAATCAAACCAATAATTGCTATAGCAATGTAAACTAACAAAATGTAGTTTTTATTCATTAAACCATTATCTAGCAACGGTTTGGTTAGAGATATTAAGGTCGAATCTGTAGCTGCATTTAACAAAAGCCCTAGTATAGCAACAAATAAAGCTTTTTTATATTGTTTGACAAATGGCCATAGTTGTATAAGCGCAGTCAAAGAATTATATTTTTTGGGCATAATAATTTTTACAAAATAACAAATTTTATAGATTATACTATAAAAAAGCCGTATTGATTAAATTATTGAACTATTATCTGATCCTCGCCAAAAAAGTGGACAAAAGTCACCTCTATGATATAAACAAAAATCATAGGAGACAAATATCATGGTCA
>NZ_JBIDFG010000024.1:0-13798 GCF_046635625.1 Gilliamella sp. BG1 | reverse complement strand
AGGTACACAGGTACACAGGTACACAGGTACACAGGTACACAGGTACACAGGTACACAGGTACACAGGTACACAGGTACACAGGTACACAGGTCACCCTCTGAACAACTTAAAAAGTTATTTTTATACATACTGTTAATTTTCACGTATTCAAGTCCTTATAGTTACAAGTTGTACTTAATTAAAACTTCATTTTTACTACTTCGGATAAAACCGAAGTTTCTGACTAAAATAGCAAAGATTTGTAAACTAACTCCACGGTTAACGCAACCAAATATAAAAAATTATGCTTTTGGAATGATTTTGGTATTGTTATGTTTAACTATATCGAGTAATGCAATTGCACTATCAGCAATAACAGTAAAGACAATTCAAGGTAGTGCGCCTTATTTATCGTTTGATGGAAAGGGGACTAAAGCAAATTCAACAGAACATTTGTTGAGTATTACATTGTCTGATGGTAGACAATATAGCATCCGTAATAATCCGTCATCGGAAAATAACCCAATTGAGTTGCCTGCTGTAGATCAAAAACTGAAAGATATTAAGAAATTCATTCCCGAAGGGAAATCAGTAGTTACTTTAACAGATGTAGTATTAACTAACAAATTTTGGAAAGATGATGATGGCGATAGTTCGATCTCTGTAACAGGTAATCTTACAATGACCGTGCAAAATGTTGATGGAAAAATAGTTAATGAGAATACAGAATTAAATGCTTGTTATTCGCCTTATAAAATCACTTTAACGAGTGATAGTGGTATTTTATCTACCCAATACGGAAAGCCAAGATCAACTGAGTTTAAAGGTGGAAGCGTTAGTTATTATCTAACACCTAAAGTTGCAGTTCCTTATGCATGCTTTGCTCAACCAACGTTAAGGTATAATGGAAATGCACTTGTTAGTTATCGTGGTCCAGTTGAACAGTGGGATGATGATAAAGGCTTTAAACCACAAGATATAAATTTCCCCGCATCAAATTTCCCAACTATAGGGGCTAAGGGGATGTACTTTGATTTAACGGTGGCAGGAGCATCGGCAAAAGAGTTAACTTACAGCAAATGGCCAACAGATTCAAATATAGATTTAAGTATAAAACAAGGAAGCCGTTACAATATTGCTAGAATAGAATTAACCGGACCTAGTGATTCAAATAAAGGTCAAACCTCATCAGTTGTTCCAACTTACTTTAATATTTATTCAGATAAAGCAAAGACAAATGTTATATACCGTTTTATGATAAGTAAATGGTTTGTTGCAAAGCCGACTTATAGCGGAGGTTTAGAGGCAGCCAAAGCGTACTGTAGTAGTTTAGGAAATGGTTATAGGCTTCCCCATATTGTTGAAATGACAAATGCAAATAATGATATTGTTGCTTGGGCAGGAGGATTATCTGGTCAACCTAATAATTTCCAACGTCGGATCGGGGGAGGATTCTTTGCAGAGTGGGGGTATACGGATAATGAATACTACGTGAATAGTGATTTTATACGGGATGATATCAATTTTGATTACTGGACTGCTGACCCTTTTTATGGTGGAGTACAAAATTATACTGTTTTTTCAAAGCAAGGTAATATTGGGCACTATTATTTTGTGCATAATGAAACTAGAGTTGTGTGCGTACGTTAATTATCAAGAAATGGAATTAAAAATTTAGTTCCATCACAATTAGGTTTATGAGATAAAAACAAAAAAACATCTAGTGTACTAGTTTAAGAATAAAAATGGTTATTGTAAGATAAAATTATGGATTAAAAGACATTTAAGTTTGTAAGGTGATGGTAAATTATTTGGTTACGTGTTGGTAAAATTATAGGATTGTGATTAGTTGTATCGAAGTTAAAGTCAATCGAATAATAAGACACGAATGAATTGTTACTGAAAGTATATATTCAAACAAAATTTCTACGCATCATGATGGAGATTAGACCTAGCTTTCTTATAACCATTTTTTAAGTAAATAAGATAGCAATTGTAGCTATTTTATAAAATAGTACAGCAAAAAATTAGAAAATTTTCTATGATAAAAGTAAAAAAAAGAAAATGACAGGCACTAAATCATATTGATCTTAAAAGAAGTTGAAGACGGTATTCTGGTTAAAGAGTTTTGCTGGAAATAAAGTATGGGAAATTCTTTTTTTTATAAATAGTGAGAGAAATCTAACGATATAGAAAGCTTATATATCAAATGTTTAAAAGAATTAGAAGCGGGAAATCACAAGATTAAGTAGAGGTTTGCCGATTTGCAAGGATCAAATAACATGATGTGTTCTTATATTTTTTGATAATTGACTTATATAATTTAAGGAGGGAGAATATGATATGAAAAACAGACAAAATCATATTATGAAAGTACGGCAAACATTACCTGATAATGTAAGCTTTATTGCAGAAGAAATCGATTATTTAGATTGTCAAAAAAAAGATATTTCTAAAAAATTGACAGCCTATGAAGCTTATAAAATGATGACATCTTATCAACCTAGATGGCTAAAAATACTATTTAAAATAAGGGATTGTTTAGTGAAATTAATCGGTGTCAAAGCGATTAATGGATTTGATAGTTCTGCGGAAAATAAGCATCAACCAGACGAAAGCAATATGGCCGATTTTTTTACCATAACAGAGGAAACCAACGATAAACTGACATTAGTTGTAAAAGATTGCCATTTAGATGTATGTGTTTGTATTCGTGTTGTAGATAAAGGTAATGACATAAGTAAAAATACAGTATATTTAATTGCATCAGTTAAAAATCACAATATCTGGGGGAAATTATATATGTTACCCGTTGCTATTTTACATCCTTATATTGTTAATAAATTATTTGAAAATATAAAATAATAAGTCTTTTATTATAAATAACTTATCAAGTTGCAATGAGCATATCAGCTTTATTGCATAATATAATGATGTTATTAATTTCAAATCTATAAATAAAATATAAAACCATCCTGCTTATTTTTTTAGCTTTTATTGCGATTGTTTTATGAACAGATATTATTTGCCATAAACATTTGATACTATTTAAACGATGCAATTGATTAGGCCATAACGATTTGTTATCTCGTTAAAAATTATTATGAATCGTTTTAAAAAAATAAGGTGTTATATGAAAAATATAAGCAGGAAATGGATTGTTATTGCAGTTGTTATTATTTCTATTATTTTTATTTTATGGCAGCAATTAAAAACTGATGGGTATGGTTCAGATTTTATTAGTGGCAACGGACGTATTGAAGCGACTGAAATCAATATTTCAGCTAAATTAGCTGGTAGAATAGAAAAAATTAATGTTGATGAGGGCGATTTTGTTAAAGCCGGTCAAGCTTTAGTCGTCATGCAAACTGATACCTTACAAGCACAACTTAATGAAGCCCAAGCACAATACCGCCAAGCGGTTAGTAATGAAGCAAGTGCTAAAGCGCAAGTGGCATTAAAAATGAGTGATAAAGTTGCAGCGCAAGCAGGCGTAAGCCAAAAGGAAAGTGACTTAGATATCGCCTCAAAACATTTACAACGAACTACCGCACTATATCAAAAAGGTGCAATATCTATTCAACAATTTGATGACGATACTGCTAAAGTAAACAATGCTAAAGCAGCACTAGATTCAGCCAAATCACAAGTTACTGCCGCTGACGCAGCGATTGCAGTAGCCGAAGCGGGGGTTGATAGCGCCACATCGGCAATCAATGTTGCAAGTGCTAATATTAAAAGAATTCAAGCTGATATTGATGATAGTACTTTAAATGCCCCTGTTGACGGTCGTATTCAATACCGAATAGCACAATTAGGTGAAGTTTTACCTTCAGGCGGAAAAGTATTAAATTTAGTTAATTTGTATGATGTTTATCTTACATTCTTTTTACCTGAAACGGTCGCAGGTAAAGTGGGTATTGGTGATGAAGTGAGATTGATTTTAGATGCACTACCAGATAAAGCAATTTCTGCCAAAATATCGTTTGTATCAAGCGTTGCGCAGTTTACGCCTAAAACTGTTGAAACTAAAGATGAGCGTCAGAAATTGATGTTTAGAGTAAAAGCGCAATTAAGCCCTGAATTATTAAAATGTTTTATAAATCAAGTTAAAACAGGTTTACCAGGTGTAGCTTGGGTAAAACTTGATCCAAAAGCTTCGTGGCCGTCAGGCTTAGCTGATATTGCAAAATGTCCAACAAAATAATTGGGGATAGCATATGTCAGAATCCGACAATAAAGATTTAGCTTTATCAACCGAAGCTAAATCGTTTGATGATGCAGTGGTAAAAATTAGTGATGTATCACTGCATTATAAAAAGAATCTTGCTCTTGATAATATCACTTTAGCTATACCGCCAAGATGTATGGTTGGATTGATAGGACCAGACGGTGTTGGAAAATCAAGTTTATTATCATTAATTGCTGGTTCGCATGTTATTCAAGATGGGTTAGTATATGTACTTGACGGTGATATGAAAGATAAAACACACCGTAAAAATGTTTGCACACGTATTGCTTATATGCCGCAAGGGTTAGGCAAAAACCTTTATCCGACTTTATCCGTTGAAGAAAATTTACAATTTTTTGCTCGTCTGTTTGGTAATGATGCGACCGAGCGTCGCCGCCGTATTGATGAATTAACGCGTAGTACTGGGTTATATCCATTTTTATCAAGACCAGCAGGGCGGCTGTCCGGTGGTATGAAGCAAAAAGTTAGCTTATGTTCGGCTTTAATCCACGATCCTGATTTGTTAATTCTTGATGAACCTACAACTGGGGTGGATCCACTTTCCAGAGCCCAATTTTGGCAGTTAATTAACAAAATTCGTGAACAAAGACCCCAAATGAGTGTGATTGTTGCAACAGCCTACATGGACGAAGCTCAAAATTTTGATTGGTTGGTGGCAATGTATGGCGGTAAAATTCTTGAAACTGGCACACCAAAATCCTTACTAGCTAAGACAGGAAAAGATAATTTAGATGATGCATTCATTCAGCTAATGCCAGAAAGTGCTAGACAAGGTTATCAAACTGTCGAAATTCCACCTTTAGATCTTAATAAAGATTTGCAAACAGCCATAGAAGCAAAAGATTTAACTAAACAATTTGGTAATTTTATCGCAGTTGATCATGTTAATTTTTCAATTAAACAAGGTGAAATATTTGGCTTTTTAGGTTCAAATGGCTGTGGTAAATCAACCACCATGAAAATGTTAACGGGTTTATTGCCGATTTCATCAGGAGAAGCATGGTTATTTGGTAAACCTGTTGATGCTAGTGATATTAACGTTAGGCGTCATTTGGGGTATATGTCTCAGGCATTTTCCTTATATAGTGAATTAACGGTCAAACAAAATTTAGTTCTACATGCACGCCTGTTTGGTATTGAAGAAAGTAAAATACCTGCCCGCGTTGAAGAATTACTAAAACGTTTTGGTTTAGAACAAGATGCAGAAAATCTACCCGATAGCTTACCTTTAGGGGTAAAGCAACGGCTTTCATTGTCAGTTGCGGTTGTGCATAATCCACAAATTCTTATCCTTGATGAACCAACATCCGGGGTTGACCCCATTGCTCGAGATGATTTTTGGCGTTTAATTATCGAATTGTCTAGAAAAGATAAAGTAACAGTGTTTATTACAACTCATTTTATGAATGAGGCTGCAAGGTGTGATAGAATCTCATTAATGCATGCAGGTAAAGTATTAGCAAGCGATACGCCAGATAACATTATCAGCTCCAAAAATGCTAAAACACTAGAAGAGGCCTTTATTAACTATCTTGTTGATGCAGGAGCTGATGATAGTAATGCAGAAGAACACTCTGTTGAACCACCAAAAGAAATACTCAATCAAGCAACAAAAACATTACCACATCATCATGTTCAAGAGTTTAGTCTTAACCGTATGATAGGTTGCTTATGGCGTGAAACACTTGAGTTATCTAGAGATCCTTTACGAGCATTATTAGCGTTATTAGGTTCAGCAATTTTAATGTTAGTTATGGGATATGGTATTACGATGGATGTTGAAGATCTGAATTTTGCTGTGCTTGATCGAGATCAAAGTGTAATTAGTCAAAATTATATTCTTAATTTATCGGGTTCTAAACGTTATTTTATTGAAAGAGAGCCAATTACAGATTATAACGATATGGACGCGCGGTTAAGAAGTAATGAAATCGCTTTAGCGATTGAAATCCCTCCCAATTTTGGTCGAGATATACAACGAGGTGATCCTGTTGATATTGCTATTTGGATTGATGGGGCAATGCCGCTACGAGCTGAAACAATTAAAGGTTACGTTCAAGGAATGCATCTTGCTTGGCTAAGTGAAAAAGTAAAAGAAGTAACAGGAAAATCCTCAACTAGTTTGGCAAATATAGAAACAAGATACCGTTATAATCCTGATATTAAAAGCTTACCGTCCATGGTACCGGCTGTAATACCAATTTTATTATTGATGATTCCATCTATGCTGGCGGCTTTATCGGTTGTGCGTGAAAAAGAGATGGGTTCAATTATCAATTTATATGTAACTCCAGTAACTAAAGCTGAATTTTTGCTAGGTAAGCAAGTGCCTTATATCATTATTTCCATGTTTAGCTTTTTATTATTGTTATTTATGGCAATCACCATTTTTGCTGTTCCTATAAAAGGAAGTCTATTTACTTTATGTCTTGCTGCCTTTGCTTACTGCATTATTTCAACGGGTTTTGGTTTGTTAGCTTCAACTGTTACTCGTAGTCAAATTGCTGTTATCTTTTTAACTTGTGTAGGTACAATGCTACCAGCAATTCAATTCTCGGGATTACTCAATCCTGTCGCATCTTTAGAAGGTGGTGGTCGTTATATTGGTGAGGTTTATCCAACTACACATATGCTAATTATTGCTCGCGGTGTGTTTAATAAAGCACTTGGTTTTATGGATTTGCACAATTCAATATTTGCTTTATTGGTCACAATCCCCATTGTTCTTGGGGCAAGTATTTTTCTTCTTAAAAAACAAGAAGGATAGATATTATGCAAAGTTTAATTAATATTTATCGATTAGGAATAAAAGAGTTATGGGGGTTATTGCGTGATCCTATCATGTTGTTGTTAATTGCCTATTGCTTTACCTTTGATATTTACATTGCCGCAACAGCAACATCTGATTCGTTGCACCATGCTTCGATTGCAGTTGTTGATGAAGATGACTCACCGTTATCACGGCAAATTATTGCAGCATTTTATCCGCCGATGTTTAATGATCCCGTTAAATTATACTCAATGAACGATGTTGATCATGGTATGGATACGGATAATTATACGTTTGCTTTAAATATTCCGCCTAATTTTCAGCGTGATGTGCTAAATAGCCAAAGTCCAGAACTTCAACTTAATATTGATGCAACACGAATGGGACAAGCGTTTGTTGGAAATGGTTATATAACACAGATTGTTACTGGTGAAGTGACTGAATATGTTAATCGTTACAGTAAGGCAACTAATTTGCCCGTTAATATACAAGTGCATACTGCATTTAATCCTAATTTAACGCGATCTTGGTTTGGTTCAGTCATGGAAATTATTAATATTGTGACAACATTATCGATTATTTTAACTGGGGCCGCCTTAATGAAAGAGCGGGAACATGGTACGATTGACCATCTCCTTGCTATGCCTGTTACCCCTTTTGAAATTATGCTCTCCAAAGTATGGTCAATGGGACTTATGGTATTAATATCAACATGGGTGGCATTGTTGTTAGTTGTTCATAGTTGGCTAAAAGTACCAATTGCAGGTTCGGTAAGCTTATTTTTGATTGGAGCTGCATTGCATCTTTTTGTTACAACGTCACTTGGAATATTTATGGCAACAGTAGCAAAATCCACTGCGCAATTCGCAATGTTACTAATTTTAGTTTTATTACCACTACAAATGCTATCTGGGGGTAGTACTCCGCGTGAAAGCATGCCTGAAATTGTGCAAAACATTATGATGTTTGCTCCAACCACGCATTTTGTTGAATTAGGGCAGGCAATACTGTATCGAGGTGCTGGCTTACGCGTTGTTTGGACTTCATTTGCTTGGTTATTGGCAATTGGTGCTGTATTCTTTTTAATTGCTTTAAGGCGTTTTCGTAGTTCAATTGTGAATATGGGCTCATAATGTCCTATATTTTATTGCAAAATTAGTTGTAAGGATTACTCGTATTGTTTACAAAAATTTGAGAAACGACATAATATGGATACTAAGAATTGAATAGTTACAATTTTTTCTGTATTACACGGGATTGGAGTCGGTGATATTTCCAGTATTGATCGCCTGCTTAGCTTAAATGTACCAACTGTTAAAATGAAGTACAGTAAAACACTCAATGAACATTATATGGCAAATGTTTGTCTACATTGTGGAGCCATACAAGGTCATAACTATGTAGTCACTGATCCCCATGAAATCATCAATTCACTGTGGCATAATCATGATATGAATAACTATTTCTTTAAAAACTTAAAAATTGATAGAAGCACATTATTAGGTGAATTGAAAAGATGTATGGAATGGAGCTAATATTCTCATGTTTTGTCTGAAATCATCACCTTTAATACCAGTATACTAATTTAGTAAATATCAACAATCCTATTTTCCATGGATATTACCGTGTTCGTAGTACTCAATCATTACTTAAGATTCATTTATCCCTTATCGTTCTATTTTAATAAGATATGATAAATTAGAAAGGAATTATGTCTGCATGTTATCTCTGGCATTCATACTTATGTGGCTACCAATGCATTGTTGATTAATACATGAATACAAAAGATCAACAATCCCTAACAAAGGATAAATATTTTTTAATCGTTAACACATATAACAGTATATATTTTATTGCGTATTTAAGTGTTTGGCTTTATATTATTTTCAATACTAATATTGCAATTTTGCTTTAACCTTTATAAGCCCAATTTATGCATAAAAAACGTTTTTCTTTGATTGTAGCGATCATTGCTGTTATTGCTATGGTTGTTATTATATATTTTGCTTATCAACCTAGTACTATTATTTTGCAAGGTGAAGTTGAATCTAATCGTGTTGATGTTGCTGCCAGAGTTCAAGGTCGAGTAAATCAATTTAATTATGATGTTGGTGACGATGTTAAGCAGGGTGAAGTTCTTCTTACTCTTTCAAATCCTGCATTGTTAGCTCAGCTTGCAACAGCAGAAGCGCAATTAAAAGTAGCAATGGCGAGTCGTGATAATACTTATAGCACTAGACCAGAAACAATTGATGTGCAAAAAGCGCAGTTAGATAAAGCTAAATCAGATTTAGATTTAGCTCAAACTAGCTATGAAAGAATTAATCGCTTAGCTAAAAATGGCACTGTTTCAAAGCAAAGCTATGATGAATCCTTTAATCAATATCAAGCGGCCATTAAAGCTTATGAAGCCGCTAAAGCTAACTTATCACTAGCCGAAAACGGTAGTAGTGTAGAACAGAAAAAATTAGCCGATGTGCAAGTTGAACAATCAGAAGCAGCATTGGCGCAAGTAAAAGCTGATGTTAATGAATTAACTTTAGTTTCTCCAATTAACGGTCAAATTACGACTCGAGTCGCTGAAACAGGGCAATTATACAGCCCAGGTACTCCGCTTTATTCTATTATTGATTTAAATGATATTTGGTTTACTTTTAATATACGTGAAGATTTGCTGGGAAACCTTAAAGTTGGTGATACGTTTCAAGTAAGAGTACCGGCATTAAATAATCAGATTATAGATGTTAAAGTCACTGTATTAAATGCTTTAGGTCAATATGCGAATTGGCAAGCGACTAAAGCAACGGGTGATTTTGACTTAAAGACTTTTGAAATGCGTGCTAAACCAATTAATAAAGTGTCAGGTCTCCGCCCAGGAATGAGTGTTACTACAAAGTGGCAATCTCGCTAGCTTGAATAATATCGAGATTTTACACAAAAAAGGAACGATATTAATGCATCACCGGCTATTTCAAGTAATTGGATGGGAACTTCGTAAATTAATTAAACAACGTATTTTGTGTTTATTAGTTTTCATCTATCCTTTATTATTTATTTTTTTATTTGTTTATATGTACCATGCCGGTGTTATTACTCAGGTACCTATTGCTGTTGTTGATCAAGATACAACCAAATCATCTCGCTTATTAATTCAACAAGTTGCGGCTTCACCTCAGCTACAGGTAGCTGAACGTTATCAAGATCTTACCTCAGCTAAACATGCGTTGATTAAAGGTGATGTTTATGCTGTGCTTTTCATTCAGCATGAGTTTGAAAAAGATCTTATAGCTGGTCATCAGCCAGAAGTTGTCGCTTTTTATAATAATCAGTATATGTCAGCTGGAACGATTATTTTTCGGACGATGAGTTCCGCATTGAAAACAGCAAATAGTCAAATAGTATTGCAAGGATTATTAGAAAAAGGAATTGCTTCACCAGTTGCACAAAGCCAAATGCAAACTATACCGACAAGTTTACATCCCTTATATAATCCAACTTTAAATTATTTATATACGTTAATTAGTGGTTTAATTCCTACTATATTACAAATCATTATTATGATGGCCATGGTTACTAGTATTACTCGTGATCGTTTTACTGGAACGGGGTATCAGCAAATATTACAATTAGCTAATCATAATATTTTTATCTTTTTATTAGGACGCATTATTCCTTATTTTATCTATTTTTTATTTTGCTTGATTCTATTTGATACGGTTTTAATTGCTAATTTTAATTTACCTTTAAATGGACATTTAATATTGCTTATACTTGGTGATATAGGCTTTATTTTGACTTCATGTTTGTATGGCATTTTCTTTGGTTTAACGGGATCAACACTAGCACAAGCTTATGGCACTGCAAGCTTAGTAGCATCACCAGCGTTTGGATTTACTGGGCTTATTTTTCCTCGGATTGCAATGAATACCTTTGCTTATATTTGGAGTGCTTTATTACCTGTAACATGGTATATACAAATTCGTCTTGATCAAACATTAAGATCGCCAAATATAGTAACTTCCTTACAACCGTTTGTTTATTTAGTGATCCAATTAAGTGTTATGGCTATTCTTGTTTATCTTTTTTTACGAAAGATCCGTAGGCGGTTGATATGATTAAATCTTTACTATTAATTTCCTATGATGAATTAAAACGAATTTTCCAAACCAAAGCGATAGTTAGCGTTATGTTTGTGGGAATATTTATCTATTTCATCTTTTACCCACAACCTTATTTACATGAAGCAATCCGAGATGTTCCTATTGCTGTTATTGACCAAGATCATACCAATTACAGTCGAGATCTAGTAAGACAACTTGATGCTAATAAGTCCATCAATATAGACTTACATATTGCAGACTTAGAAACGGCTAAAAAACTTATCGAAGAACGTAAAATATATGGAGTTGTACTCATACCTTACCGTTTTCAAAAGAATATATTAGAAGGAAAAACTAGCCCAGTGTCATATTATGGCGATGCGAGCTATATTTTAATTTATAGTAATGTTGCTACCGCCATTAATACCGTTGCCAGTAATTTTGGCGCTAAAATTTCAATTTCACGCAAAATAGCGCAAGGTGTCGATCCTGCAGTGGCAAATAATAATTTTTCTCCTTTTAATAGCCAGTTAATTAGTTTATTTAATCCTCAATCAGGATATGCAACCTATATTATTCCAGCCGCTTTTATTTTGATCTTAAATCAGACATTATTTATCGGTAGTATTTTATGCCGTCTATTTAGTAAAAATTCTGATTTTGAAATAGCCTTTATTAATAAACAGAATCACACGGTTTCATCGGCATTATTACTGCTTTCTGGTAAATTATTGACTTATTTAGTGCTTTATTTAATCTATTTTATTATTTATACCGTATTTGCTAACTATTGGTATGACTTACCGCGCCTAAGTCATCTATCTGTTTCCTTACTATTTATTCTTCCTTTTATTTTGTCCACTTCGTTATTAGGTAAAATTGTTTCACATTTTGTCCATACGGTAAGTGATGTGTTTTGCTTAATTATACCGTCAAGTATGATTATCTTTTTTGTTACAGGATTATCTTGGCCAAAAGAATTGATGCCTCCTTTGTTCCATTTTATTGGCTATATATTTCCAGCTGTACCAGCTATAGTTGGGTCAGTAAAAATAAATCAAATGGGAGCAAGTTTTTCCGAATTTAGTCAGCAATATTGGCATTTGTGGATATTAACCATTGTCTATTTTTGTATCGCATTTATTTTAGAAAAACGTTATGTTCAAAAGATAATGTCGACAAATGCTAGGAGAGAAAATTAAATTAGCAATAGTTCATTTATTATAAATAATCAAATAAAAATTGATTGATACAACAACGTCAGCAATGGCACTAATTTGCAGCTGTATTAATATGTTTGAATTTCTTCTTTAGCTTTATGATAAACCTCATTTGTTATATATAAAAATATGTCAGTTTCATAAAGTTAGATATAGAATTTTAGTTTTTTCCTTGAAGGTTAGTGTGTATAGCTATATCATAATTGGCCGACTAAGATCTTAGTTAGCTAGACCCCAAAAAATAGAAAACAAAATAAATGAGTCCCCATGTTAATTAATGCTAAAAATATTCTCGAAAAATTAAATCCACATAATAAAGTAAATTACGATTCTGTTTTAAAAGAAGTGATTAATAATTGGCAATCAGAATCAGTTCGACCAAAGTTATTAATTCATAGTTGTTGTGCACCTTGTAGTACCTATGTTTTAGAGTATTTAGCACAATATGCAGATATTACGATTTATTTTGCTAATTCTAATATCCATCCCAGAGTTGAATATGAGCACCGTAGTGTGGTGCAACAGAAATTTATTGCTGACTTTAATCAAAAAACAGGTAATAACGTTGAATTCTTAGAAGCACCTTATCAGCCAGCAGAATTTATTAAACAAGTTGGTCATTTGCGTGATGCGCCCGAAGGTGGCGAGCGTTGTCATATTTGTTATAAAATGCGATTAGATCTGGCCGCAATTAAAGCACAAGAATTGGGCTTTGACTATTTTGCAAGTGCTTTAACACTAAGCCCTAAAAAGAATAGCCAAAAAATAAACGAACTGGGGTTTGAAATTCAAGAGATCTTTTCGGTCAATTATCTGCCTTCTGATTTCAAAAAAAATAACGGTTATAAACGCTCTATTGAATTATGCAAGGAGTATGATGTGTATCGTCAATGTTATTGCGGTTGTATTTTTGCGGCCAAAGCACAAGGTGTTGATTTGAAAAATGTGATTGCGATAGCTAAGCAAGGATTAGAAAAAGGTTTATAACTATTAGGGACATTTAATTATAGACCATACTCAAACGTATAGTTACCTGAAACTTTTTGACACTGTTATTATCTGCGGAAAGATATTTTTTAAACAGAACTATTAAAAAATTTGAACATTTAACTATAATTATCATTTATAAAATTAATTTTCTGATAGTCAGTTATATTCTTGCTAAATGTGAGTTTATTATGTCAAAACTTTATAAGTTAGGATTGGATGTTGGTTCTACAACAGCTAAATGTGTGTTGCTTGATGAGCATGGCAATTTTGTTTATACCAATTATGTTCGCCATAATACCCATATTATAGCAACTGTGTTGCGATTATTAGATGAGATAGTACAAAAACTTGGCAATAATATTATCTTGTCGGTGAAAGTGATCCTCGCCAAAAAAGTGGACAAAAGTTGCCTCTATGATATAAACAAAAATCATAGGAGACAAATATCATGGTCAAAAAATTTAGTATCGAATTCAAACAACAATC
>NZ_JBIDFG010000023.1:0-14620 GCF_046635625.1 Gilliamella sp. BG1 | reverse complement strand
TGAAAATATCAACTAATATTCCTTTTTTAGACCACAAATTAAATCGTCTATAGACGGTGCTCCATTCACCAAACTCTACTGGCAAATCTCGCCAAGGAATACCAGTTCTCATTCGGAAAAGGATCCCTTTAAACGTCATCCGATGCTCGGATTTATTATAAACTCGGCCGGTATTTTTCATTATTTGTAGTAGCTTTTCCCACCGTTTATCTGTTAGCATTGTTCTTGGCATGATGAATCGAGTTATGGTTGTTTTTGGCAGAATTATTATAACTCACATCATGCCGTCTAAAAATAATCACGAAAGATCAACACGCCCTAATATTTTATGATTAAAATACTCAACTGAAAACTTATAAGGCGTTAATTTTGTTTTTATGTATATTCATTGCAACATTTTTTTAATTACTTTAAACAATGCGATTAATTCCTACAGCTTATTTATAAAACTATCAAATGATTCAGATACTAAAACTAATTCTTTTTCATCCATCAGCCATATATATATTTCTCCATAATTTTCATTTTTTAATGAAAGTAAAAAACAATTTCCACCCTCATCATAAGCAAAAGGAATCATATCTTTTAAATTAGAAAAGTCATCAATTAAATTAGTGTAAATATCTTCTATAGTTAAATCGCCATATTTTATTGGATTAAAGCCACCTAATAAAAAGAAATTATGTTCACCGTTTTCGGGAGGGTAACCACCATTAAATTTAATGTAAAAATCAATAAATGAAAGTGGAATTTCTTTATCAAAATAGTTGCTAAATTCTTCAATTTCTTCAAAAGATAATTGTTTTTCCGATTCTTCGATTATTAGTTGCATTTGTTATTATCCTTTTTAACTGGAAATATATACTTTTTGACTGTTTTTGTGGGTAAATATTTTACCTTCATTTCAAACTTAAAACACACCGATTTACAACATTGCATAATAGAAATTAGTTATCGCAATCAAAGTAATAATCTTATAATTTGTGTGAATTTTAGAGTAAAATACAATCAATAAATTATATTAATAATCATACTTTGTTTTAGTCATGAAAATAGAACCGTATTGATCATTAATCAAACAAAAATTATACCAGTTTTACATAAATTATTACCCGTTTCGATACAGAAGTTTCTATTGATTCTGCATTTGGAATTGTAGTTCAACATATTTTGTTTAGCTTGGAGAAAGGAAATGTATTTATTAGAAATGGCACCAAAATTTTTATTAGCTTTAATTATTTTACTTGTTTATGTGAAGTTATCGGGTAAAAGCCAAATAGCACCTATGTCACAGCTTGATCAGGTTGGTAGTATGGTTATTGGTGCGTTGGTTGGGGGGGCCTTACTTAGTCCGACAGTATCTTCTTGGGAATCGGCTGGATTAGTGGCTATTTGGGCTGGCTTACTTGTTTTAATTCGATTTATCAAATCTAAAAACTCACGTTTACGCGATGCTATAGATGGCGAACCAATCCAACTTGTTAAAAATGGGCATTTAATAACGGATAATTTTGTTAAAGCCAACTTACCAGTAAGGGATTTTGAAACCTTAGTCAATATACAAGGCATAGCTTCTTTTGATGAGTTAAAAGAGGTTTGGTATGAATTAAATGGTTCGTTAACTGTTATCAAAAAAGGTGATAAAGATATTGCCGTGCTAATCATCGAAAATGGCGGTATTAGCCATGACAATTTAGAACAACTTAAAAAAGATGAAAATTGGGTTAAACAAGAAATTGCAAAACAAGGTTATGAAAAATTAGAAGATATTTTTTGTGCTGAATGGTTTGATAATAAATTAATTGTTTATCCTTATGACGCTGTTCGTGAAGGTAAAAAATAACTATTGTTTGTATCTTAGGGTGGGTAATAATCCACCCATCTTTTAGCTCAATTGGTTAAAAATGTATCTTCAAATTAACGTAGTTGGCTATCTTTGCTGCCACGACGATTATATAGACTTGATGTTTTAGCTAATTGTTTATCGATTTCTTGTTGGCAAGACAAACAATATTGTACGCCAGGCAATGCTGACCTTCTGGCTTCTATAATAGGCTCTCCACATTCAATACAAAAATGAGCACTAATTGTACCGTGATTGAGTTGTCTTCTTGCGTTTTCGATGGCATCAGCAATAGTGCCTTCGATTTGTTGATTAACGGCATCGTCAGACGCCCATCCACTTGCCATAAATGAATCCTTCTATAACTGAAATCGTTGACCAATGATATGGTGTTTTTTTAAACATTTTCAAGTAGTATGCTAATTTAAAGCAGTGTATTTTAGTGTTAATGATTATGCTGAAGTTAAGCAATAAATAGAAGAATTGTTTAACATATTAAGTGGGAGGTTATTATGCAACAATATGAACAAGCAACATTTGCTGGCGGTTGTTTTTGGTGTATGGTTAAACCCTTTGATCAGTATGAAGGGGTTATTAGTATTGTAGCAGGATATACTGGGGGGAATGTTATCAATCCAACCTATCAGCAAGTTTGCTCAGGCACAACAGGGCACACCGAAGCGGTACAAATTAAGTTTGATCCAAAAGTTATTAGTTATAAAAAATTGCTTGAAATTTTTTGGAAACAAATCGATCCAACGGATTCACAAGGGCAATTTGCTGATCGAGGTGATTCTTATCGTCCTGTTATTTTTTATCATAATGAATATCAACATAAAGTAGCATTATCGTCTAAACAAGCATTACAAGATAGTAAGAAGTTTAATAATCCTATAGGTGTCGCTATCGAGCCAGCAGTTGCCTTTTACCTAGCTGAGGATTATCACCAAAATTATTATACAAAACAATCCCAGCATTATAATCAATATTATCAATTATCAGGGCGATCAAAGTTTTTAGCACAGCATTGGCAAAAATAAAGAGGCAATTGAATTATGCAAAACTATCCGCAATATAGTAGTAAACAAAAATGGAACCATTGGTTAACATTGATACTGATTGTATTAACGTTTTTATTAGTGTTATTTAAGGTGACGTTGTCACATTATTTGGGTGGTATGTTTACTATTTATTTATTACATAAATCTTTTGGCGTGTTGATATTTGTAATAACCTTGTGGCGTTTTACAATTATTAAAGCTGAAGGTGTGCCTAATGTCTTGCCCAAAAATCAAAAACTACAACGTATTTTATCGACGTCCATACAAGGGTTTATTTACATTTTTTTAATTATTGTGCCTCTGTCTGGGTACTTAATGAGTAGTCGGTCGCTGAATTTTTTTGGCATCATTTCTATTCCGGCTATTGATATGCCTAACATGTTTTATGATTTTTTTCATATTATGCATAAGTTCAGCTCATATTTATTAGCAATTTTACTTATTTTACATATAGCTGGCGCCTTATATCATTATTTTTGGATTAAAGATAAAGTATTGCAATCAATGTTAAATCGTAATTAATTCTATTATTTAAAATAAATAACATAAAGGTGACTTATGAATAAAACAATGAAGGAAAAAGCACTGTCCATATTAACACCTATGCAATATCACGTAACTCAAAAAAATGGGACTGAACCACCGTTCGAAAACGAATTTAACTCTAATCATGAGGAAGGGATATATGTTGATATTGTATCTGGCGAGCCGTTATTTACTTCGTTAGATAAATTCGATTCAGGATGTGGCTGGCCTAGTTTTGCTAAACCGATAGAAAAGGGCAATATTGTTGAAAAAAAGGATACCAGTTTTGGTATGCGACGTATTGAAGTGCGATCTGTGGAAGCTGATTCTCATCTTGGACATGTCTTTAATGATGGTCCAAAAGAGTTAGGTGGATTACGTTATTGTATTAACTCGGCTTCCTTACGATTTATACCTAAAGAGGAACTGGAAGATGCAGGTTATGGGCAATATTTAAACCTGTTTGATAAACAATCACAGACAGCATAATCGTTACAATATAAAAATCCTATCATCTAAATCAGATGATAGGATAAAATTTTAAAAGACCTAGTTTTTCCTTTTAAATAAAATATAACTAATCAATAAAAATACGAAACTGGTTATAAGCGAACCAATAACAGGGTAAATACCAATAACAATACTTACTTGGGCAAACAAATTATCGGCAATATAAAATAAGAAGCCAAAGCTGATGCCTATCACCACACGAATCCCCATTGATACGCTACGCAATGGACCAAAAATAAACGATAAAGCTAACAACATCATCACAGCAACTGAAATTGGTTTAATGATCTTTTTCCAAAACAGCAAATCATAATACTTAGTATCTTGCCCAGAGTTTTTTAGATATTGTGAATACTCATAAAGCCCTGAAGCCGACAACGAGTCAGGATCAAATGCGACAATATTTAATTTATCAGGAGTAATGCTTGTTTTCCAAGGCATGGATATCGTATTTACACCAACTACTTTATTGGGCACTGTTAGATCATTTTTTTCAACTTGCGATAATGTCCAAGTATCATTTTCATACACTCCATAAGCAGCATAGGTAATAGATTGAAGCTTATTTTGGTCAACTGAATAAATATAAACATTCGAAATCGAATTATCGTTATTTACATGGCCAATAAAAACATAATCATTACCATCTTTAGCCCAAAGACTGCCTTGTTCAGCCATTAACGAATTACCATAAAGCTTTTCAGAACGCATATTGCGTGCAGTTTGCTCGCTAACTGGAGCAACCCATTCACCAACCGCCATTGTAATTAGTACTAGTGGTAATGCTGTTTTCATCACCGCAAATGCAATTTTGAAACGACTAAAGCCAGATGTTTCCATTACAATTAATTCACTGCGGGATGCTAACAATCCTAAACCAATCAATGCACCCAATAACGCAGCCATCGGGAAGAATACTTCTAAATCTTTTGGAGCCATTAAAAGCGTATAAATACCGACAGAAAACGCATCATAATCAACTTTAATTTTTCGAAGCTGATCAATAAAACGGATGATACCCGACAAACTGATAAGTAAAAAAAGACTAACACCAATGGTGCTTAAAATAGTTTTACCGATATAACGATCTAAAATCGAAAACACGCTTTGCTCCTTAAGATGCAGAATATTTTAAGCGAAGTTTACGCATAAATAGGTTATCCCAACAATTCAATATTATCGCTAACACAAAATATCCTAAATTCAATATATAAAACCACAATTCGGGATCTAACCGACCTTTACCTGCATTAGCCTTAATTGAACTGGCTGATAAAAAGTAAACTAAATAGAGCAGTAAAGCAGGTAAAACTTGTGCAAGGCGTCCTCGTGGGTTTGATACGCTCAGTGGAATAACTAAAAAGGCCATTAATGGTACTGAAATAATTAGCGTTATCCGCCAATAAAATTCCGCAACAGCTTTAGGTGTATTAGTGTTAATAAGCTCTAATATTCCCAATTGCTGAACATCGATTTTATCGTTATCCTCGTTAGTATTTAACTCTTTGGGTTTTATGATACCTAAATAATTATGAAAGTTTGAAATTCTAAAATCTTTTAATTGTGCTGTACCTTCATAACGATTAGCATTTTCAAGTGTAATAATTTGGTTACCTTCGTTATCGTGCCCTGTCTTCCCTTTATTGGCAATAATAATCGAAGGTCGTTGATTCGCTTTTGGATTGATTTGAGCAATAAAGACATTCTCTAAATTGTTATTATCCACATTACCAATGTAAATAACTGAATTACCATCTGGCGTTTGTTGGAATTGTCCTGCTAATAATCCAGCTAAACTAGGATTGATCTTAGCATTAGCAACCAATTGATCTTGCTTAACGTTAGACCAAGGACCAAACCAAAGTGAATTCATTACGGTTAATATACTAGTTAAAATGCATAGAAAAAATACTACTTGATAAGTTAAGTTTTTCTTAACACCACATGCATGCATTGCTACCATTTCACTATCAGAATAAAGTCGCCCGAAAGTAACAAGTACACCAAGAAAAAGGCTCAGCGGCAAAATAAGATCGGCCATATTTGATACGCCTAAAACTAGTAACGGCATAATTAATTCACGAGGGATTGAACCATCGATTGCGCTCGACAAAATTCTAATTAACTTTTGAGAAAAGAAAATCAGCAACAAAATAAATAAAATTGCCCCTTGGGTTTTCAATGTTTCTTTCACTAAATATCGACGAATTATCACATCTTACCTTTATCTGTTGGCACAAAACCAGACTATTATAATCTGATTTGTTTCGTTTTAGTTATCTTTTTGTTGCTATCCAACAATGAACCGATAGAATATAAATTATCTGCACTAATTCATAAACGAGAAGCACCATGGAATTTCAAATAAAAAACAGTACTATTATAACTAAACAAAAAACAGAGTGTTTAGTTGTTTCAATTGATTCAAGAAAAAACCAGTCTGATTTTGTCAAAGATATCGATAAATCAACCAATGGTTTAGTTAGTCAACTTATCAAATCAGGTGATATAAGTTGCGAACTAGGTAAAACTACTTTGCTATATCCAAATAACAATTTAAAACAAAAACTTTTATTTGTTGGTTGTGGCAAAGCAAAAACATTTGACTCAGTTCAAGCTAAAACCGTTATTAAAGCGGTAATAAAAGAACTACTAGCCCAAAAAATTAAAAATATCGCATGGGATCTATTAGCGTTCAATGAAGTAAATAGCCTTGAAATAGCCAAACAATTGCCGCAAATTATTAGCGATATAACTTATCGGTTTGATGATTTTAAAACGATTAAAGATCCTGTACCAAGCTTAACTAAAGTGACATTATTAATTCATAATAAGAAAGCGTTATCAGCATTAACTGATAACTTGTTACAAGGGCAAATTATTGCTAATGCTATTACCGTAACAAAAACAATTGCCAATATGCCGTCAAATATTTGTAACGCAAAATACTTAGCCGAACAAGGTAAACAACTAGGCAAACAGCATTCATCATTAAAAGTAACCTGCCTTGGCGAAAGCGAATTGGCAAAATTAAACATGAACGCTTATTTAGCAGTAGGGCGGGGTTCGCAAAACGAATCAATCATGACTATTATTGAATACAAAGGTGCTAAAGATAAAAAAGCCCAGCCGTATGTTTTAGTCGGCAAGGGACTAACCTTTGATTCAGGAGGAATATCAATCAAACCATCTGCAGGCATGGACGAAATGAAATACGATATGTGCGGTGCGGCAACCGTTTATGGTGTTATGCAGGCTGTGGCAGAGTTAAAATTACCTATTAACGTTGTTGGCGTCATGGCGGGTTGTGAAAACATGCCTGACGGCAACAGCTACCGTCCTGGCGACATATTGACAACCATGTCAGGTACTACAGTTGAAGTGATTAACACTGATGCTGAAGGTCGCTTAGTCTTATGTGATGCTTTAACATATGTTGAACGTTACAATCCAAAAACTGTTATTGATATTGCCACTTTAACTGGCGCTTGTATCGTTGCACTAGGACATCACTATACTGGAGTAATGGGTAATAACGACAAATTAGTTGCACAGTTGATCTTATCATCCAACAAAGCAGGCGACAAAGCATGGGCGCTACCGATTGATAGTGAATTCCAAGAACAAATCAAATCAACCTGTGCTGATATTGTTAATACTGGTGGTCGAGATGGCGGCACCATTACTGCGGCATGCTTCTTATCACGTTTTACCGAAAAATATCAATGGGCACATCTAGATATTGCTGGCACAGCGTGGAAATCTGGTGGGCAAAAAGGAGCAACGGGTCGTCCAGTTGCCATGTTGATTCAATATCTACTAGATCAATAAATCGAGCTAAGATTTTATGAAAAAAGTGATCTTCTATTTACTTGAAAACCAAACAGAAGCCGACGAGTCTGGCGTGCTTTTTTACGAAAAACTAGCATGCAAAAAAATAGTTGAAGCATGGCACGCCAATCAGCGCGTGCAAGTTGCTTGTCAAGATCAGGGTCAAGCAGAACGAATAGACGAGTACCTATGGCAACTCGAAACCGACAATTTTGTTCCGCATAATTTGGCTGGTGAAGGCATGAAAGGGGGATCACCTGTTGAAATTAGCTGGCCACAAAAACGCAGCAGCGGCACACGTCAGCTACTTATTAATTTACAAGAACAATTTCCTGAATTTGCAGGTGTTTATCGTGATATTATCGATTTTGTGCCAGTGGATGAGCAGCTAAAGTCATTAGCAAGGAAACGGTACAAGTTGTATAAAGAGGCAGGATTTAATCTTAAAACGATTTCAATTAATTGCGAATAATATTAGGGAAGTTTTTTTATTTCTTCACTGATTATTTTTTCTAAAACTTAATGTTAAAATCAAAATAAAATCAATGGCTTACCTGAATGTTTTTTAATGGTGAAATCTGTGCATTATCCAAAAACTCAAAATTCACGCCAACCCTTTTTTTATTGATGGGTAAAAATTAATGAAAAACAATAAATTAAAATCATCTTGTAGAAAAGGGTATTTTAAAGTAGAAAACCTGTTTTGCTTTTGCAAAACTATGTTTATAGTATATCTGTTTCTCTATTAACGCCATATAGGTGGTTTAGAAATTGTTGATTAACCAAGATTTGGTGCAGTGACTTATTAACGCCATATAGGTGGTTTAGAAAAACGCTCTTTTTTCGTTGTGCTTTCTTATATATTCCATTTTATAATTTGTTAGGTATGTTTAGGTTAGCACTATTACACTTTTATTTTTTAATAGCAAATTTAGGTTTCCTCAAGCTAAATTTTGTTGATTAATATTGCATCGATTATTGACTGTATCAAGACTATTTTGCCAGTTTATGATATGATTAGTGCCAAATTCAATGGCAATGAGTTATGGTGATTATGAGTTATCAAGTTCTGGCACGCAAATGGCGACCAAAATCATTTTCTGAGGTTGTGGGGCAGCAACATGTCCTTAAAATTTTGTCTAATGCACTTTCGCTAGGGCGAGTTCATCATGCTTATTTGTTTTCAGGCACTCGAGGAGTAGGTAAAACGTCAATTGCGCGTTTGTTAGCAAAAGGGCTGAATTGCGAAACAGGCATTACTGCTACACCATGTGGAGTTTGTGATAATTGTCGTGATATTGAACAAGGTCGTTTTGTTGATTTACTTGAAATTGATGCCGCATCTCGTACCAAGGTCGAAGACACTCGTGAAATACTTGATAACATCCAATATTTACCAACTAAAGGGCGCTTTAAGGTTTATTTGATTGATGAAGTGCATATGTTATCGCGCAGTAGCTTTAATGCACTTCTTAAAACCCTAGAGGAGCCACCTGAGCATGTTAAGTTTTTATTGGCAACTACAGATCCGCAAAAATTACCTATAACTATTTTATCACGTTGTTTGCATTTACATTTAAATGTATTAGATACAACATTAATTGGCCAGCAACTTGAACATATTTTAAAATTAGAGCAAATCAGCAGCGATCCGAAAGCGATTGGGTTATTAGCTAAAGCAGCTAATGGCAGTATGCGTGATGCGCTGAGTTTAACCGATCAAGCGATTGCTCTTGGTAACGGTAAGGTCGATGCAGAATCAGTGTCGGTAATGCTTGGTACACTTGATAAGTCGGTTCCTTTTGCAATTGTTGAAGCATTACATAATAGTGATGGTAATGCCTTAATGCAACAAATTGAAGCAGCTGCTATACAGGGCGCTGATTGGGATAATCTGTTAGCCGAAACCATTACTTTATTGCATCAAATTGCGTTATTACAAGTAGTGCCAACTGCTTTGGGTGATTATATTGATAATGAAGAGCGCATACGTTTTTTAGCACAATATATGGCACCTAACGATGTGCAGTTGTTTTATCAAATTTTGCTAATGGGTCGTAAAGAGCTTTCTTTTTCGCCTGATAAAAAAATTGGTGTCGAGATGAGTTTTTTACGCGCTTTAGCCTTTATGCCAAAGGTTGTTGATGCTGTTACACCACTAGTTATGGCTAGTTCGGCATCTGTTCAAGGCAATAAGCAGACTCAAACTCAAAAGCAAACTAAAGAACCGCCTAATACCCAATCGCAATCACAAGCAGTAATGCATGCGAATGTATCAAGGCAAGCAGAAGCTAATAATCAGGCTGTAAATCAAACTAAAAAACAATCTCGAATTCAGCAATCTGATCCTATACTTGCAACAGTGAACCAGCCAGTTAATCATACCGAACAGAATACACCACAATCAGTGATAAGTTCGTCATTAACAAATGAGCAAAGTCAGCACAATGACTTAAACGATTTAACCGTTTTGTCTTCAAAAACAGCGTCAACATCTAAAGCCAAACCAGCAACGGCGGATCTAACGATTCCTGATGATGTGTCGTCGGTGACTAAAAGCATTTTAGAAATGCGTATGCAGTTGTTAAAAGAGGAACAATATCCAAAAAAGTCTGAATCGGTTGATGTAATTCAACCAAAAAATTTAGTAATAAATAAATCACTAACACGAATTAAACAGAGCGTTGTGCCAGTAAACGATATCGATAACAACGATAACGGCAATAGTAAAGAAGATATTACCGCTGAAAATTATCAATGGCAAGCCAGTGGTCTAACTGCAATGAAGGAAGAGTTGGTGGTCGATACTAAGGCTTTTCGTGAGTCACTAAATGGTGATAAAACTCCTGAAATGATTAAGAAATTAATTACCGAAATGGCGCAAAAAGATGCCTGGTGTGCCGAGATCGAGCAATTAGATTTACCGCCGTTAATTAAGCAAATCGTAGCTAATTCAGCTTTTGAACAAGTAGATAGTGGAACGATTGTGTTGCATTTGCGTTCAACCGTTAAGCATTTGATTAATTCGATATCGAATGTGATAAAGATAAAAAAAGCGCTATGCAAACATCGTAACCAAGAGCTTGATGTAGATATTATTATTGATGATGTAAATTATAAAACACCAGTTGAAATGCGCGAAGAGTTATACCAAGAAAAACTTGCGCAGGCGAAGATAGCCATTGCCGAAGATTCAAAAGTGGCTACAATTTGTCGATATTTTGATGCTAAGATTGATGAATCCAGTATTCGTCCTGTATAATGCAGACTATATTTTTTAATGAGGAATTATTATGTTTTCAGGTGGAAAAGGTGGTTTGGGCAATTTAATGAAACAAGCCCAACAAATGCAAGCTAAAATGCAACAAGCACAAGAGGAGATCGCTAAATTAGAAGTTACTGGCGAATCAGGTGCTGGTTTAGTTAAAGTCACTATTAATGGTACTCATAGTTGTAAGCGCGTTGAAATTGATCCATCACTTATGGCTGATGATGATAAAGAGATGTTAGAAGATCTTATTGCTGCGGCTTATAATGATGCGGCTCGCCGTTTAGATGAAGCACAAAAAGAAAGAATGGCTCAGGTTACTGGTGGCATGCAATTACCACCAGGTTTTAAAATGCCGTTTTAAGTTAATGCATTAATTCAGTTAGTTAAACTTTTTGCATTGCCGACTTTGAGTACCAAGTCGGCGATATTTTTTTGTTATTGCCTGTCTATTTATACAGTTTTTCTTTATTATTTTTTTGCTATCGGGTAAACTACACCTTATTATTTGCTTATTTGTTATGCTTTATTATTAAGGATATATTGTGATTGGTCGTTTACGTGGTACCATTATTGAAAAGCAACCTCCTAAAGTCTTGATAGAAGTCGGTGGCATCGGTTACGATGTGTTTATGCCGATGACCTGTTTTTATGAATTACCCGAAAATGGACGAGAGGTCATTGTGTTAACACATTTTTCCGTGCGTGAAGATGCCCAAATCCTATATGGTTTTAATCAAGAACAAGAGCGTGAATTGTTTCGTGAACTTATTAAAGTTAATGGAGTTGGTCCTAAGTTGGCGTTAGCCATTTTATCGGGCATGTCAGCAGCGCAATTTATTAGTGCTGTTGAACAAGGTGAAATTAAAACACTAGTTAAATTGCCTGGCGTAGGTAATAAAACTGCACAACGATTAATTGTTGAGATGAAAGATCGCCTCAAACATTTTGGTGAGCAATCATCAAATGTTAGCTTGGTTTCTGATGTAGATAGTGTTCAAAAGTCAGCTAATCAAATTGAAAGCGAGGCTGTTTCAGCTTTAATTGCATTAGGTTATAAACCACAAGAAGCTAGCCGTATTATTAATAAAGTAATTAATCCTGATATGGATTGCGAAACGCTGATTCGTGAAGCCTTAAAATCAGCATTGTAAATAGAGATTTATTATGATTGAAGCGGATCGTTTGATTGCACCACAAGCGCAAAAGGAAGAAGAGTCATTAGATCGTGCTATTCGCCCTAAATGTTTGGATGAATATATTGGGCAACCGCAAGTGCGTGAACAGATGAAGATTTTTATTCAAGCAGCTAAGCAACGCAGTGATGCACTTGATCATGTGTTAATTTTTGGGCCGCCAGGATTAGGAAAAACCACGTTAGCTAATATTGTTGCCAACGAAATGAATGTTAACCTACGTACTACTTCAGGACCTGTGCTTGAAAAGGCCGGCGATTTAGCTGCTATGTTGACTAATTTAGAGCCCAATGATGTATTGTTTATTGATGAAATCCACCGATTGTCTCCTGTTGTTGAGGAAATTTTATATCCTGCAATGGAAGATTATCAATTAGATATTATGATTGGTGAAGGGCCTGCAGCACGTTCAATCAAAATCGATCTTCCCCCCTTTACATTAATAGGTGCAACAACCCGTGCAGGGTCGTTAACTTCGCCATTGCGAGATCGTTTTGGTATTGTACAAAGACTTGAGTTTTATCGGGTTGAGGATTTGGAATATATTGTTAGCCGTAGCGCTAAATTTTTGGGCATGGATCTGTCAGACGAAGGTGCTCATTTAATTGCACAACGTTCACGCGGTACTCCCCGAATTGCAAATCGACTTTTGCGCCGAGTGCGCGATTATGCTGATGTAAAATCAAAAGGTGTTATCGACAAAAAAATTGCTACTCAAGCGCTAGATATGCTTAATGTTGATAATGAAGGCTTTGATTATATGGATCGCAAATTATTACTGGCCATTATAGAAAAATTTATGGGTGGTCCTGTTGGTTTAGATAACATTGCCGCGGCAATTGGAGAAGAGCGTGAAACGATCGAAGACGTACTTGAACCTTTTTTAATTCAGCAAGGTTATATCCAAAGAACGCCACGCGGTAGAATTGCTACACCTCATGCGTATCACCATTTTGGGATTATTCAGGATAATTGAACAGTTAAAATTATACTAGTTTATGTAACAAAAAGCGTGGCTATTTGCTCAGCTACGCTTTTTTATTAATCAAGTTTAATTCTATTTGGAATTTAACCGAGCTCTTTTTCAGTAAACATGCCACTAAATAAGTCAGTACTTAAGTAGCGTTCACCAGAAGAAGGTAAAATGGTTACAATAGTTTTATTAGCATTTTCTGGTAATTTTGCTAATCGATCGGCAGCATAAACGGCGGCACCAGATGAAATTCCTGCTAAAATACCTTCTTTTTCCATCAAATTACGGGCTGTTTTGATCGCTTCTTCATTTGATACTTTTTCCACCACATCAATTAAACTTAAATCAAGATTTGCAGGAATAAAACCAGCTCCAATACCTTGAATTTTGTGAGGTCCTGGCTTAATTGGTTTACCTGCTAGTGCTTGACTAATTACTGGTGAGTTGGTTGGCTCAATGGCAACTGCTGTTATATTTTTACCTTGTGTTTTTTTGATATAACGTGTTACACCAGTAAATGTGCCACCAGTTCCTACTCCAGCAATAAAAATATCGACTTTTCCATCGGTATCTAGCCAAATTTCAGGGCCCGTTGTTTTTTCGTGAATTTCTGGATTAGCAGGATTACTAAATTGCTGTAGCATCAGGTTCTTTTTAGGATCCCTTGCCACCATTTCCTCTGCTTTTTCGATTGCGCCTTTCATACCTTTAGCAGCTTCAGTTAATACTAAGTTAGCACCTAAGGCTTTTAGTAGCTTTCTGCGTTCAATACTCATGCTTTCAGGCATGGTTAACGTTAGCTTATAGCCTCGAGCAGCGGCTACAGCTGCAAGTGCAATCCCAGTATTACCACTTGTTGGTTCAATTAGTTCAACATCAGTAGTTAATAAACCACGCTTTTCAGCATCCCAAATCATGTTTGAGGCAATGCGGCATTTGACGCTAAAACTTGGATTGCGAGACTCAATTTTGGCTAAAATATTACCGTGACCAAAATGTTTTAATCTGACTAATGGTGTATACCCAATAGTTTGTGAATTATCATCAAAGATATTACTCATAATAAAGTCCTTCTTTAGTTCTAATTAGCTCAAGAGAAACTCTCTCTAATTACTTAATCATATTTATTATTATAAATACTACCTAAAAAGATGGTACTAATTAATTATTATAATGATATTCATTTGAGCTATAAGGTGATCTTTGTTTGTAGGAGTTTTTTATAAATATTAGTAATCGCCAAGATTCTAAAATTGAATTTTTGTTAAAAAATATGTTATTACAAAATATATGACTTTAAATCAACAAATTCTGGAACGGCTACACTAATTAGGGACTGTTGATCTTTGCTGTACATAAATTACTCAACAATACATTGGCAGCCACATTAACATAAATGCCAGTGATACCATA
>NZ_JBIDFG010000022.1:0-17901 GCF_046635625.1 Gilliamella sp. BG1 | reverse complement strand
AGTCGTGGCCGATAATGCCTGTGATTCTAATGAGTACAGCAATAACAACAACGGTGCTAATGCCAATGGGATTTTTGAAAATAATTTTATGGATAATTTCGATAATAATTCCAGAGATAATTTCGATGATATAAATGAGCTTCGAGTAAAAACTTGTCGAATAGGATTATTTGATAAATTTAAGACATAAGTTTGCCAGTGCTTGTGCCTTGTGCCTTGTGCCTAAAATGGTACTGCATTTCGTTTCACCTGTCAAGTAATATTTTGTTTTATTTGAATTTTTATGTTTATTCGCTTATTTAATAAGCTTGTCTTTCTAAAGCGATTAAAGTATAGCCGTTTAAGGGGTGATTGACTAGTTTTTTAGCGGACTTTTTTGTAAAGAAATGTAAAGATGATATGTTTACACTTTTTTAGTATCAAAAAGGTAAAATCATAGATTCATTTTATATTCAATCGGTGACTGATAATTTAAAGACTATTACAAGTAATCCTCTTTCATATACAGAAAACCTAAAATACACAATTATCTTGCAATTTAAATTTTAATTATCAAACCTCGTATCAGTAAATATCAAGTAATTCCTATAATAATAAAAGCTATAATTTACAGGAATATCTCCCTGTAAATTATTTTGAGTTTAAATCTGTTTTTATATCTAATTTTTAATTAATGACTGTTTCGGTTAGTGATTAACTATTAAAAGCACTTTCGCCATGGCTATTAATATCCAGACCTTCTCTTTCATGTTCTTCTGATACTCTTAAGCCAACAATGATATCTGCAATTTTATAAGCAATATAAGCAACCACTGTTGTCCAAACTACGCAGGTAATAACACTCATCAATTGTATTCCTACTTGAGTTGCCATTGTAATGCCTTCGGCATAACCAATACCTCCTAAAGATTCTGATGTAAATATACCAGTTAATATACAACCCACAATTCCACATACGCCGTGTACACCAAATACATCACATGTATCATCAACTTTTAGAATTCTTTTGAGTGTTGATACTCCCCAGACACCAGCAAAACCACAAATAAGCCCTATTAACATAGCACCACCTACACCAACAAGACCTGCCGCTGGTGTTACACCTACTAATCCCGCTATCACTCCTGATGCCGAACCAAGGCAAGATGGTTTACCTCGTAAAAACCATTCTGCGAATGTCCATGCCAAAACCGCTGCTGCTGTAGCTGCAACAGTGTTAATAAAGGCTAAACCTGCGATTTCATCTGCATGCGTTGATGATCCTGCATTAAAGCCAAACCAACCTATATAAAGAATAGCAGCTCCAAGGTAGACATAAGGTAGGTTAAATGGTTTTAGTGGTTCACGATTATAACCAATACGTTGTTTGATCAGATAAGCACCCACTATTCCTGCAATCGCAGCATTAATATGTACTACAGTACCACCAGCAAAATCAAGTGCTCCTTCATCACCTAAAATTCCGCCTCCCCATACCATATGCGCCATGGGAATATATGAAAATGTAAACCATAACACCATAAATATTAATACTGCTGAAAAACGAATTCGTTCAGCAAAAGCACCAGGAATTAAGCAACAAGTAATACAAGCAAATGATCCTTGGAATGCGATCCAAATTAGCTCGTAAATCGATCCTGACACATCTGTAATACCTATTCCTGCTAATAGAAAATGGTTAAAGTTGCCATAAAACCAGTTTCCTTCACCAAAAGCAAGTGAATAACCATAAATAATCCATAGCACCGCTATTAACGAAAAAGTTACTAGCACTTGTGTTAGCATCGATAACACATTTTTAGAACGTAATAATCCACCATAAAACAATGCAATCCCTGGTACCGACATAAAAAGTACTAGGGCGGTACAGATCATCATAAAGCCGTTATCCGCTTTATCAACTACGGCAGCTTCTTCGGCAAAAGCTGAACTTGAGAATAAAATAACTAAAAAGGGAATAATTTTTTTCAACATAATGATTTCCTTAACAATCAATTACAATGCCGAGTCATCGGTTTCACCAGTACGTATACGCACTACATGTTCAAGTGAACTGACAAAAATCTTTCCATCACCAATTTTGCCAGTATATGCTGCTTTAGTAACTGTACTAATAACTTGGTCAAGTTCATCATCTCTAATAGCTAAATCAATTTTAACTTTAGGTAGAAAATTGACATTATATTCTGCACCACGGTAAAGTTCGGCATGACCTTTTTGTCGTCCAAAACCTTTAACTTCGGTAACAGTTAATCCTGTAATACCTATATTAGATAAGGCTTCTCGGACTTCTTCTAATTTGAAAGGTTTTATAACTACGGTAACTAATTTCATCAATCGCTCCTAAAAATTGTGAGTTACAGATTAAATTATGCAAAGAGTGTGCCAAAAAAATTAACTTGAATTGAATTTGCTACTACAACTTAATTTATAAAAATATAGCTATCATAAAATTAAAGTTCAGCTGTTTTGATTGGAAGGTTAAAACAAAAGATAACAAATAGTTAATAGATTTATTATTTAGCAGCGCACTAATATGGTGCCAATGCATATTAGTGGTGCTTAGCTGTTATAAAAATTAATAGGATCTAGAATGTCACCATTAACTTGCGATATTCGTCATAAGCAAAGTGATCTGTCATGCCACTAATATAATCCTGCAATAAGCGACATCGATAGTAGAATTCCATACACGCAAAATTTTCCGCTTTATTTATATTGAGTTTGTTAACTGCTTGTTTATAAGCGACACAATGTTTTGAGGATAATTTATGATATAAGCGAGTTTCAATAGGATAATTTTTGTGATGTTTATCCTCAACCAATTTCAAAAAGTCGTTAGTAGGCATATCAAGCAGTGGGCTATAAATATCGAGCAATCCACTAATAATTCGGTACCCTTGAAGTTCAATATTTTCAACCGATTCATGGTTAAATATATGTTCAAGTCCAACTGTTTTGAAAATATTGAGTAATTTATATTCTGCACCATGATCTTCAAGTAAGGCATGATTAAATGAGCCGTGATAAATTTCTTCAATATTTTCAATAAAGCGTTCAGCAGCATGTGGTACCAATTTGCCAATAGTGTTGACACGTAGGTACATAAAAAATTGGTCGATGCCTATCGCATCAAAACCATTTTGATTTAGATTTTCATAAGGGCGATTGACAACGGTATCAAACAGATCACCTTTTTTAATCGGTCCCCATGCCTCAGCTAAGTAAGTATAAAGCTGTTTTACTGTTAGAATTTTCTTTTCAACCGCATCTTCTAGATCGGCAATGCAATATGAGATATCGTCGGCGGCTTCCATAATATAGGTAAATGGATAACGATGAAATGGTTTGATATCAAGCTGTTTAGATAACTCCTCAATAAATGGTTCTTCTGATAAATAATAACCTGCTTTTTTCATTAAATAAGAAAATTCTGGCAGTACCGGCTTAGACCAATAAGCTGGTTTAGAATATTTCATAATTGAAGCAATCTGAGAGTAAGTTAAATTGAGACGTAATATTGTATGCACTAAACGAATTGCTTGTGCATTACCTTCGAAACTTGATAAATCTTGGCGGATTTTAGTTTTAAGTTCTTTTATTTCTTCTTTATCACTAACATTTATTTCAAGAAATCGATAATCTGTTGCTCTGCCAAGACCCAAACGTAGAGTAAACCATTTATTAATGGCAGCCTCACCAAAATGACCAAATGGAGGATTACCAATATCATGCATTAAACAAGCCATTTCAACTAGGCTTTCAATCGCCATTATACAATTATCAAGCCCGTATTTTTTTAATTTTCCAGCATTGCCTAGGCGATTAACGATTTCTTTGACTATGTATCGCCCAACTTGTTGCACTTCCATAGAGTGAGTAAGTCTTGTTCTAACTACTGAGTTTCGTTCTAATGGAAAAACTTGCGTTTTTTGCTGTAGGCGACGAATAGCGGCTGAGTTTATGATGCGTCCACGATCACTTTCAAAACAGCGTACTATTGAGTACTCATCAGACAGAGCTTCACGCTGTTTGCTAGCATAACGCTGATAATTAATTTTTTGGTTAAAGTTGATCATGGGTTCATCCTTAATTTAATCACCTTAATTGTTTTAAATCTTCAAATTGCTAATGTTTGTTTTGCCCATTCAATACTTTTTTGATAATCATTAGGTAATAACGGTATTAAATTCTCTAATGCTTTTAACAATTTGTTTGTTTGGTTATGGGTTAAATTTAAATGCCCTACTTTACGTCCAACTCTAACTTCTTTTTCATACCAATGAAGATGTACCAAATCAATTGATAACCAATTTAAATTTAATTCTGTGCCAATTAAGTTAACCATAACTGATGGCGTAAATACATCTGGCTTAGGAAATGGAAGCCCCAATATAGCCCGAAGATGTAATTCAAATTGGCTAATTGAAGCTCCATTTTGCGTCCAATGACCACTATTATGTACTCGTGGAGCAAGTTCGTTGATCAGTAGTTCATTACCAACAATAAAGCATTCCATTGCCATTACGCCAATATAATTCAATTTATGCATAATAGCAGATAGCATTTGTTCTGCTTTTATTTGTAATGAATCTGATTTGTTAGGTTGTACAACACTTATTTTTAAGATGCCGTCTTGGTGGAAGTTATTGGTAAGGGGATAAAATACTGTTTCACCTTTTGCATTACGAGCGCCTATTAATGACATCTCTTTTTCGAACGGGATAGCCTGTTCAACAATAGCGTGCTGATAGATATCATCAGGTACAGTTATTGGACCATTAATAGCAATTCGCCATTGCCCTCGTCCATCATAACCGCCAGTTCTACGTTTAACAATTAATCGATCGCCAAGTTCAGTAAATAACGTTGACCAATCTTGAGGGTGATCAAGCGAAAACCATTTCGCTGTCGGTAAACCAAGTTCGTCAAGTAGCTGTTTTTGCGTTAAACGGTCGGCAATAATAGGAAAGACATCTCGATTAACAAAATGCGAATGTTTAGCTAAAATTTGTGTAAACGGAGTATCTGACCATCGCTCAATTTCAGCTGTTATTACTGACTGTTGATATGGAATGACGGTAGGATCTACATCTAATCCAACTGGATAAACTTTTATACCTATTGGTTCGCCTGCTTGCTTAAGCATTCGCCCTAATTGCCCGTTACCTAGTACACAAACAGATTGAAGTTTCATATTATGCATTCACTCTTGGATCTGGGTTATTTAGTACCTCATCAGTTTGAGTTAATCGCCATGTTGATAAACGTTGATATATTTCTTTATCATGTAGAGCTAGAATCTGTGCAGCAAGTAATGCCGCATTCGCTGCACCAGATTTACCTATTGCTAAAGTACCAACAGGAATACCTTTAGGCATTTGAACAATAGAATAGAGACTATCTACTCCACTTAATGCAGCACTTTGCACTGGAACACCTAATACAGGAATCAGCGTTTTAGCAGCTAACATACCTGGCAAATGAGCCGCACCGCCAGCACCAGCTATGATTACATCAAAGCCTTTTTGTTTAGCATCTTCAGCAAAACAAAATAATTTATCAGGGGTACGGTGAGCAGAAACGATTTCAACATGATAAGGAATTGTTAACGCATCAAGGATGTCGGCTGCGTGTTGCATAGTAGTCCAATCGCTTTTGGAACCCATTACTATGGCAATTCTAGGTTGAGTATGCATGGCAAATGTATGAATAATTAAAATAAGATGTATGTGAAGTATACACTAAAATTTAATTAATGGGGATAGTAAGGATTTTATCTGTTAGCAATTAAAATACATGTTCCCAGCAGAATGAAGATGATAAACAAAGTGATACCGCCGAATAGTATCGGCGGTGAAGAAAAAGTTAGCCTTTTACTGCTGCCACGATTTTAATTTCTATCAAATATTCTTTTTTCATTAACCCTGCTTGCACTGTACAACGTACTGGTGCACTACCTTTAGCTACCCATTCGTCCCATGCTTTATTCATAGCGGCAAAGTCACTTTTATTAACTAAAAATAATGTTACATCTAATATACGTGATTTATCACTGTTAGCTCGGGCTAATATTTTGTCAATTTCAGCTAATGCACTTTTAGTCTGTACATAAGCGTCATTTTCAAGATTAGTAGGAACACTTGTGTAATAAATAACGTTATTATGGATCACTGCTTCAGACCAGCGGTTATCTGGATCAATTCGTGTTATTGTCATCATATTTTCCTTGTTAGATGAGTTATTAAGAAACTTTAATAAAATCAGCACGCAATTTTTTTATTTCATCACGCAATACACCAGCTTTTTCAAACTCAAGATTCTTAGCCGCTTCGTACATCATTGCTTCAAGCTCTTTCACTTTTGCCTGTACTTCTTTAACTGAGACATACTGATAAGGTTTGCCTGGTTCAAATGCTTGTACTTTGGCTGTTGATTTTTTGGTACTTAAACCTGCCTCTAATACGTCTTTAATTTCTTTGCGTACTGATTTTGGTGTAATGCCGTGTGCTGTATTAAAGTCTTCCTGTTTTTTACGACGACGGGCAGTTTCATCAATCGTTTTTTGCATAGCAGGGGTTATTCTATCAGCATATAATATGGCTTTACCATTTACATTACGAGCTGCACGCCCTACGGTTTGAATTAGTGAACTTTCTGAACGTAAAAAACCTTCGCGATCAGCATCCAATATTGCTATTAGTGAGACTTCAGGTATATCTAAACCTTCTCGCAATAAGTTAATACCCACAAGTACATCAACTTTACCTAAACGTAGGTCACGAATAATTTCCATACGTTCAACCGTATTGATGTCTGAATGCAAATATTTTACAGTTACATTATGTTCTGACAGATAATCAGTTAAGTTTTCTGCCATACGTTTAGTTAATGTGGTCACTAAAACACGCTCTTCGTTATTGATACGAATTTTGATTTCTGATAATAGATCATCAACCTGCGTTGCAACTGGTCGAACTTCGATAATAGGATCTAATAAACCTGTAGGTCTAACTACTTGTTCAATAATTTCATTACCTGATTTTTCAATTTCGTATTTAGCTGGTGTTGCTGACACATAAATCGTTTGTGGCATGATGTTTTCAAATTCAGCAAATTTTAGCGGTCGATTGTCTAGTGCTGATGGCAAACGAAAGCCATATTCAACCAGATTAAGTTTACGTGAACGGTCACCATTATACATTGCCCCTAATTGTGGAATAGCCACGTGAGATTCGTCAATAAACAGTAATCCATCAGGTGGCAAATAATCAAATAAGGTTGCTGGCGGATCGCCTGGATTACGCTGAGCTAAAAAGCGTGAATAGTTTTCAATCCCAGAGCAATACCCCAATTCGGTCATCATTTCGATATCAAATAATGTCCGCTGAGTTAAACGTTGCTCCTCTAATAGACGATTATTGTCTAACAGAACTTTTTGACGTTCTTTAAGCTCTTGCTTTATTTGCGCAATAGCGTTTTCCATAATGTTTCTTGGTGTGACGTAGTGTGTTTTTGGATAAATTGTTATCCGCGATACTTCATTTATGCTATTACCTGTAAGCGGATCAAACATAACAATTCGATCGACTTCATCATCAAATAACTCAACGCGCACAGCAAGATCGTCTGAATCAGCTGGAAAAATATCTATAACATCTCCTCGAACACGAAATGTACCACGACTAAAACCTATTTCATTACGAGTGTATTGCAATTCAGCTAATCGAGTTAAGATTGAACGCTGATCGGTTATGGTGCCTTTTGTTAGGTGTAATATCATCGACATATAGGTTTCTGGTGCTCCTAAACCATAAATAGCCGACACCGAAGCAACAATTACAACATCACGTCGTTCTAGTAGTGATTTAGTGGCAGAAAGACGCATTTGTTCTATATGTTCATTGATTGATGCATCTTTTTCAATAAATGTATCGGTTGACGGTACATAAGATTCAGGTTGATAGTAATCATAATAAGATACGAAGTATTCAACCGCATTTTCAGGGAAAAAGGCTTTCATTTCACCATATAGCTGAGCGGCTAATGTTTTATTTGGTGCTAAAATAATTGTAGGGCGATTATGTTTAGCAATAACATTTGCCATGGTAAATGTTTTACCTGATCCTGTTACGCCTAATAATGTTTGATGTGCAATCCCATCATCAAGATTTTGATTAATCCTTTTTATTGCTTCTGGCTGATCACCTGCGGGCTTAAATTCGGAACATAATTTAAATTTTTTCATTACATCGCAACCTAATATTTTACCTATTAATAAAAATTATCCCCAAAAGGACTTGACCTTTTAAAATTTGCTATTTTTTGTTCAATTAACATTTTCATTTATAAAAAAGACAATTAATTTATAACTTGATTTACAATAACATGTTGATATAAAACAAAAAAATATTTCATGATTAAGTTACAATCAAATTAAGAAAAATCCTGATAGTTACTGAGGTTAGCGCTTTTTTCAATAAAATACTCACAGAGTTATCCACAGGCAACGGGGATAACTTTATAAGTATAGTCTTTATAAACTTTTTTAAATTATCAAGATAAAATTTCAAAAAAAAATCCCTTTTATTTTAATGTTTATTCCTATCTTTAATACAGTTTTTGATAGTTTTAACTAATCATTAGATTTATCTGTTCGATTTGATATTGATAGCTATGATCCAAGTTTTGGATGAAAGTCAATCGGTGAGTGATGCATTTTGGCGCATCTTCTGCGTGATGAGACACAAATAGCAACTGCGTGTACCCTTCACTAATTAAACGATCTATCCAACGTTTTACTAATTCTCGATTAAGATGATCGAGCCCTTGCAATGGTTCATCTAAAATAAGCAGTGTCGGATGTTTAACCAACGCTCTGGCAATCAATACTAATCTTTGTTGTCCCCAAGAAAGCGATTGAAAGGGTTTATCCGCCTGCGTTTGTAACCCTAATAATTGTAGCCATTCATCAGCCAATTTAGCTTGTTTATCACTGGTAGCTTGGTAGACACCAATCGAATCAAAATAGCCTGACAATAACACAGTTTTAACGCTAGAACTAACTCGATAAGCCAAATGTAAGCTGCTACTAACATAACCAATATGGCGTTTAATATCCCAAATCGTTTCACCCGAACCTCGTTTACGACCAAATAAAGTGAGATCATTGCTATACCCTTGCGGATGATCGCCAGTTATTAAACTTAATAACGTTGATTTACCTGCGCCATTAGGTCCAACTATTTGCCAATTTTGTTTGGCTTTTACTCGCCAAGTTAATCCATTAATGATTGCTTTATCATCATAATATACATAACCATTATTTAATATGACTCGATCTAATTGATCCGCTAATTGAGTTGGTGGTTCGTCGGCTTCTGGTAATGGCATATTGGAAATATTTTCCAAATCAGCTAATTGCTTAACAGTTGTATCGTTTAATATTGTATCTTTTGTATCAATTTTCAATAGTTGGCAGTCGGCTAGTATGCCAATATTTTCAATAAATGTAGGAATTTCATTAAATCGATTTAAAACAAGGACAATTGTGATACCTTGCTTAGCAAGATCTGCTAGTATTTCGGCTAAATTTTCACGTGATGCCACATCTAAGCCATCAAAAGGCTCATCTAATATCAGAAAATCAGGCTGCTGCATCAAGACTCGACAGATTAAGGCTTTGCGTGTTTCACCAGTTGAAAGATATTTAAAGCGTTTCGTTAATAGGTGTTCAATTCCAAATTGTATTGCTAATTTTTGGCAAAGTGCTTGATTAAAATTATTTTCTTGTATAATTTGCTGAGTGGTTAATCCTGTATCGTTTTCACCTTCGCTTAGCATATCTGTATTATTGCGTTTCCATTCATCATCAATTAGTTTTTGTAGCTGTTCAAACGATATGTGTGCTATGGAGTTAAATTGATTAATTACTTTGCCTGATAATAATGTTTGCTCACCAGCCAATGCTTTAACTAGTATAGATTTACCGCTGCCATTACGCCCCACAAAAGCAACATTACTGCCTTGATTTATTGTAAGTGATTTAATTGTAAAAACTAGGTAGTCGCTAATTTTAAAATGTGCGTTTTCTATTTGTAGCATGATAACCTCGTATTGCTAAACTAATGTCGCAACAATAATATTTTGTGGATTAATAAATAGTTTTGATTGTTTGCCTGTAGTTAAGGCCGATTTTTTTACTTCACTGGCTAATTTGTTAGCATAAAGCACTATGCCAGAAGATAGTGTGAAAGCAATTTCACTCCAATTGCCATCAGTAGTGATTTTTTGAACGGTAACCGACAAGCAGTTTTCGTTCTCGATTTCATTTTTTAATTCAATTAATGGAGCTTTAATCAACAGCAATACTGTTTTGTCCGTACTCAACTTTAGCCGTTCAATACTTGACTGAGTAATATAAACTTTTAACTCAGTTTGATTATCACTAAGTAGCACTGTAATAAAACCAGCAACATCATTTGTTTGAATCTGCTTAACCGTACCATATAATTGATTTCGTGCACTGGTTTGTAATGATAGTCTAGCTGTAGCTTTTAAAATATCATCTAAAGGTACTTTGTCATCATTTAGTATGTTAAAAGCGTTTTGTTGTAGTTGAGTTAATAGATCATAGAGTTGGATAAATCTAACTGCATAAGCACTCAGTTTAGTGCCTCCTCCATTTTTACCACCAATTGCAGTAATTAAAAAAGGTTTAGGTGCTAATTTATTTATATCATTAATGGCATCCCAAGCGGTTTTATAACTAATACCAATTTGCTTGGCAGCCTGACTTAATGACCCCGTCTGTTCAATTGCTTTTAATAACGCAATACGCCTTGGATCAGTAAATAACTGCTGTTTTATATTTAACGTTAATAAAATTTCAGGAGAAAACATAATTTAACACCATGAAGAACCGACTAATCAATTTGGAAGAGATAATAGTGGTTATTGTAGACCCTTTTTGGCATTCCTTCAAAACTTGGTAAAAATTTTGTTGATTGTCATATCGTATCAGCTTAAATGAATTTTAATTGTACTTTATATATAAATTCTGCTAGCATCGATATGTTATATTTTATATAGCGTTTATTTAATAATTTACCAAATAACTTAATAAATCATAATAATCAATTAGATAAATAATATTAACAGTTAAAATTAACTCAATTTTATTGTGAGGAACAAAATGAAAAAAATTATTGGAATTATCTTAATGATGGCAATAACTTTTTCAGTTTCAGCTGCTGAAAAAATGACTATATTTGCCGCTGCCTCATTGACTAATGCTATGCAAGATATCGCTGCAGCTTATAAAACAGAACATAAAGATGCAAATATTGTATTCTCATTTGCTTCATCATCAGTATTAGCTAAACAGATTGAACAAGGTGCACCTGCGGATATATTTATGTCAGCTGATCAAAAGTGGATGACTTATCTTATTGAGCATAATTTAACTAAAAATAAACACGATTTATTAAAAAATACATTGGTGCTTATTGCTCCTCAAAATTCACATTTAGAGAATGTTTCAATTAATAAAAATACCAATTGGGAAATTATTTTACCTAAAGGTGAAAGAATAGCTATTGGTGATCCTGATCATGTACCAGCAGGAATGTATGCAAAAGAATCATTAACTAATTTAGGGGTATTTAATAAATTATCGCCACAATTTGCCCCAGCGAGCAATGTAAGAGACGCTTTGGTACTAGTTGAGCGTAATGAAGCTACGCTTGGTATTGTATATAGTACCGATGCAAAAATAAGCAATAAAGTAAAAATAATTGGATCCTTTCCTGAAGATACATTTAAGTCTATCGAATATCCCATCACTTTGTTAAATCCGAAAGCAACTGATTTTTATCAATATTTAAATTCACCACAAGCTAAAGTTATTTTTGAAAAATATGGATTTATAACAAAGTAATTTAATAAGTAAATAATTTTATAAAACTATGTTATTAACTGAATTTGAATGGCGAACCTTACTACTTAGTGTAAAGATAGCCGCCACAGCAATTGGTTTTAGTTTGCCAATAGGAATTTTAACCGCTTGGATATTGGCACGCTGTCAATTTTTTGGTAAATCGCTATTTGATAGCATCGTACATCTTCCTCTTGTTTTACCACCAGTTGTTTTAGGTTATTTGTTGTTAATAACCATGGGACGACGTAGCGTTATTGGCGAGTGGTTGAGTAGCCATTTAAATATTAGTTTTAGCTTTAATTGGCAAGGTGCAGCTTTAGCTTCGGCTGTAGTTGCATTTCCATTAATGGTGCGTTCAATTCGTTTAGCCATTGAATCAATTGATACACGCCTTGAAAACGTTGCTCGGACTCTTGGTGCCCATAAGTGGCGAGTTTTTATAACTATTACTTTACCATTAGCCTTTCCTGGTATTCTTATGGGAATTGTATTGGGTTTTGCCCGTTGCTTAGGGGAATTTGGTGCAACCATCACTTTTGTGTCAAATATTCAAGATGAAACTCGCACCTTACCATTAGCAATGTATACTTTGCTACAAATTCCCAATGGTGAACAAGGTGCTTTACGACTGTGTATTATTTCGGTTGTGTTATCACTAATCGCACTTTTTTTATCCGAATTGTTAAATCGATGGCATAAAAAGAAGTTAGCAGGATAATCAATATGTTAAAAATAGATGTTCGCAAACAACTTGCTTCGTTTTCGTTCCAATTCAATCATGAGATAGCCTGCCAAGGGGTTACTGCTATTTTAGGCGTTTCAGGCTCAGGAAAATCCACACTAGTAAACCTTGTTAATGGATTAATTAAACCTGATCAAGGCCAAATCCAGTTGAATGGCTTACCACTAGTTGATTGCGATAAACACCTTTTTGTTACTCCTGAAAATCGGCATATTGGTACCGTTTTTCAAGATGCATTACTTTTCCCTCATTATAAAGTTATTAAAAATCTGATTTATGGTGCTAAAAATTTCAAGCAATCAAGATTTGATGAAATAGTTAATGTACTTAATGTCCGACCATTATTAAATCGTTATCCTGCTATGTTATCTGGTGGAGAAAAACAGCGAGTAGCAATTGGTCGAGCACTATTAACCAACCCTTTACTACTATTAATGGACGAACCGCTTTCAGCTCTAGATATGCCAAGAAAAAAAGAATTGTTAACTTATATTAATAAATTAACTAATGAGCTAAATATACCCATTATTTATGTAACACATAATATTAATGAAGTTAAACAAATAGCCGATAATGTTGCAATTTTAGATCAAGGCAAGCTGATTGAGTTTGGTAAGACCGAACATGTTTTACAAAGTGACTATTTAAAAGAATGGTTATAAAGTTCTAAAGTATTACTATTTTCCGCTTGTTTAATATATGTCACGCCATCATGCCAAGCACCAAGCACCGCACGAGTTGCAGTGTTGCCTTCAATTTGAAAATGATGTACAGCAGGTTTATGTGTATGACCGTGCACCATAATATCTGCATTATGTTTAACCATCATTTCAATAACTGCTTGCTGATTCACATCCATGATATTTTCAGATTTGAGTTGATTATGTTGACTACTTTTTTTTCGTAACTTTGCTGCAATTTTCAACCGAATAAAAAGAGGTAAAAATAAAAATAATTTTTGAAGCCATTTATTATGCATAACTTTTCGGAAATTTTGATATTGATGGTCGTCAATACACAGTAAATCACCATGTAAAAAAATGATGTTTTTTCCTTGATTAGAAAGGCAATTAATCTCAGGCAGTAAGGTCATTTCGCATTGTTGTGCATACTTTTTTCCCAATAAAAAATCACGATTACCATGGACGAAATATTTTCTTATATTACGTTTTGATAAGGCTTGTAAAGCCTGCGCAATTTGATAATGTAAGTTTGTTTTTACATCATCCCCAACCCAGTAATCAAAAAGGTCGCCTAGAATGTAAAGCTCGCAGTTGTCGGGCAAAGTATCCAAAAAAGACAAAAAGCCTGCGGTTATATTAATATAACCTGAAGCAGGCTCATTATCTGCTAAATGAATATCAGCAATAAAATAACGAACAGGATTATTCAACCGTGACACTCGTAATAATAACATCTTCAACAGGAACATCAGAATGCATACCACTGCGCCCTGTTTTAACAGCTTTTATTTTATCAACCACATCAAGCCCATCAACAACTTGTGCAAAAACACAATAGCCATAACCATTAATGTCCGCAGAGCGAAAGTTGAGATAATCATTATCAACCACGTTGATAAAAAATTGCGCAGTTGCCGAATGAGGATCTGATGTACGTGCCATTGCTAAAGTACCACGTTCATTTTTTAGACCGTTATTTGCTTCGTTTTTAATTGGTGATTTTGTCTTTTTTTGGTTCATTCCAGGCTCAAAACCACCACCTTGAATCATGAAATTATTAATAACACGATGAAATATTGTGTTGTTATAAAAGCCTTCTTTGCAATATTCAACAAAATTTTTAACAGTTTCTGGCGCCTTATCATCAAAAGTTTTGATTTTAATATCACCTAAATTAGTGTGAAATATGATCATTGCATAATCCTTTTTTTAATATATATCTTTTGAATAAAATTTAGTAAATCTTGATTAATATAAATTATTTACCAAATTTTTCACATGCTTCTAGTGTATTGCTCATTAACATAGCAACAGTCATTGGACCAACACCACCAGGAACAGGTGTGATCCATCCCGCTCTTTTAACAGCAACATCAAACTCTACATCACCTGCAAGTTTACCATCTGGCAAACGATTGATACCAACATCAATGACGATTGCACCTGGCTTTATCCACTCCCCCTTAACATAATTAGCAATGCCTACTCCCGCAACGACAATATCCGCATTGCTAACATGTTTTGCTAAATCAACAGTACGACTATGGGTAATGGTTGTTGTGCAACCTAATAATAATAACTCTAATGCCATTGGACGACCCACAATGCTTGATGCTCCTACAACGGTAGCATTTAAACCTGACAGATTTATGCCGGTGGATTCTAGCATTTTGACTACGCCATAAGGAGTACATGGTCGCAAGATTGGATCACGCTGTAGCAAGTGTCCAATATTATATGGGTGAAAACCATCAACATCTTTACTTGGATCAATACGTTCAAGAACCTTTGTTTTATCAATATTATCAGGTAAAGGCAGTTGTACTAAAATACCATGCACATCTAAACGTTGATTTAGTTCATCAATTAATGCTAATAATTCATCGGTGGTCGTCGAGGTAAAGTCATAAGCAAATGAAACAAAACCAACATCATCACAAGCCTTTTGCTTATTTTTAACATAGATTTTTGATGCAGGGTCTGAACCGACTTGAATTACAGCTAATCCTGGGACTGATAGTCCTTTTTCAATACGCATTTTGACTTTATTAGCAATTTCAGTTCGTATTTGTTGTGCTAATACTTTCCCATCAATTATATGTGCAGTCATAAGCTTCCGTTTAACTATCTTATTAGAGGTATCATTTTCGCAAAAGTTTTTATTAATGTCTATTTAGTTATGAATTGATTGATTAAGTTGATTCAATATTTGTTTGTATTGAGCATCAATATCTGTAATAACTGAACAAATATGAGCATCAAAAGCTTTTAATTTAGGTTTTTGAGCCTTCCATTCATTTTTAGAAATTTGTTTAATTGCTCCATAATTTTTAAAAAATTCGAAATGCAAAATACTTCCGCCCACAACATTATAAAAAATGCGTTGACCAATATCTTCTCCATCTTTTTTGATATTATTAAAATGTCGGTAAGAAAATCGCGTATTACCATTTTCAGTAATAATTGATGCATGTAACAACTTGACTAAACGTTTATATAATTTGTTTAACTCGCTTTTTAGCTCATTATCATCGCCCAATTGATTTTTTATTGCTTTTTCAAAAGTTTCTTTAACTTCAGTTAAAAGGCTTAATGATTGTTGTTCTAGTAGCGGTAACTGTTGACGTAAATCTTGCTGAAATTGAATCAGTTCTTTTTGTAATGATGGATTAAGTGATATCGTTTCTTTATTTAAAATGACATTACCATTTGGCATGATAATTAAATCATTTTTTTTATCAAAAATATGTACACTTTCTCTATTTATCGTAATGTCATAACTGGGCTTAATCCCACACTCTTTTTTAGCAGCAAATACGGTGATAGGTAACAACAAAGCAATCAATATCAATTTTTTTAACATATTCATATCCAGCTAGTTAATTCATGAATGATTATAACGTCTACTAAGAAATAAACATAATAAAATTAAATAAGTACTATAATTTTAAAAACAATACTCGCCAAACGGTTTAATTACTTTATATGATATCAAAATTAATTATAAGTAGTTTTATACTAAAACACATAGTTACCTGAAAGTTTTTGACAAACAATTTTTATCCTATTGAACAAAAATCGAATTCATCCTCCATAGTTTTTGCTTAAATTATACACCGCAAGTTAAATGGTAAAGAGTAGTAGGCTAGAGAACTAATACAGTAAGGATATTCATATGAATATGCGAGCCTTGACCATTAAAAAAGTGCAGACTAGCGCCCGATGGTACAGTTATATGATAGATAGTATTTCATGATAGTGTGTGAATTCTTTATACAACTAATTAATGTTCTTAAAAGAGGTGAGTTTACTGAGTAATATGTAGGAACTACTTGTTGTGTTATTTATCGTAATTTGAGAAACAATGGTAATGGAAAACATAAAAAAATAGCGCCTTATCACCAGAAGGCAATATGGCGCTAAAATCATAAAAATAGCCGTCACTGATTCAGAGAGTTACGTTTCAGTTAATCTGAGTTTTATATAACTCGATATTATCATATATTGTAGAATCATTAACGTTTACACGCTATTTTACTATTGTCACCCTTTTCAGCTTCACGTGTAGAAACATAACCAGATAAGTTAACTGTAAAATAAATATTATACTTAGCGTAATCTATTTCTCTAGTCCAAAAAAGAACATTGTAAGTATTATCTTTAGGCCAATTTGATTTAGGATAGTTTTTATTCGATAGCCAGCCCCATTCCCCCATAACTGAACCGCCAATTGATCGCGTAAAACTATTGGGATAAATTTTCCAATTCTGATTTTCTGCAACATTAATAGCTGGAGAATTAGTATAATCTTTACGTAAAGGTATATTATCCATTCCTCCACATAAATTGATTGCATTAGATAAATTTATATTGTCGTTATTTTTAGGTTCTAACCACACAGAAGTTGGGTTAAATATATAATCATGAATGATTGAAGTATCTCTTTTTAACGTTGTCCTCACCGTAACATTTCCTGACGGCTTACTATTAAGTTCTACCACCCCATTTTGATCAACAGAAACACCTCCACCTGGGTTATTGAGTATTTGATAACGATAATCACCTTGTGCACCTATCATCACTAATTGAAATTTAGCTCCAGGAAAGCCAGTTGTTGGAAATTTTTTACCTGATTCTATTGGATTAGCTTTAAATCCCCAGTTATAAACATAATCAGCGCTATACCCTCCACCAGCGTTAGGATGTCGGCTTATATTCGTACCATTCCAAGCCCAAGGCCCTGAAATTGGGTTAGATGCCAGATTAGGATCATATGATCGCCATTGTAGATTAGGTGAAACAATCACATCATTCGGTTTTGCATAACAAATTTGCGATTTTGGTGCTATTTGGTAGGTCTTAGCTAGGGTAATTTGCTTGCCTACATCAGGTATTCCGTATGCTGAATGGGCACTAACATTGGTTTTTATGATGAGCTTTAATGGCATTGAAAAGCCACTACCACAACCTATCATTTTTTTCTTATCATTACCTATTATTCTTACACCATTATTGTCATACCACCAATAATTAGTCGA
>NZ_JBIDFG010000021.1:20660-27247 GCF_046635625.1 Gilliamella sp. BG1 | reverse complement strand
CTACTTTTGCTTTGGTTGTTTTTTGAGCAAACGGAATAAAAAGGCTGTTTTATTTGTTTTTTTACTTGCGTTTTTACGTGTTATTTTATATAATAATTACAAGTTGAAAGGTTAACCGAACAACGAAACTAAGCCTTAATGTAAGGGCTTTTTAGTAATCTAATCTCTTAATAGAGGAAAAAATAAATGATAAATTTACAAAGTTATGCTAATGCTATTATCTATTCTTTTGAATATAAAAAACCAATCAAAGCCCAGCCTTTAACAGGTAAAGAGTTCACCATTTTATTATCTTATATTAACGAGTATTTACTTAATAAAAAAGCAGGAATTAAAGGGACTATTGATATTTTAAATCAGAATGAAAATCTTGAAATCCAAGATCTACAATTATTAAAAGATGAACAATAAAAAAAAGCCCTTAAAAGGGCTTTTTTTATAATCTGCTCAAATCAACATCAATAATGATCCATTTGTCGCAATACTCATATTCGTTATTATTTTTATATGAAGTATGATTATTATGAATATTTTTAATATCATAATCGCCCGATTCAATCATATCTTGTACAGTTAACAAGATAGCTTCTGTTGCCATTGTTGGTATATCACTTTGTTTGTCGGCAGCAGAATAACAACTATATTTTTCATTGCATAATGCAGGCACGACAATGCCGTAAGCTTTCCTATCTTTCGCCGTTTCAATACCAATAGAAAAAAACATAATACCCCTCCTTTACAAGGACTTGTTTTTTATGGAAAATTTTTTATAATCTGCTTTCATATATTTTAAAATTTTTTTGTTATATTCATTATTGATATTAATGCTATAAATTTTTATGGTTGCTAATAAGATTATAATAAGAAAAATAGATAAGATTATACAGTTATGTATTGATCCTAATTCTAAAATTACTAAATAAGATAATATTCCCAAAAAAATCATAAATAGATAACATTGTCTTTGTCTTTTATAGAGCATCCAAGATAAAAATAAAGAAAGTGATAAGCAAACAAAACTAAAAATTAATAATATGATTATCAAATCCCCCCTCCTTTTTATTTTTTTGATTTAAGTTCTTTATCAATTGCATCAATTACAATCGATTGTACTTTATTTGCCTCTTTTTCTGGCAACTCTTTTTTAACTTGCTCAAAAGCTTTAAATAGACCCGTTAAGTAAGATTTTTCTTTTTCGATATATCCTTTATTTTGGGTTGTTGAATAAAAAACTATTCCCGTTATTGTTAAATTTAATAAAATAAGCACAAGTAAAATGATGTTTATAAATTTGCTTTGTTTTTCTTTTTCTTTTTGAAAAAGTGGTTTTGTTTGCTGATTTGTGCTTTCTAAAGTGTTTTTTATTTCTGTTACTTTTTTATCTATAAATGAATTGAATCCTGCGATTATTTGATTATTTAGTTCTAAAGTTTGAGTACTAAATTCTTTTTTGAATTCTGTTAATTCGTTATCGAATGCTTCGCCTACAAGTTGAATATTTTCACTTAATTCATTTAGGCGACTATCAATTGCGTTTCCTATCTGTTTTGGTATATTATTCAATGAGTTTGTAATCATTATTGAGTAATAATCCATTACGTTTTTTTGTGCAAAAATAACAGCAAAAATAGGATCATCTGCACTTAATCTAATCTTGAGTTTGTCAAAGCTATCTAAAATAACATTTCTGATTAAGATGTTAAATTCTTCATCACTTAATCCGAATTGTTCTTTAACTTCTTCCCTTTTTTCTTCCACTGAGTTTATTAAATCTATATTATTAGTCATATTGCTTATCCTTTGTATTAGTTCGCCATGTTCAACATGGCGAACTATATTTAGTTATTCAGATTTGTCTTCACTTTTTTTATCATATAAGCGATCTAATTGCTCATAAACTTCAGTAAATACTTTCTTTAATCGATTTTTTGACATTAGCCCAAATTCTGTGCTTTTTTGTGCTTCTTCATTTGTCATGCGTGCTTTAGTCAGCTTTTCTAAATCATCGTTAAATGCATCTGAATTGCGGTTTTTAATTACAATAACGGCTTCTGTTTTATCAATAACAAGCTCTTTGTAACCCTCGGGTATATCAACAGCCCCCTGAAATTCATTAAGCCAGATCACAAGTTTAACGTTAGAAGAATCGCATAATAATTCATATAAACTCATCAAGCCTTGTAATGTGTCTGTTTGCGATTGCCCACCCACAATAACAGTATGAATATAAACTGGACGATTTAAGTTATCAAAAAGTGAAACAATATCGTTATCTTTAATGTACTTCATCATAGGTACAAAAGTGGATGCACCATTATCGATGACGAAAGTTGTTTTTTGTTCATTAATTATTGTTTCAAAAATTGCGTCAAATTTTGATTGGATAATTGAACCATTTTTTAAAATTTCAATTTGTGTTGCTCCAATTTTTTTGATGCTAGAAAAAGAATTATTTACTGGATCGGTGTCTGCTCCACTAATTTTTACTTTTTTAAAGTCTAAAAAATATTGTGCTAACATCGATGATAAAAAAGATTTCCCAACTCCGCCTTTTCCCTGCAATACGATATTTATACTATTTGTTTTCATTGTTAAGCCTCATTTTGTTTTTTCTGCATAAGTAATTTATTTAATCGTTCTTCAGCACTTTCTTGATCACTGCTACTATTATGAATTGGCTGTGTTTCTTTTTTTGCTAAAGAACTAAATACGTTAGTTTGAGTAAAATCATCTTCTTTTATTAAATCTTTTGTTGCCTCCTTAGTCCTATTTTTGGCGAACTTATCTCTTGCCCGATGGATTAAATTTTTTAGATGAATAAAACTTACGTCATTATCGGGAAATAAATTGTTGTGAATTAAACGGATAGTTACGTTTTGAGCTATGCAATAGTTAATTTCCTGAATATATCTATTTATAATAGCTTGAAGCATTCCTCTGCTTTTTATCCTTTCTCTTAGAGCTTTCTTTATTGGTAACAAAACTTCATCTAATTCTTCCTTATTCACTTTTAACCTCTCTTTTTTAATCAGAATAAGTATAGTTTAGCGATACAAACTTGTAAAGTTTAGAAAAAAATTTTTTTGCTATCTATTCGCTATCTATTTGATATCTATTTGCTATCTAATTGCTAATTGTTCGCTACCTATTCGCTACCTATTCGCTACCTATTCGCTATCTATTCGCTATCTATTTGCTATCTATTTGCTATCTACCTTTGGTTATATAGAAAAAGATAGGCACGACAGCGATGTTTACAAAATACTACGTATTTTATAAAATCGACGTGCAAAAGGGGAAACCCCTTTTAAACCCCACCGCTTAGCGGTGATAAGGTAAAGGCGTTAGCCTTTTTAATATTTAATCTCTACGAGCTTTCAAAGGCTAACTTTTAATATGAAAAATAATAAATCGAAAGTGATCAGTTTTAGGCTTACTGATGAACAATATAGACCTTATGAGGAACTTTTAAAAAAGAGTAACAAAAGTTCGTCTGAATTCTTTCGGGAGTTATTTTTATCTAAAGAAAAAAAAATAAATGTTATTTTTAATGAGAGAAAACCTGTTGATTATCGTTATTTGCTAAGAGAAATAAATAAATTGGGAAATAATATGAATCAACTGGCTAAACATTTTAATTCTGCAAATAAGAGAGGTACTATTTCCAATGATTTGTTTAAGAAAGGTATCAATCTTTTAATCAACATAAATGATAACCTAAAAAGGTTACAGTTACACGATGATAGTTAGATTCGGCGGTGGAAACAATGGTATAGCTGAATACTTAGAAAAAGGTATTAAGCAAGGTCGCACTTTGTCGAGAGATGAACTTGATAAACGAGTTATCCTTGAGGGTGATCTTGCTCTTACAGATAGAATTATAAATTCGATTGAAAACAAAGGACAGGAGCGTTATTTACATATCTCTCTTTCTTTCCGTGAAGATGACATAAGTAATGACACTCTACAAGATATTGTTAAGGATTATCGGGAACTGCTAATGTCAGCTTATTCTGATGATGAATTTAATTTCTACGCTGAAGCTCATTTACCAAAAATTAAACGAATTAAAGATGAACGGACAGGTAAGATGATAGTTCGTAAACCTCATATTCATATAGTTATACCTGAAGTTAATCTTTTAACTCTTAATAAATTATCACCTGTTGGATTAGTTGACAAGAATACTCGTTATTTAGATTCAATTCAGGAATTTATTAACTATAAATACAATCTTGCCACACCAAAAGATTATGTTAGAAATGCAGATATGCATTATGCTAATGTTTTATCTAGAATCAAGGGGGATTTTTTCGGTGAAAAACAACATAATTTTAAGAATTTGCTTGTTGATGAAATAGCGAGTGGAAAAATAAATACTATTTCTGAGTTTCAAGCCAGATTAGCTAATTTTGGTGATATTAAAGTAAGAAATAAAGGTAAGAATAATCAGTATTTTGCCGTAAAAATTGAGGGTGATAAAAAATTCACTAATTTAAATCATCCCGTTTTTAAAGAAAGCTTTATTAAAAATAAAATATTACCCTATAACAAACCAGACATTGAACAAATCAATGCAGATCTTTTGGAATGGAAGCATCGAGTTAGTAGAGAAATCAAACACGTTCATTTTGCTACTCAATCTTTCCGTAAATTATATGCTACAGCAGATCCAGAAAAGAAAGCTCAATTACTTATTGATAGAGAGGCTAAATATGACCAAAAGTACCGAAAAGGTAGATATCTTCACAAGAACAGACGAAAGAGAGATTACAAGTCCAACCTTACTTATGCTAAAAAGCGACAATCAAGGGCTACTTCCAGAAAGGCAAGCAGCGTGTCAAGTTTGTCCTATAGCGATATGGTTTACCGAAAAAATCAAAGAAGCAGAAATGTTGAAAGTTTTTTGTCCGAAGATGAACACGCTTATTTACGAAACAGAAAATCCAGTGATAATTTCAAATTGCGACGGACTGTATCAAAGCGAACAAGAGTTAATAGAAGAAGAATAAAAAGAAAAATATCTTACCGCTCATTTTCTCAAATTAATAGAGGTTTACCTAGCAAGAAATATTCAAAAAACGTTTTTGATAAAGACATTGAAAAACGTTCATTTAATACAGAATTTGAACGATTCCAAGCAACGGAACAGAATAAAGGTAAAAATGTCTCTAAATTTGGTGAATCTAATACTTTGTCGTTCATGGCTAAAAGCCACCAGTCAGAACAAGAAAAAAAGGCGGAATTAAATAAATTCGCAGAAATAAGGAAGAACATAGATCCTGATCTTTTTTTAAAACATTTAGAGAAAGTTTATGCAATAGATCCAAAAAAGCACGTTGTAACTTATGCTAAAGACGGTAGCCCTAGGTTTAGAGTGGAAAAACTTAATTTAAACGCTTCTGATTTTCTAACTAAATATCTTAATATTGAATGGAAAGAAGCTAAATTAGTTTTGTCCTATATTTACGATAATCAAGAAAGTATTAAACAACAGAATATTGATATAGATATTCAGAAAAATATTAGTCAGTTTACTTTTGAAGTACGTCAATTTGAAAAAAATATTAAGTTTGTATTACATAATTTAAATGTTGATAATCGAAATTTGTATAGAGGAGAAAAAAAACGTATTTATAGTCGTTTTTCTGAACCTAAGATCCGTAATCAAGAGTTAGCAATAGCTTCTTTTAGAGCTATGCAACGACAAGAGAGAATAAATCAAATTGAAACAATGGCTACTTACAGAGTGGAGTTCGAGAAGTCTTTATTTCAACAAAGTGGATATACTAACAACGCATTAGAGGATAGTAATATGGCATTTAAAGAAAGTTTGAATATTGCTTTAGGCAATGAATTTGGAAGAATCTCATCTGCTGAAGAAAAAATCAATTTTAGTGATAATTTCAGACAGCAACAAACAATTGTTCAACGGCATCTTCAAGAACAACAAAAGCAAACAAACAAATCGAAAGATAAAGAGTATGGACTTACATTTACTTCTAAAGCCCTAGAGGAGGTAATGAAGTTAAATAATTTAGGGATAGCTAAAAAGAAAAATGGTGATATAGAATATAAACGATTAGCTGATGGTAAAACAGTTTGTACTGATGTTGGAAATCAAATGTTGATTTCGAAAGACATGCAAACTCCCGAAAATATAAAAACGTTTTTAGAACTAGCAATAGATAAGTACGGTAATGAATTAAAAATAAACGGGAGTAAAGAATTTAAAGAAAAAGTTATTGAATCGGTGGCAGTTCATAATTTACCGATAATATTAAAACCTGCTACTTTGCAAGAACAACTAATGAACCGTCGTAGAGAATTGCAATTTGAAGAAAAATTGGAATCACTAGATAGCATAACCAATGAGTTTGAACAACAAATTAACCGATCTCATTTAACACAGGAATCCCCTGAAGTTGAAAAATCAACTCAGAAAGCCTCTGAAGCCGAGAAACCATCTCAAGAATCCCCTGAAGTTGAAAAATCAACTCAGAAAGCTCCTGAAGCCGAGAAACCATCTCAAGAATCCCCTGAAGTTGAAAAATCAACTCAGAAAGCTCCTGAAGCCGAGAAACCAT
>NZ_JBIDFG010000021.1:0-20562 GCF_046635625.1 Gilliamella sp. BG1 | reverse complement strand
AGCCGAGAAACCATCTCAAGAATCCCCTAAAGTTGAAAAATCAACTCAGAAAGCTCCTGAAGCCGAGAAACCATCTCAAGAATCCCCTAAAGTTGAAAAATCAACTCAGAAAGCTCCTGAAGCCGAGAAACCATCTCAAGAATCCCCTAAAGTTGAAAAATCAACTCAGAAAGCTCTTGAAGCTGATAAAGAAGCACTTCGTAAGGCAAAAATTAATAAAAAGGCTTATTCATTAGCTAAAGATTTTATTGATAGCCCTAACGAGGAAAAACGAGTAGAAATTGTTAGATTGAGAAGAAGTTCTGAGTTTAACAGTGCATATGAAGAAGCCGAGAAGAAGTATTTACATGAAAAATCACTCGATAAAGTTTATGATGTTAAGTTTAAATTTGATCGTAAAGAATCTAAATATAATGTGTCTATCAATGGTGAATCAGCTAAATCAGTTATTGTTCAAGACCCAAATGCTTTAAAAGCTTTACAAAATCATCCTGATATTAAAAAGCACAATGTCCCTACTACCGAATTATTGACAGGAGTAATTAATCGCACTGAATCAATGAAAGGCGGTAATAGACCTCAAAATATGAAACTAAATTCAACTGGAAAAGAAATAAAGGCTAAACAGAAAGAGAATGAAATGGAACGTTGATGATAAACGTTTCAACGAAACCCTCTTCGGAGGGTTTTTTATTAAAAATCTAGCAGTTCAGGTTTGATTTGTAGTGCTTCGGCGATTTTAGTCCGTGTTGCTTTTCTTAACTTTTGGCTTTTCTCATATTGAGAATAAACTGATTGGCTAATACCTATTTTGTTCGCAACTTCAAATTGAGATAACTTTAAATACTCACGCCATGCTTGTGCTGGAGAATAATTATTATCAAAAACCATGTTAACAACTTCGATTGGTACACCTGTTTCAACATCGATTGCTTTTTGTGGTTTTTCCGCAATAATTAATTTCATCTTCTACTCCCAACAATTCTTTTTAATCGGAACTTCTTTGTATTTAATATCATAAGCATTTTTTCTAAAATTCCATTTTCGAGAGATTTCAACTTTTTCAAACCCTCGATTCCAGTCTTTTTGTGTGTACCATTTATTAGTATCGCAAACAAATTTAGGTTTTTTTAGCTGATGATATTCAGTAAATTCATGATTAAATAAATCGTTACAAAATCTAGGAAAATATGAGTCAATTTTAATGTATCCAACACGGATTGTACGACCTGTATTTTTATCTTTAATGAAACTATACTTAGTTAACTTTCGGCTATTTAATGTTTCTGCATCACATGCATATTCTTGATTTTGAATAGCTGTTGTTAATGCAGACATTTTCGCATTTTCATTTGCAGCAGGGCAAAGATCTAAAAAATTACGTCTTTTTTTTAGTGTGTCTTTCCATTTTTTTGCTTTTATGCTAAAGTATTTTTTCAATGGGGCTTTACATTCTGATATATGTTTACCTTGTGATGATGATAAACAAAGAATGACTTCACAAGCGGTTCTTTTATCTCCTGTAAGTTCATCTTCAGCAAAAGCTAGATTTGGTACAAAACTAAAAACAATTAATAAACATAGACTTTTAATGATATTATTTTTTTTCATAATTTACCTCTTTCACCTATTTAAAATAATTTTGGTATTTCTGGAATATTTTTTGTGGAATAATCTTTACGTTCATTAAAAATTGGTTCGTCAAAATAAATAATTTTGTCCGCAATAAATGGCTTTACTTTTTCCATTATTACGATTTCTTTTAAAGAGACGCCTGATTTATGATTAATTGTGCCAAGATCGACAATTTCTTGCGGTAACATTAAAGCTCTGCGTTCTTCTTTGTCGCTAACATTTTTAGTGCGTTTCCCACCCGAATAAGAATAATTAGCTGATTTTGACTTAATTGTTTTATAACCAAGCGTTTCGCTAATTTGATTTGTTTGTTCATCAACCGTTTTCGGTGGGTAAATAAGTAGTAACATACAGTTCTTACGCATATTATTAGCTCGTTCTTTGCCATATATTGATTCAGGTTGTGAATGGTCTTGCACTATCAGTAGATATCGTAAGTTATAACCAGCCGTGTAACCGATTGCGTCAGCAATAATATTTACTGGACCTAGAGCAGGGAATTCATCAAGAACTAGTAAAGTTTGGTATTTTAGTGTTTTATCTTGTTCAGGTAATACTTGTGTATTTACCATAATCAATTGTGAGAAAAAAAGGTTAATTAACTTAGAATAAGTTATCAATCCATTAGGTGTTAATCCCACATAAAGTGATATTCTTTTTCTACGCAAATCATCAAAATCAAAATCGTTCCCACTCATTGCCGCTTTGCAACTCGGTGTCGAGTAAATTCCCATTTCTGCGTTAAAACTCAATAAAACAGATTGTTGTCCTTTGTCATGTAACGCAATAAATTTATTGAATTCAGCTAAGCAAGTTTGTGATAAATTGATTTCACCATCTTCATGAGCTTGTATAGCCCTTGTCATCACTCCAACATAACCGCCTTTTTCTCCTCCTAGCTCAACCAATTTTGGTAACGTTACATCATCTGTACTAATCTCTCCACAAGCTTCTAAATCCATTAAATATGAAGTCATTCCCCTTGCAAAATTGGCTGCGGAATCGTTCCAAGGGTCACCAGCCTTAGGAGGAAATATACTATTAAATATTTTTTGAATATCACTATCACGGTATTTCATATCACGTCTGACATAATGCAATGGATTATAACGATGCGATCTAATGATGCCTTTTTGTCTTGCTTCTTCACTTTCCGCATAACCATCGGGTGAGAACAAGAAAACTTCTTGACCTTGAGATTTTCTGAAACCTGCTGTCATTATAAAATTTTCAAATTTAATATCGACTACAACAACACTATCTGAATAATTTAATAAATTGGGAATTACAATACCAACGCCTTTTCCTGAACGTGTAGGGGCTGCTAAATAGACAAATTGTTGTCCTGCAAAATGCATAAATTTACCCTTATATTTTCCAATTAATATGGATGGGTATTTATTTTTCATTCGTTCTTTTTTAGTTGGTAATAAACCTGCTTTTTTTATTTCCAATGGCGTTGCAAATCTAGCAGAGCCATAAATTTCCTCTTTCTTTTTAAACAATGCAATTAATACTATTGTTAGAATTATTAAAGGGGAAAGAGTAATTAACAGACCAATTACACCAGCTCCTATAATTTTTAATTTGTTGAGTTTTTGTACCGTATTTCCATTATCCATTCCTGACTGTAATACAGCATGAATTAGATCAAAAATAGTTTTGTAAGTTGGTGTTCCATTTATCTTTAACCAGTCATAAGCCAATTCTCCAGCTTGAATACTGCCGAAATATGCTGTTACCGCAGTTGCTAATAATGCAATAATAAATAGTACGACGATCTTTTTCTTTTCAATATGCTCACCCATAGATAAGCTCCATTTTTTTTTCGGGTTCAAATAAAATTTCTGTCATATAAGTATTTTTAAAAAAACAAGTTACATCTAAAGCACTAGCTATTGTTTTAGATATAAATGCCTCACTCAATACTTTACCCATTTCAGATTGCATAACTAGAGCTGTTAAACGAGATAGTGTTGATTTAACATCATTAGCGTGTGTCGATGTTATGCTACCGTTATGCCCTGTATTCAGTGCTTCAAAATAATTCCACGTTTCGTCCCCTCGCAATTCTGTAAGCAATATGTGGTCTGGCTTCATACGCATACCTGATTTGATGAGTTCTTTTGGACTAATTCCTCCCGATTTTTGATAATCAGAATCAAAGAATAAGTGCAAATGATTAAGGTGATAGGGCAAGGACACTTCGTGAACATCTTCAATAGTAATTATTCTATGATTGTGCGGTATTAAATCGGCATAAGCTTTTGCAAATGTTGTTTTCCCCGATCCTGTACCACCAACAGCTATAACATTCATATTATTTGCTGCTGCAATTTTGAAAAATTCCGAATAATTTCCATTTTTTTGCTGTTTCTTCATTTCTTGCATATAAACAGGAATTGTTCCCTTTTTGTATGCTTCAGCAATCTGAATTTTATTAAAGCGTCCTGAATTTTGATAATCATCAATAGTGAATCGAGTTAATGACGGCTTTCTTAAAGTCATAGAAATTGCGCCATATTCTGTAGCGGGAGCTGTAATAATTTGTCCCCTTTCGCCATCTGGCAAAACAACAGATGCTATAGGGTTTCTATCATCAAAAACTAATTTTAAACCGCTATAGACTGTTAATGAATTTGCTAAAGATTTTAAGTTTGATAAGTTACACGCAGGAGCAGGCTTTACTTCCCAACCGTTCCCTCGCTCGAACCAAATTTCGTTTCCTTGATTAATTGCAACTTCAGTTATTCCGTCGAGTGTTAAAACCTCTTGAATCCCTGTTTGTTCTAACAGAGATTTAGCCATTATTGCATTATCAATCAATAATTCATTACTCATTTTATACCAACCTCGCTCAAGCTATAAACATTTGAAAAATCAATATCACGAGCGACTAAAATATTTATTAGCTGTCCTTGATTTGCATACCCAGTAGGTTGAATATTTATACTATTTTCTAACGCAATTTCAGCCATTCTTCCTGTGTTTTTTTCACTATTATCATAAACTACTTCATTTTTTGAAGAGTTATTCTGTGCCGTGGTTGACGCTGTAGCTAACGCATCTTGAATAAATGAAAGCATAATAGAGCCACCGAAACGTTTACCCCATTTCTCATCAACCCAAACATTAATACCACTTGCACCGAGACTATCAGTTCCTAAACTGTCAATTCTTATTCTTACTCCATGAGGTGTATCAACTTCTGACCAGTTTACAAATGCCATGTTTTGACCAGTGATAATCGCTTTTTTCTGCTCACCAAATACGTTACTTCCTCTTTCAATTAAAAGAGTTGTTCCGTCGGCCGAAAAAATATCTTTAGTAACTTGACAGATTAAGATACTAGGTTGATCTGTTACTAATCGAGTTCGTAACGCACAAGGTATTTGTGTTCCGTGTATTAATAAAAGATTGCGTTTATTACTAAGAATTGTTGCTGAACCGTTAGAATAAACTCCACCAGCAAGCATTCCATTTAATCCGCCATCTTCACTTTTTTGGTTGTCATTATCTATTGTCCTATTACTATTATTACTATCAGAAAAAATTAATGTGTCACCATCTAAACGACGTTGAGACGGTGTTAAAACTGGAGTTCCTCCTTGTTCTTGTTGTGAATTAATAGGTAATGTTGAATTCCCTATAATACTATTAATTCTTTCATCCTCTTGTTGTTGAAAAAGTCTGTTTTTTTCCTCTTCTTCTTTTAGCTGACGCTCTTTCTCCTCTTTCTCTTTGCGTAAGCGCTCTTTCTCCTCTTGTTGCCGTTTTATTTCTTCCATTTGAGATGCTAATGAATTAGTATTTAGGCTTTGTGTTTGAAGAGCTTCATCTTGTTTAACTTCAATTGCATTATCTTTATTATCAAAATTAAATATTGTCATAGCAATACCACCAAATAGAATTAAAGCGGCAACAATAGCGAAAATAGTTTTTACTGTTTTCTCTCCATTATTACGTTTTATTCCTGTTTCAATTGTATTGCGATTATTTTTAACATCATCAATATCAGTAATTTTCCCTAAATCTTCATTATCATTCATTGATAATACCCCTTACTTTACCGTTAGTTGTACCGCTAAAGTTTGTTCCGATAGCTTTTAAGTTATCCGTTTTTATACCTGCAACAAGTTTACCTAGTCTTAATCGGTACTCGGGATTAATTTCATGAATAACTATAATTCCATTTTCTAAGTGGCTATTAACTAAACCCTCTGTATTATCTGGAAATTTTTTAAATATCACGGGCATGTCAGCCCCTGCTTTGATTGACATACAAGTAAACGTGCCATTGTCCCAAACCTCAATAGGAAACAATGAGTTATCACCTTTTGCAAAATAGCGGTAGTTCTGCTTTTCACCTTTACAAGGTTTATCCCACGGATTGTTTTGTACTTTTTTAGGCTCAGGATAACTGAATCGTACGCTCCAAGATGCACTATTTCGGTTTTTTACACTTACTAAATTGAATAAATAAGTTCTTTTATTAGTAACGATGGTTAAATTTGTATCAGGTTCTTGTGCTGCTGGTCTGAGCCAAACATTATTTCCCCTAATGTTGACTTTCCAAGCAAAGGGATCTCCTAGAGCTGCACCTCCGTTACTTTCAGTGATAAATTCGCTAGGACTAAACTGAATTAAAGTAGCAATACCAGGATATGTATTTATCCTAGTTACGTTATCGGGGTTATAAACAACATCTTTTACTCTGTTATCGAATTTTGTCCTTTTTGGGAAATCTTCTGCTAAAACATTATGAGTTGTAAATACCAAAAAAAGAATACCAAACAATAATTTATTCATCTAAACATCCCCTACTAATCTTTTATTTATCTTTTTTTATTAAATTTTCTGAATCAACTCGATATCCAGTTACCTGAAATCCTAAAGGATTAATTCTTCTGTCCTGTTCACGATCTATAGTATGTTTGTAGTCATAAGAAGCAGTGGCAAGCCAATATGTTGTTGGAATGTTTAGATCTGGTTCTCCATTCTGATCTACAATTTGTTTACTAAAACGAATTTGACCAACATTGCGAATAAAAGAAACAGATAAAATTTGAACCTTAATTTTTTTCATCTGTTTGAAGATACTTACAGGTGAAACAGGACTTGTGATATATGCGTTGTACTCACTAAACAAATTAGGGGTTGTCATAAGTTTTACTGTATCGTAAGATGTTTGAGCAAGTTGCCAGTCATAGCTTTCTCTTTCAACAACAAAACGAGCAAGCCAATATTTGTCTAATTCTTCACCGTAACTTGTTTCTTGTGCATTCTTTAATGGTTTTACAATGTCGGTATAACCTGTATTGTTATCAACTCGAATTGCAAAAGGTTCAACTGTTTTTAGCGGTGTTAATCCGACAACAGCTATTACACTAACTAAGCCAATAGTAAGTCCAACACCGCCAAAAATTAATCCCATTTTTGCCAATGTTTTATGGAAATTAATGCGATCTTTCTCGAATTTAGTAACTTGATTAAAATGTTCTCTAGTTCTTTTGCTTGCTTCTCTTTTTATCTTAGAGCTTGCTTCATCTTCAGTCATTTCTTTAAATTTTTCGTCAAGAATTTGTTTTTTATCCTTGTTAAATAATTTCATTGTTTATCCTTTTTAAATTTAGTATTTTCTTTATAATAATGAGTTGAATTTATTTTTACCCATTTTCCCTTTGGTTCAGGTGGTTCAGGGTTAGACCACGAGCAGGCGGAAAGAAATAAAATTGATAAAATTATGATAAATATTTTCATGTTAACCTCTATTAATTAGTAGCCGAACCTTTTCCACGCATTTTGTTCCATGTGCCTTTTATTTTGTTTCCTGCGGATTTACCAGCAGATTTACCAGCAGATTTACTTATTCCTGCTAGTTTTGTTAAAATTCTTGTTACACCTGCGCCTCTTGCCATTCCGCCAATTGAAAATGGAGAAATGCCAACACCTCCTGTTAATGAAGATACCATAGATGGTATTTGATTAATGGCGAGCACTATTATGACAGTTGATATAAGAATTGTTCCTGCTGCTCCTATCATTGATTCAGCAGAAGCTCCGTCAGTTGTTGATTTTATTACTGATTCAGCTATTTTGGCGGCAACAGAATACATTACATTTAAAAAGATGTAATTTAATGCAAGTCCCGTATATGATGTGAATAAACCACGAGTAGACGGAAATATAGCAAAGCAGAAGAAAATAATTCCAACTGATAATAAAAGTGTTATCATAATTTTTGCTATAAGTAAGTTGACTGCAATAACCAATGTGAAAATGGTTTGACTAAGCCATAAACAAAACCTTTCAGGAGCTAATCGCAACCATTTTCCGACGTAAGTATCATTCCATGCGATATTATCAAGTTGGTCTCGAATATTTTTTAGTGGGACTTCGAAAATTTCATAGACGACATCTACAGTAGAAAGACTAGATTTACTGTCTCCGAGTAAAGATGAAGCTATTTGGTCGCCAGAACCCTGAACAAAAGGAATTACATAACTATAATAATAATCTCCCCCGTATGTAAACGTACCGACAACGGCAAATAGTATCATTGCATTTATCATTTCTTCTATAATAAACTCTTTGTTTGTATAAATCTTATAAACAAGAAATAACACATATAACAAAAAACATGACATAACCAACGGTTTTATCTCTGAAGCAATAGCGGTTGCATTGCTAGCAACAGGTTCTTGAAATTTTTGAACCATATTATTATAGACATCTCCGATAAAACTCATCAAAATCTCCTTTTATTTGCTAAATCTACTGAGGTATTCTTTTTCACCTTGTCTTATTGATTGTCTAAACTTTTCTTCACGCAAATTGTATTCAATTGCTTGTTGTGCTTTAAATTGCGATTCCGCTTGTTGTAAAGCCATTTGCTCTTGCGCAAATTCAAGCTGAAGTAACGCTAACTTATTTGCAACATCAGCTTTCTGTGCTGGCGTGTTTGCGCTGTCATTTAATTCTTTTATTTGTTTTAAACTTTTCAAACGATTAACAGTGTTATTATAGTTATGTTCAGTTCTTTCCCTTAATGCCATTAAGTTATCAAATCGTTTTTGTTCTTCTTCATTATCGGTTTTTAATCCATATTTATCTCTCAATCCTGTAATTGTCATCCCATCAGTTAGAATATCTTTAGCATCTTTCGGTAAAGAATTTAAAAATTGGTCATTATTAATAACATCACTTAATTTCCAGTTACCCTCTAGCCGATTTTTAGTTTCCTCTGAAAACTGTTTTGCTTGCTTTATTTGTGAATTGAGTGCATCTAGTTGTTTTTGCATTTCTGCTATAGTTTTTAAATTCTCTGCTATAGTGTTAGCAATATTAGCGGCATCTACAGTTGGAATACCTGACGCAATAGCCTGGTTTGAAGCAATAACTAAAGTAATTGAAATTAAAATAGTTTTTATGTTAGTCATAATTAACTCCTTGAGTATTATATTTAAATTTTATTTTTTAACGGTTTCTTTGATTTTTTTGATTTCTTCCATGCGTTCCAAAAAGATAGGAATCCAGACATCGGGATTATCACCGTGAATTGCTCGAATTTTTTCGCATTCCTCTTGTCCCAATTTTGAGCCAGAAATGACAGGTAGAAATTCTTTACAATGTGACAAATCAAAATGTGCTAATGTGCTAGAACCACTTTGTTTTATTAAAAACTTACGACTTTCTTTGTCAAACCCTTTTAATAGATAAAAATCTTTTTTAGATAAACCTATTCTTTCGTAACTATTTTTATATTCGGCATCAGGATTTGGTAGCATAATCTTTGTAGATGTTTGTTCTACAATAGGAGCAAATATGTTTGAATTTATAGCATCTTCGGGAGACTGGGAAACTAATCCCAAAAATTCACCTGTTAATCGCCCCGTTTTCAAAGTTCGTTTTATCATTTGTTCAGTTGTTGGATAACCGCAAGGTATGTAAAACTCTTCGACAATTGATAACATGAGACGCCCTGATTTTTTCATCAAATCTTTGTAGTACAAAAGCACAGCAAATAAAGGCTCTGTTCCCTCGTGTTCTGTTTCAAGAAAAGTTGTTGTATCAAATCCAATTTTGTCGAAATTTAAAGGATCGAATAGGTTTCTCGGAGAATCAACTATCCAAGCTAGTTCGCCACCCTCGCTATGTGACCATTTTCTTAAACGAATATAAAGAGCTGAACCTCGCGGAATTATCTGTAAAATCATACTGAATCTGCGTTGTAGTAAAGGTAATTTCATTACCGCATCAACAGCCTCTTTAATCGACATCCTATCTTCGTCAGAAATTAAACCGTTGTGGTCTTTTGAACAACTTGCCACCCATATATAGAGAAATTGCAATAGCCCCTTGCTCGGTATTTCTTCTAGCTGAAACGGATTCAAGCCAGTGTCTATACCGCTTTCAAATGTGAAATAAGAAGCACCATAAGCACGCATATAAAGTTCAGTAGAACGCTTGTAGTCCATTACAAACAACTGCGGATTAAAGCGCTGCAAGAAAGCCACTATGGTCGCTTCTAGTGTTGTTTTTCCCGTTCCAGTTGCTCCCAACATTAAAAAATGACCTGCAATAAATTCACCCAAAGCATTTACTTTTTTGGGGGTGTAGTGAGTATTAAAATAGTAAATTCCCTGAGTGGGGGTTTTTAACGGCATAATTGCTGAGCCGTCCCCAATCGGGTTTCCAGATTCTTTACCGCTGAAATAATTGTGCAAAGAAAATCCACACACTAAATTTGTACTAGCTCTTACTGTTGAAAGCGGTCGAAATTTAGAGTCTGGCATCATACTTAAAAATACATAAACAGCTTCTAGAGTCGCTCTTGACCAACGAGCACCCTTGCCTCGATCAGTAAATGCCGAAATCACTTTTGAACCGTTATTAACAGCCAACTTCGGTGTCTCACCAAAGATTACAATTGATGCTTGATAATCACCGAAAGCGATTTCTCCAGAATTTAAATACGCTTTAGCAACTTCTAGTTCTTCTTGCTGATATGTTGCACTATCGCCTGCTGAACTTAATTTATTTTCTTGAATTTCTATTGAACGTATTGACTTTTGAGCAGACGTAAAAATGAATGATTGGGAAAGAATGAATTCATAAGGTAGTTCAAGCAAAAAATCCCACATTCCTATTGATGTTTTAGCTGGATAGCTTTTTAAGAAATATGCAGTACCGTATTTTGATGTAAGACTTTCTTTATTTCTGATTTCAAAATAATCATAATTGAAAAAAAGATCGCTATTACAGATTGAATCTAAAATTTCATTATCATTTAACGTTATAGTTTGATGTGAATTGTTTAGTAAAAAAGATAAAAATTCGTTATTTTGACAAATACTAACAGAATCATTTATATCAAGAACAGAGAGAGTTTTTCCCTCATAACGATTTATCAATGTATCTGTTTGAGATAAAATGCTATTGCAATTTGCCAGACCATCATTAATATCTTTATATTTCAATACAAATGTAATGAAATAACTTGTCTTAAAAAAGTTTTGATGTTCGAATCCAGATAAGTATTTGTCTGTGAAGTTTTGAATAAATTTAGATTCAAATTTATATTTTTGATCTAAAGTTTGTTTTTTCTTAACAATATGTGTCCATATTGATATATTACCCGAGTATTCTTTACTAAGGTTCAAAAAAAAATCATCAAGACTTGAAAAGTAAGTTCTAAGTTCTTCGGCTGATACTGAAGTAAATGATGTTCCCTCTAACTCTATTGTAAATAATAATTTATCTCCACCGACTGTAAGCACATAATCATTTATATTTGCCCTGTATTTGGGTAATAATTGTTCTATAGATTTAGGTTTTTTTAAATTGTCTATTCGCATTATATACCTTTCTCTTTGTATCATTGCTAGATAAATAAATAACTGAATTTCCTTGGGATATTTTTAATAATACTGCTCTAATACGCCATTTAATAAACGCCAAGGCATTAGGATCGTCTTCACAAATTAATTTTAAAAAAAGCAAAAAGAATAACCCTGCCAAAGGCGCTACCCAAGAAAAGTATCCTAATTTTGCATAAAAACCAGCAAAAAGGCTTAATACTATAAATAAACAAGTAAATATACCCATAACCATAGGTATGCCATAAACCATTGCTGGACGATTCATACCATTGAATGACGGAAAAGAATCATCTTCATCATTATTGTTGTTATCACTCATTTTTATATAAATCCATTAAGCGCTACTTAGCTATTTTCTAAAATAGCTAAGTGAAAAAATATTTTAATTAAAAATACTCCATGCATAAGACCCAAGCCATATAACTCCGCCTGCCACAGCACAATACACAACAGACATAGCTACACTACCCCAGCTCTTTATGCCAAAATAAACTTGTATTATGGTAAAAACAATGTAACCCGAAGCCAGAACTGCTAACCATTTGTAAGCCGTCATTTTTAAGTCACTTGTTGCTTGAATCCCTGCATCTAATCCACCTGCGGCAAAAGTTTCAGGAATAAACATTGTAAGCAATATAATCAAAAAAAATTTACTATGTTTATAAAACATTTTTATTTACGTTCCTCTTATTTAATTTATATAATCTTCGAAAATATCCCACGGCTTCGCTGTCTTGGATGGCTGTGAGTATTCTCGATCCGTTTCAATCTCTGATAACGTTTCCGCTTCAGATGTGTCAAGCGGTTTAATAGCAGGAACTTTATAATTCTTTGCTACCTCCGCATTGATTCTGTCTACATACGACGTACCGTTAGCCTCTATTTGATATCCTCTTTTTTCGTTTCCAGAGTAGTAACAGGACGAAGCTATACGCAGTATTTCCTGCTCTTTTTTATTGAGATTATTTTTTTTTGCTTTTGCGTAACAAGCTTTAAATATTTCCGCTCCAACTTCTATGTTTTTACAAGTATTAAACATATTTTCTTTTGTAATTCCGTATGCTTTGAAATTAGTACTATTCACTTGCATTAAACCAACAGAATAACTTTTCACGAAAGGGGAATCTTGTAACGTAGTAATGATATTTTGAGCTTCTATTTCTGACATCGGTTGAGAAAAAGAAATATAGTTTTCTTTTTTTGTGTCTTTATCATAGACGACAGCAACTGCGTAAGGATTTTTTTGACTTTCAACACCAATTAAAGTATTCAAAGTTTCAGGGGCAACGTCAGGAGCACATTGAGCAAATAAACTAAATAATAAATTAACAGATAAAGCAGACATAAAAGACCTTTTTAATAAAAAAAAGTTGCGCCCAATCCTTGTATTATGTATAATACAAGGGCGTTTTTTTATAAATAAAAAAACGTTATAACCTGTAAAACAATTGAACGAAGTTATTTAATTTTTGAAAAGATTATACCGTTCGAACTTTTGAAATTATTTCCCTCAAATTCTCCCATTAGCGTCCCCTTAGGACTGTAAAGGTATTTTTCGTTTTTGATTTTTCCTGATTCTATTATTGGTTTTCCTAGTAGGAAAGATGTTATTTTATATTCATCAGCAGAGTTATCTATTTTTTCAAAAATTAACGAATAATTCTTATCGTTTTGGGGTTTTTCAATATTATGATACTCTCCCTCGTAATGAGTTGTTTTTTCATTACAAGCAATCAAACCTAGAGCCAGTAAAGCTGGAAAAAGTATGTTTTTTAATTTCATTTTATGCCTCTTTGTTGTTTTAGTTCCGCAATGTATTCTTGTGCTGTTTCGTTATTCAGATGTTTATCTATTACGAAATTCAAGATATCGCTGATTTTTACTATTCGCTGGCATTCATTACTCACGGTTAAAGCAATTGTTTCAGCAAGAGCTTTTCTCGACGGTGTTATGCGTAGCGTTGATGTCGACTTCGGCTTTACAGTTGTCATTATTATCATCCCCTTTGTTTGTTATTTTATTATACTATTTGTGAGTTTTATGTAAACAAGAGAAACAAAATATTTGTATATATAAAATAAAAAACATAATTCGAAACATTTAATAATAAAACAAGCAGATGGTAAAAAGAAGTAAAGGAAACTTGAGATGTAATTAATGGAATTAAATCAAAATCGCTTGATCTTTTAATGATCGAGTGTACAATAATTGAAAATTTTTAATCAAATTCGTGCGATCTGATTAAGAACGCAGAAAGAAAAAAAGCCCACAAAAGTGAGCTTTTTTCTTGAGATTAGAATGTTACCAGCAAACTAATCTCGATAGCAGTTAGAAGTTTTGGCTTGTAAGAGAACTGATTAACGAACTGCTAAAATCAGATATTATTATACAGACTTTTATTATTTTTACAAGTTATTTAAGTTTGTTTATTCTAGTTTTAGCTATAGTTTCAACATCTCAGTTTTCTCTTCTCTTCTCTTCTTCTTGTACTGCTCTGTTCAATAAAATCTTCTGTAATATTACTTAAAGCTTGGAATCGTGTGACTGTCGGCTTTAAAGGAGAGGGGATAGTGCTAGACGGGCAGCTATAAGCACATCGCAAGAGCAATAAAATCTAAGTAGAAAATTCAGAGCTGTTTGTTTTAATATTTTAAAAGCAAACAATAGGAATGAGAAAACAGGGCGGTATGCTCAGGAATAGCTCGGATGAATTCTATATGATTTTATTCTGTCGCAAGCGAAGCGGGGCTTTTTGATAAGTGGAAACATTTTTCAAAAAATAATTGCTGACAGCGGGCTTTTAACTGAAAATTTTCGGGGCGAGCCTAGGGTCGTAGGGACATCCTTGGGGGGGAGGGGGGGGCGTACCTGATCAGTTTAATCCTTTTAAATTTGGCTAGTTTTATCTAGCCATTAGGTTATTAGTTTAATTAAAATTTCTATATTCTGAAATGTCTATTTTTAGATGGTTTTGAGCGTAATTTAACAGATATGCTAATAGTACGCCTTTTATTTTTATATTATATCCCTCTTTTTTATATAGCTCACTTGCTTCTTTTAAGTTTTCATGTGATGTCATTACTTTTTGAATGTAAATTCTGATTCCGTGCTTTTTATCGTAAATAAAATTAATATATTCGTTTATAAAACTTGTTGTTATATTTTGATTTTTTGCGTAAAGAATAGATTGCCATACTAGATCTCCTTTTCGTAATTTTGTCATCTCAGCTAATTTGTTAATGAACTTATTTTGAGCCGATCCTACCGATAAAAAAAACTGATTGTTCTCTCGTTTTTTAGTGTTTGCTGTTGTTTTAATGGTACCGTTGTTAGCACCTTTTAAAAAATCATCTCTATTTAATTTTTCACCAATTTTTACCATTTTAACTACTCCGAAAAAATAAAGTTTATTGCATTTTTAATTTCGTCTTTTGATTTGTTTTTTCCCATATCAAAGCATGTTCCACCGTCACTATAACTAGTTTTTAATAGCTTACGGCTATAGATATAATTATGAACAATTCTTGCTCGATTTTTATTTAAAGCTAAGAACTCTTTTAACTCTTTTTCTGCTTCATAGGTCTCATTATCTTTAAAGTGAGTAGAGCAGTCATTTAATAAATAAAAAGCTTTTATAGCAGGGTTAAGGTTCATTGCTTGTTCCAAAATCTCATAATGAATAGATACTGTATCAAGTGAAGCTTGAGTTGGCTGTAAAGGCGATATCACAATGTTGGCTAGTAATAATAATTCTCTTCCTGTTTCTGTGTCTGCACCTGCTGAATCAACAAGGATGAAGTCAAATTCTTGTTGAAGTTTTTCTAAATATTTTAAATTAGCTTCGAGTAAAGAAAAGTTTTTTTCATATTTTTCACTACTAAGCCGACGAATAGCCCAATTTTCAACGCTTTTTTGAGGGTCGCAATCCATTATAGCTATATTAAATTTACTTCCTAGTGCAACTGAAAATTGCGCTAATAGAGTAGATTTGCCTACGCCTCCTTTAACGCTGTCAAAAAGTATTATAGAACCCATTATTTAATCCTTATTTTTATATTTTTTGAGGTTTAATAATAGCATTTTTACACTCAAAAAAGCAAGTAAAAAAACAAATAAATTAACAGGTAATTTAACACGTAGATTTTAATGCTTTTTAACATTTGCCAAAGTTACAAATAAATGTCATAATGTTTAAATCTTTTGATAGTATAAGACTTTATTCTGTTTTTTTTACCTCTTAAATATACTATTTAATAGTGATAAAGCTACAAATAATAGTCAAAGTATAATGAAAAGTATCAATAAAGATTAAATTATTTATGAAAACAGAACAGGCTGAAAATTTAAAAATTAATGAACGTGAAGATATTTCGGTGGATTTAAGTGTAATTAGTAATGAATACTGGGAAAAAGCCTTAGAAAAATATGAGATGATTAAACCGCTATTAAATTATGAACAAAATCGTCCATCATCAGTAAAAGCTCACGCGGAAAAAGTTGGTGTGAGTGAGCGAAGTTTATATCGTTGGATTAAAGCCTATAACTCACTTGGTTCTATTGCAGGACTAGTTAATCGTAAACGTGGTTGGTCTGAGGGTAATTCTCGTTTAACTAAGGAACAAGATGAATTAGTGACAAAAGTTATTAACGAATTTTATTTACACAAACAAAGCCCTTCTATTGAACAAACAATTAGAGAAGTGCAACGTGTGGCAAGTATTAAGGGGATTGACAGTCCTAGTCGTCGCACTATTAGACAACGTATTTTACGAATTTCGGAAGAAGAAAGAAAAGGAGAATAAATGTTGAAAACAATAATTTCTATTTACAAAATTTATCATGATGAATATATTAATTTTCTTCATAAATTTATCAAATTTTTACTATCTTAGTTGGGAGAGAAAGTAATGATACTAGAAAAAGATGTAATTCAGAATAAAGCAAGATCCTTTTTACGTATATTCCATAATTCTATTAATTTGCTTAATTATTTTGGATCGGTTTCAATTTTCATAATTAATTGCATTGTGATTTATTTACAACTTTTTAAATATAAAATATTTTTACCGCCCTACCATGTAGGTAATATAACTTGTATTTCAATTCTTGTTTTGTTTATTTTTCTGTTAACTGTTTCAGCAATAAAAAGAAAGTTACAATTCATGATATTTTTTAATACTATTTATTTTGTGTTTTGTTTACATTTCCTCTATAAATTCTACTTGTAGTATGGTTTTAGAGTTAGCATTTGATTCAGAAAATGTTAACTCTTTGCTTCAGGAAAGCTAACTAAATTTTGTTAAATCAAACTGCATTGTTTCCTCCCGTTTCTTTTTTATAATTAGACCATACTTTTTTTACAGTCGCAGGGCTACAATTCAATAGCTTCGCTGTTTTGTTTATGCTTTTTCCGTCCAGTCGACACTCAATAATCAGTCGATGTAACTGTAAATTTGCTTTTCGTCCTTTAAATTTACCTTTTGCTTTAGCTATTGCTATCCCGTCTTTTTGTCGTTGTTTTCGAGTTTCATAATCATCACGAGCTACTTGTAGTGATATTTTTAACAACAAATCTTGCATTGAGTCTATAACTATTTTTGTTACGCCGCTTGCTTCAGATGAAAGTTCAGACAAATCTAAAATATCGGGTATGCAGAGTTTTGCTCCTTTTGATTTAATCGAATTGATTAAACTAATAGCTTCATCAAGTGGTAGCCTTGTTAAGCGATCTATTTTTTCAGCTATTACAACATCACCATTTTGCAAATCAGCAATCATTCTTCGCAATTCGGGTCTATTAGTAATAGCTCCAGATGCTTTTTCACGATACACATTTGCAATGTAATAATTTTGTTTTTTCGTATCATCAATAATTTTTTCTTGTCGTTCAAGCTCTTGTTCTTTTGTACTTACTCTCAAATAAATTCGAGCGACTTTCATTCTTTCTTTTTCCTGATTAATTGTTAATTTTTGCTAGCGCCCTACGGTTGCTCAACCCCGAAATCATACAATAGCAAGTATTGTATAATTTCGACGTTACGATCTTATTTTGTAATTGAGCGGCTATTTTAGCATATTAAATCCAGCTAAGCTATTTTAAGTCGCTGTTAAATATTTGTTGACCTATTTTAAATAATAGGCTATTATAAGTATACTTTAATTAGCTATGTAATAATAAATAATTTGTCATCATGAAAAATGTCGTTAGCTTTAGTGGCGGTCGCTCGTCTGCGTTACTAGTCTATTTAATGAAAAATCAATATCCAGACACTGATTTCGTCTTCATGGACACGGGCGCAGAACATCCAAAAACGTATGAGTTTGTAAAAAATGTAGTTAAGCATTTTGATATAAATCTAACGTGTTTGCGTGTAGTCGTTAATTCAGAACTGGGACAAGGTAATTCATACAGAATCATCTCACTAGATGAATTAACGCAAGATTTACAGCCGTTCCGCGACGTTTGTTATAAATACGGGACACCATATATTCACGGTGCATTCTGTACAAGAACAATGAAACTTGAGCCTTTCGAGCGGTACTGTAAAGATAACTACGGCAAAGGTAATTATCAGACATGGCTCGGCATACGTGCTGATGAACAAAGGCGTTTAAAACAAAAAGACGGTTATCGTTATTTAGCTGATATATGCGATTTTGATAAGCAAGATGTTATCAACTGGTGGAAAAGCCAACCTTTTGATTTAGACCTGCCTGAACATCTCGGCAACTGCGTTTTCTGTATCAAAAAAGGTATAAATAAAATAGCGCTCGCTACTCGTGATGAGCCAACAATGGCGGAGGATTTTATTAATCTAATTGACGACCCGAACATTCGAGTTGTAGAACGTAGACAACAAGAAAATAAAATCATGTATCGAGGCAATAACTCGTTAATTTCAATCATGGAGATGTATCAAAACCATTCAAGAGAAGACATTTTAGCAACAATTAGGGGCAATAAAGGGTTTGAATCAGGCTCATGCTCAGAATCATGCGAAATATTCTCGTGTCAATTAGATTTCGATTTAAGTTAATAACTATAAGTAATTACTTTAATTAGCTATGTAATATAGGAAAGAGGAAATAAATGTTAAAAGTAAACGATGTTGTCATTTTTAAAAATATTTTTTCAAAATTGGCAGGGCGTGTCAGCAAATTAAAAAAAGATAAAGATGGTAGTGTTATTGGCTGTGAAATAGTTGCTGTTGATAGAACTTTCATGATGTCAACATATCACGTTAGTATCGATGATGTTATCGATATTGTTAATGAGAATATACTTTAATTAGCTACGTAAGGAGTAAATAGAATGAATGTTAAAAATTTGAAACGAATAATAATTATTTTATCGTTTGTAGTTATTTTCCTCTCCGTATTTTTAGTGGGGTTTATTTTCGGGGTTACAGGTGTTGTAGTGATGTTTCCAGTTATTTTTATACTTAATTCTGTTTTAGCGTATTTATTTCTTGATACGTTCAAGAAAAATTGTGATGATGAAAATATACTTTAATTAGCTATACAAGGAGTGAAACGATGAACAAACAAAAACAATTTATTGAGCAAGTTATTCAGTGCAGAGGTGAGAAATTTAATTTTGTTAAATTGGGTATGAAAGTTGAATTCGATGGAGAACAAGGCACTATTGTAGGTATTAATCACTCAGGTAATTTTGTCGTTAAATTTTCTAATGAATTGAAATTTGGTAAAAAAACAGTTAGCTGTCACCCAACGTACAAAATGAAATATTTTGACGAAAATAACCAATTAATAAAGTCTTTCAATTGACACAAAAGTGAATTTAATTAGCAATATAGAGGGTAAAAAATGGACATAGCTATTCCTGTTAATCATTCATTTTCTGATTACAAAACCCACGAAGAGGTAATATTCAACATGTCAGATAATTTTAATGTTTTTGGCATTGGACTATTTAATATTATCTATTTTGCACAACTAGCAATGCAACTCGGATATATTCCTAAAGACGATAAATGGACTAATACGTTAAATGAATATTATAAAAATGATGACTGTTACAATGCTCATAAAAAAATTTGTATGAAAAACCCTGCTATTATTACAAACTGCATTTGTGACAATTGCGATAATCCTATTTTATTTAAAGTTAAAGATACAAAGCATCAGTTTAATATCGGACTATTAACGATTCTTCATTGTTTAATAAAAGCTGAACAGTATGACTATATACCGCAGTTAGACTATCAATTTTGGATTGATGTTGAAAATCGTTACAGATCATTAAGTAAATACTCTATTTTATAGAGTTAATTATCAATAATTTCACTGAAAATAGCAAATTTTTCAGGGGACGTTTAGATAAATTTATAGAACAAGAAAATTCAGCAAGGGAGGGGGAATGAAAATATTAAGTAAGTTATTTAGAAATAAAGAGAAAGAAAAAATTATCGAACAACTTCACTTTGCTAGAAATGTAGCAAAACGATTAGATGAACATCGAGAAGTAGTTGAAAGCATCAGAGATCATACAGATTTATTTAAAACACATGAATGGCATATTTGGCACATGGCAACGCAAGATGATTATTTAATGCGGTTGTTCTATATTTGCTATGGTTTTTATCCAGAAGTAGGGCTTGATCCTCGGAATGGTCAATCTGTTAGAAAACGACCAGAAATTTTGGGCGAATGTGGTTTACCTGAATTTAAAAATAAGGAAACAAGATAGGCAATCTCAATTTTGGGTTTTTTACGTAGTAAAAAATGAAAATTGAGATTCAGCAACGAGACGTCAGGCGAGGCGGTAGCAAACGATATTTTTTTATTAGTTGAATCCTAAAAAATTTTTTTGATTCCTTTTGTGTTATCAGTTACTATATTAATGTTTCAGTATCCATTCTCCCTATTCCTTATGATTAAATAATGCTCCTTTTTGGGGCATTTTTTCTACGAAAAATCGGGCTATATTTTTACTAGCTGAAGCTAGCAAAAACTCAAACCTGCGGTTTTCGCCCATTCGGGTAACTATCCCTATGCCGTCCCCCTCATTTAACCGTTCAAGCCC
>NZ_JBIDFG010000020.1:0-38676 GCF_046635625.1 Gilliamella sp. BG1 | reverse complement strand
TTTGTAGTAGCTTTTCCCACCGTTTATCTGTTAGCATTGTTCTTGGCATGATGAATCGAGTTATGGTTGTTTTTGGCAGAGTTATTATAACTCACATCATGCCGTATAAAAAATAATCACGAAAGATCAACACTCCCTATTCTTATCATTTGCCACTAACGATATAACCATAAACAATTAATCCCAAAATGATACTTATTGAAACCGTAACGATCATATATTTAGTGCTAGTATCATATTTTTTCATTTCACCAAGTGATAGCGCTTTATTTTTATTTCTTATATGATAATAGTAATACACAGGCAAACCAATTAAGGTGACCACTATTGAAGCTATACCATTTACGGTTTGATAAATTAACATTCCGTAAATAACATATATTGCACCTAACATAGCGATGATAGGAATAATCGGATAACCAATTACTTTATAAGTTCTAGTCACATTCGGGTATTTTCTTCGAGCAATTATTACACCAATGAAAGTTAATAAATAAAATACCCATATGGAAAACATCGATATTTCAGATAGACGATCAGCATCGAGTAACACTGAATAAAGGAAAGAAAAAATAACTAAAACGATAATCGCATTAATTGGTGAGCGACTTTCTTCATCAATAGTACTTAAATAACGTGCACCAATGATAGTCCCTCGTTCTCCCATACTAAAAATTGTGCGAGATAGCGTCATAATATAGCCATTAATGCCGCCTAAGATGGAAATCATAATACCAACTGCAACTAAATTACCACCAAAATGCCCAAACATCCGCTGTGAAGCAACCGCTGAAGTATCATGTCCTAGTGATACCATTTCTTTAACAGGAAAAATTTTGAATAATGCAATATTAATACAGGCATAAACTATAACAAGGAAGATTATGCCTAAAATTATGGCTCGGGGTAAAACTTTCGACGGATTACGAATTTCACCAGCTACCGATGCGACCTGCGCCCAACCGTCATACGCAAATAACGTAGCTAAAATAGCGACAGCGAAAGGCGCATAGCTTTCAATCCCTTGCCCACTAGCACTGAACAATACCATTTGTCCACTACCTTTCCATAATCCAAATATAGCTAATAATAGTATTGGAATAAGTTTGCATATAGTGGCAATAGTTTGCAAATAACCTGCTTTTTTAACACCTACTGCATTGATTGTTGCAATAAACACTAAAACGCCAGCACTCACAGCCATTCGATAAGCATCATTGATATGAAATAATAAGCAAAATACTGAGCTAAAATATCCGACTAGTGCTCCAATAAGTGAAGGCGCAAATAAGACAGTTATCATCCAACCATAAAGGTGAGAAACTTTCGCACCATAGATTTTTTCTAAATATACTAACATTCCACCAGTTCGAGGAAACATGACTCCTAGTTCACAAAGAGTTAAACCACCACAAATAGAAAATACACCACCTATTACCCAAGCTAGCAACGCAAAATTATAATCACCAGCAACTTCTAACACAGCAGGAGGTTTCATAAAAGCTCCTGCACCTAAAACCATTCCAACGACTAGTGATAATGCAGAAACTAAACCAAGATCCTTGCGCAAGTTATTCTCTAAATTATGATCTGCCATGAAGTTCCTCTTGAAACATATAAAATTAATTAGCAAAATTTGATTATGATAGGGATTTATTTATAAAAAACAAGAAAAGATTAACATCATTCACATAAAAACCTCGATAAATCAAATAAATAGTTTTTTGATTTATAAAAAAAGCCAGCATATAGCCAGCTTTTTGAATTACAAATAAGGTTAATTTATTTAGACTTCTGCATTTTCATATCAACAACCATACGACCTCGAATTTTACCTGCTTTCATTTCGTCGATCATATCATTAATATCTTCCAACGGTCTTTTTTCAACTATCGGCACGACCTTTCCTTCTGCACTAAACTGAAATGCTTCTGCTAAATCTTCACGAGTTCCAACCAATGAACCTAAAACTTGAATACCATCTAACACGGTTTTAGGAATACTTAAATCCATATTTTCTGAAGGCAAACCTAAGGCGACCACACGCCCTAAAGGTCGCACTGAATTGATGGCCTGATTGAATGCTGTTTTAGTCACAGAAGTTACAACAGCACCGTGCACTCCCCCTCCTGTGTGTTCTTTAATATAAACGCCCACATCCTCAACTTTTTTAGGATTAACGACCAAATCAGCACCTAGTGTTTTACATAATTCTAATTGGCTATCGCTGTTACTAATAGCAACCACTTTATTATTAAACACTTTTTTACCATATTCAACAGCAAGTGTTCCCAAACCGCCAATCCCAAATACTGCAAGCCATTGTCCTGGGTTAGTAGCAGCCACTTTAATACCTTTATAGGTAGTCACACCAGCACAAGTTACACTTGTTGCTTGTGCTGGATCGAGCCCTTCTGGCACTTTAACCGCATAATCAGCTTTAACAATGCACTGCTCTGCCATGCCTCCATCAACAGTATATCCAGAGTTTAATGCATTACGACAAAACGTTTCTTGCCCAGAAATACAATATTCACAAGTACCACAACCAGCATGGAACCAAGCAATACTAACCCGATCACCAACTTTTAAGCTTTTTACATCTGGGGCAACTTTAATCACAATTCCTACACCTTCATGTCCAATAATACGACCTGGTTTTTTACCAAAATCGCCAGCTGCAACATGAAGATCAGTATGACAAAGGCCACAATATTCAACATCAACTAAGGCCTCCCCTGCTTCTAAAGGACGAATAGGAATATCTTTGATTTCGACTTGACCATCGCACTCTTGCTTAATAACTGCTGCTTTCATTTTTTCTCCTAGGAAATTTTAAAATTAAAATATCATTGGTTTTATTTTAACCTAATCCCACTTAAAAAATTTGAGTTATTTCACAATTTTATTAAATAGCATTGATTACTTAATAAACTATACTAAAACGTAGTCTTTCCTGAAACTTTTTAACAAAATGAGGTGTAGGAATTCCTAACATTGTTTACAGTAATTTGAGAAACGACTGTAATAGATATACATGAACAACAAAACTAACGCCTTATTACAGACAAGCAATATATCGCTGATATCATAAAGAAAAAATAATCATCTGTTATGGTATTAAACGTTTGGTCAAAATTGTAAAATCCATTGAAGATAAATTAAGACTGCAAGCTAAAGGCAATAACAAAACCTATATTTTAGATTATATTTTTTGCAAAAATAATTCAGGATTCTATACCGTTTCAGCATAAAATTATTTTAAATTTAATAAGTTAAAAATTTTCATCGATAAAGCATAACGTTGCTTAAATCATTTATTCAATAAAAAGGTTAAGCCACTATCACATACTGGTTTAACTAACTAAAATTATTAATATTAAACAAAGACATTGATTAAAAAGGTTAAATTTTACGTTAGAATAGTTTATACTCTGTTTGAATTATCGTTTAGGCTGAAAATAGTCAACATAAAAACAATGATATCGCGATAAACCAATAACATAATCAAAAATAGAGGGTATGAATTTTAGGAATAATAAGGAGGAAAAATGTCAAACGAACTTAATCGTCTTTTAAGTCAACTCGGTGACGGGTTTAGTGATTTAATGGCGGGTTTGAGTGGGGTTAGCCATAATCGCTATACCTTAACGGTTGACGGGCTGGGGGCGCCGATTTCGGTTTTGCATATTGATGGTGATGAGTCATTAAACCAGCCTTGGCGTTATGTGATTACTTTTACCTGTACTGATAAAACCTTATCGCCTGATTCCTTTCTTAATCAAAAATCGACCTTCTCCTTTAATCCTGTTATCAATAAACCATTAACTTCCGCTATCCACTCATTAAGTGACTTGCCCACGTTGAGTAATAAACGCACCTTGCATGGGGTGATTACTGAGTTTAGTCAGTTATCGGTCAATAAAGATGAAGCCCATTATCAAGTGGTGTTATCCTCGTGCTTAGCACGGTTGGCTGTGGGGCAACATAATGCCATATTTCAAAATCAAAGCGTGGTCAGTGTGGTTGAAGAAGTGCTACGCAGTCATGGTTTAACGGGCATTGATTATCGTTTAGAGCTAAAAGATAGCTACCCTGAGCGGGAGTTTATTACGCAGTGGCAAGAAAGTGACCTTGAATTTATTCAACGCTTATTGGCCGATGTCGGTATCTGGTTTCGCTTTGAAATGCACGCTGAGCACCACTGTGATGTGATGGTGTTAAGTGATTATGAGCAAGGCTATGCGCAGGTGGCTGATATTGACTATAAACTGCCCAGTGGCATGGCAGATACGGGCGTTGAAAGTGTGTGGGATATCAGCTTGCATAGCGAAGTGGTGGTCTCCTCAGTCAAGGTACAAGACTATAACTACCGTGATGCCCTCGCCGATTTACAGGGCGAGATTAATACCCAACCCAAAGACAGCACCACCTATGGCACTGACTACCGTTATGCCGAGCACTATAAAGGCTTAGATAGCAACGGACAAGAAAACCCGCAAAATAGTGACGATAATCGTGATAATGACAATAACACTCACGATAATCAGATTGAAAGCGGCCAATGGTATGCGCGTATTCGCCATGAACAGGCCATTAGCCAGAAAATTATCCTCAAAGGCAAGAGTAACCACTATAACCTTGCTCCCGGTCAATGGATTAATATCAATGGCAGTCCGCTGGCAGATATCAATGACGGGGTGATTATTTTAAGTGTGCAGGGGCAAGGTAATCGCACTGATGCCTATGAACTCACCTTTACCGCCATTCCTTATCAAGCTTTAAAACCCTATCGCCCTGCGCCCATCCGCTGGCCACAAGTTAGTGGCACATTACCTGCCCGTGTCACCAGTCCCAACCATGACACCTATGGTTATATCGACCCACAAGGACGATATCGGGTTAAATTTAACTTTGATTTAAAAGAGTGGAAAAGTGGCACGGAAAGCTTATGGGTACGTTTAGCTAAACCTTATGCGGGTAACACCTATGGTTTTCACTTTCCATTAATTGACGGCACTGAAGTGGCCATCGCCTTTATGCAAGGCAATCCTGATAGACCATATATTGCCCATGCAATGCATGACAGTGCTCACCCCGACCTTGTTACCACCATCAACAAACACCGCAATGTCATTCGCACCCCAGCGAATAATAAACTGCGCATGGATGATAAACGTGGGCAAGAGCATATCAAACTGGCTACCGAATACGGAAAAACTCAACTTAATATCGGTCACTTAGTTAACGAAAAAAAACAACCCCGCGGTGAAGGTTTTGAACTACGCACCGATGAATGGGGTGCGATTGCCGCCAATAGAGGCTTATATTTAACCACCCAAACCCAGCCTAAAGCGCAAGGCAAACAGCTCGATATGCAAGCAGCGATTGCCCAACTTGAAAATGCCCTCTCCATTGCCAAAGCGCTACAAAATGCCGCCACCCAGTCCGAGGCACACAGCGCCGATACCGACAGCCAAGACCAACTTAAAGCCAACTTAACGCAGCTAACCCAAAGTGGCTTACTAGCCTATGCGCAAGAAGGCATCGCCCTAACTAGCCCTGAAAACATCCAACTATCGACAGCTAACAGCCTGACCTTAACCAGTGAAAACCAAACCGATATCAACGCCTTAAAAAATATCACCCTATCATAGGCTGAAGCGATTGGTTTATTTGCCCAAAAATCAGGGATGAAACTATTTGCCAACCAAGGCAATATCGAGGTGCAGGCCCAAAATGCTAACCTTAATATGGCTGCCAAACAAGATATCAAAGTGGATAGTGTCGATGGCAAAACGCAGATAACAGCAGCAAAAGAAATAACGCTCATCTGCGGTGGCTCTTATATCAAAATCAGCAGTGAAGGCATCGAACTGGGTACACAGGATAATATCTATCTTAAATGTAATGTATTGCAAAAGATGGGACCGGCAACCCAATCTAAAACAATTAGATTAAATTCAAGTGAACTGAATGTAAAACGCTGCGCAGAAACGGATTAAAAATGATTACTGAATTAAATAATCAAAATAACTTTAACAAATATCGCTATTTACTAGTCGATAATTTAGTGGCACTTAATTCAATAAACCCATTGTCACACGACTCATTAGTGAATCAATTTGGTGAAGACAAACTATTTGGTGAACATAAACTCACTCAGGTATTACGTACCGATTTAGATTATGATCCAAGCATATGCCCAACACTAATTAAACTGGCAGAACCCAATGAATTTTTAGACAGTCCGATCCTTGATGAAATTGGTAAACAGGCTGAAATCGAATGTTTTTGGTCAAAGCGTTATATTTGCGCTTATATTGTTAGCCCCCTTAAACCGTCGATATTGGCAAAACAGCTGATAACTATAGGTAATAACATCGCTAAAATATTGCAACAGCCTTATTATCCTTTCTTTGAACCGTTTCGCATGCAATTTTTGCACGAAGTTGCTACCAACCAAGACACCGCATGGCTAAAATCGCAATTAGCTCAAATTAAAAACTATTATTATCCGTCCATTTATGCTGGGCAGTTTATTCGTTTCACGGCCGATAGTGAACTTGAAACGCCAGACCGTTGGAGCACTCAGTATTGTCAGCGCTTAAAAAAACTGAGAATGATTCGAACCCTTGTTAAGGCATGGGCAAATAATCGAACGCAATTTGATGAGCAAAAAAATTTACCACTCCATAACCAAGTCATTTTGCAATCAACGCAACTGGTTGAGCAAGCTTATCAATTAGGTTTAACTGAAGCTACCGATATCTTATTTTGGGGATTAAATGGCTTAAGGTACCAAACCGCTTTTACTCAGCATCCTAACGTGCTTGAACAAATTGCCAAAGCGCAAAAAGCACCGAGCACATTGTCAAAACACATTATTGACGCCAATATTAACCTTGAAAGCCAATTACTTTCTATTAACGAATAAGACAAGCATTAAAGAGTGTAAGATGAAAAAAACAGCAAACACCGCCATAGAAAATAAAGATGAAGCAGCAGGTCATTGCCTTGCCTGTGAACGAACAGGATTACCAGTCTTTTTACTGCGTCAAGCCGTGATAAAAACAAAATTCAATAAAATTAAACAGGTTAACCAGACTTATCAAGAACTGGCGAATTATACTAAAACATTAGATTTTAAACAACGCATGCCAGATGAAGCATTAAAATATTATGACTATGTACTTCGCACTTTGCGTAACGGTTATGTCTATGTAATGCAACAACAAGGTGATGATATTGAGAGCCGAATACTTCATGTGTATGAATGCATTGACGGCGCACTAAGATTAAAAAACTTCCTTGAACTAACTAATACCGAGCCAAGACCATTATCAAAGGCGTGTAAAGATGCTTGCCACACCATTCCAGCCTCGTTTATTAATCTTAATAATAAGGAATTTACGCAAGCTTGGGTGGCTTATTCTTCACAACCTTGGCCTAAAAAGACCCTAGACGATTACCTAAAAGAACAAGATAGCCAAGTGTTATCGCGTTTTACCAAAATTGATATACAAAAACTCAAAGACTCACCGTCTGAGGCAACGGGCAAACGAGCGGTACCGTTTAAAGATATTTTTGGTTATAGTCATGAACATGATGATAATGATAAAAGCAAAGTGCTTGAGTTTCGTTTTGGAGAGCGAGGTCTGGAGAATTTCAAATCAGCACATCCCTTTACCAGCTTAAAAAGCCAAAGGCAAAAATTTGCCAATCACGCAAACCTTCTATATCAGGGCAATAGGCCAATATCTTGTGGTGTAGTACTAGAAGACACCTTCGGTATCGCCGAAGAACTTAACACCCAACGGATATCGCACCTGCATATGTTTAACGAAAAACCATTAACTACAGAAGAAGTGAATTTAGCAGAAGAATTAATCGATGGTTTTGACGATTTAGATAAAGCAACGAAAATCTATGAACAACGAGCAAAAAACATGATCCAGACGATCAACCCGGTATTGAAAAATCAATTTAATTATTATCAACCTGACATGTTTAAAAAGCGGGTAATTTTACAGCTAATGGAGCAGTACCGAACTTCGATTGTAACTTCGTTTGATCGTGAAATCGCTCGCGTAAAAGAAGAAATAAAAAAAGTAAAAAATTCAGGCAATGACACCATCGGCTATAATGGTATTCCAACATCTGCGAGAATGCACCAAAAAATCGGCAAATTGAGCGAAGATAAAACCAAAGTACTGAATGATTTTGATAGCTGTGTAAATCAAGGTAAAGTTGATACCTTCAAAGGGAAATTAGAAACAGCCTATAATGAAGTGGTTGATTACCATAAAGAGTGGTCGCAGGACTACTTTACCTATTTGCGTTGGTTATTTGGTAAACAAGGCATGGTCTCGCAATTTAGCAAAACCAAACCCAAAAGTGTTAACACCAATCATTTTTGGCAACGAGAATTTGATTTTAGCACCGAAACGACGCGATTGGCGCACGCATCAGAAATTGGATCTATTTTAGTCGATACCACTCATTCCGAAATTAAACTCGATCAAGACAGTGCCCTATGGGATGAGCTGCTCAGTAATCCTGAAAGTATCTATTACATCACCGAATATAACAACTCTAAAGGAATAGATCGTGACGAAAAGGTCTATGTAGACTTAAAAACTAACGAATTGATAACACCAAAGGATTGGTTATCAAAAGCAACAGAGTTTATTGGTACAGTTTCTACAGCAATTGCAGAAAAAAAAGGTGATAAAGATATAAACGATAAAAAACGTGTATTAGAAAAAAACAAAGCCGAGCTAGAAGCTAAAATTGAACAAAATAAACAAAAAATTGACCAGCTTGAACAACAAAAAAAACAAATTCCAGTGAGTGATCCTGTCGCACAAGAAAAACTCAGGCGCGAAAAAAAGGCTTATGAAACTAAGAATAGGGAATTAAATAAAAGCCTTGAAGCAGTAAATAAAGAATTATCAAACCTTGCTAATTCAACACAACAAACTCACGCATCAACCAAATATAGTGAAAGTTTACTTAACCGCACGGCACTCAAAAAACAGGCAACACTGGCTAAAGACACCTTACTTAAACCGATAAAATCGCACTGGATGCGGCTTAATGCATTTGATGAACTTGCCAGACTAGGGGCACTACCGGTTGAAATAAACGTGCAGATTAGACCAGAAAATATCGTAAAAATTCAAAATCTATTAACCCAAATGCATCGCGGTTTTTATCATCGTGGTGTCTATCATCCGCACGAGCTTGCCTTTTTAGAAAGTTTTGATATTGATGAAAAGCCAATTAAAACAGACTCGGGCAAAATGCAAAAAGCGAAATTTACCCTGTGCTTTCCTGATAAAGCCAGTAAAGCCTTGTTTGTTGACTTTATCAACGGCACTAATGGCACATTAAGCCCATACAGCTTAAAACAATTTATGGAGCAAAAGTATAAAGATTATTTCAAATTAATCCATAAACAAAAAACACTGCTTGAAAACATAGAAAAAGTCAATCAAGGCAAAGCGTCAATCACTGATAAATTACGCAAAATCAGTGATAAAGCCCTAGAGCGAGCTAAAGCTAAAATAAACGAAAAAATATCAAAAGCAGGAGGCATAATAGACATAGCGCAACATGAATTAGAACGTATCTATAATGAGATAGACTTACAAACCGCTAATCAAAACGTCAAAACGGGGAAAATAACTTTTGGTATCAATCTTGCGGTGAGCGGTATATTAGGCACCCTGACCCTAATAAACATTAGCGATATGCTTAAAGAATGGGATGAAGTGAAAGAAGGTAACGGTGAAACCGAACTAAAAGGGCAAATGCTTAAAGATCTGGTGTCACTGGTACTAACCGGTATCGATTTAACTAACCAATACAAAAATATCAAACTCAATATGCAAATGGCTGAAGCGATTAAAGCAGGTAAAGATGTAACAAAAATAGAAGCTAAGCTTAGGTTCAATTCCATAATTTCTAAAACCGTTGCCGGAGCAACAGCGGCAATCACGGTATTAGAAGCGATTGGCGAGTTAAAAAGTTCGTTTGATATGATGAATATGGAGGATAAAAGTTATCTCATAATGAGGGTAGGAGGAGCATTTATGTTAGGTGGTGGTGCTGTTATAGTAGCATTAGCAGGTTCATGGATAACTGTGATTGTGGGGGCTATTTTAATGATTGGTGGTTCAATTGCGATTATGTTTAGTAAAAAGTACGATAACTATACTGCTATTCAGCACTGGTTAAACCGTTGTTGCTTTGGTAAGCAAGAAGAATTGGACTATTTAGGCTATCAAGCCTATCACGAAGATGAATACAGCACTCACGCGGGTTTTGGCTTAGCGCTCAACGACTATGCGATTATAGTCTATAATATTCAAACCTTTATTCGTTTAAAACCGCTATATCATGCACCAACATCAACACCAATGCCCGATGCCCCAAATCAATTTCAACGGCATATCTATTTTTATTTGGATATTCCCGATTTTGCCAAATACAATCAAAATGAAACTGCAATCGCCATGATTCGCTTATTTATTAATGATTACCCAAATCTAAAAAGCGAGCCAGACCCACTACCCGAAAAATATATCGATCTAAAATACCGTATCACCTCGCAACAAATAGCGTTATTAGCCATCAACAAAAACTATGGTGACCTAAATCTTATTTGGACGGATAAAAAAGCCTATTTCGAAAAGTATGATCGTAATATCGATATACTGACTAGGCTCCCAATACCCGATTATAGTAAAATTGACGAGCCAGACGAATTTACTTTAACCACATCGGCTAATCATATTACTGATAAAACAATAACCAATAGCGACAAGCCAGTTCAAAATGGGCTCATTATCAATAAATGGATCGCCGGCACGATAGGTGTGTTTAATATTGTAAAATATCAAATCATTGTGCAATACAATAACCGTGAAGACGTGCCATTAATCGTGACTAAAAACAGTAAAATTTAAAATAAGGAGCAGAACAATGCCATCACAATATCAACCCCAAATTTTTGGTTGGATAAGCGATTTAGAAAAAGGCGGTAACTATTTAACGGGGGCGGATCAGCGTCTTCTATATGCCAATGATAACTACTGTGCTTTTATTCGTAAAACAAAATCTGATCAGATTTTTTATTTATTTATGTATTTAATTGTGTTAATTTTTTTAATTCCAGCAATCATTTTATGGATACTATTAATTTTTGTATTTAATATTGAAAATGAATCAAAAATAACCATATTAGGTATATCAGCATTTACTATTTGCTGTGTTGCTATTTATCTTGTTATTCCCGAAATCTATCATAATTTGTTCACTCGCAGAGGTAGCCCCATTATTTTTAACCGTAAAACGGGTAAAGTGTATATCAATGAAAGTTATTTTTTTAATTTTAAAGTGTTACGCAATCCGCTAACCTTTTTGCATCCTAATAAAAAACGCATAAAAGAATATGACTGGGCCCATTTACAAGGGGTAGTGGTACATAACTTTTCACGCTCTTCACTCAATACCACCATATTAATGGTGTGCAAACCTCATACCCATAAAACAATCGACCATATATTATTAGACCCATTACGTGCTGGCATAGGCAGTTATCTGGTTTGGGGTTGGGTCAATAACTTTATGTGTGCTAACAAATTAGCAGGCCTAAACGACGGCAAATACAAATGGGAACAAGAAACCCAATTTAAAGAAAAAATTATTAAAGGACAAGGCTGGCCCGAATGGATGGTTGAAGCGTTTAATGCCACATCGCAACAAGAGTTAGCTGAAATTAAACAACGGCACAATATAACGGAATAGCCCAAAAGCTGTTGTAGTTTGGCAAAAATGGGCAAAGAATTATGGCAAGCCCATTTTACCGATATTGAAGAAATCGAAGTGAAAAAAACCGATCCTAACCAGTCAGATAGCCACCTAACGGTCACAACATGGGTAGCGGGCACCTTTGCTTATGATCTAGTAAGTAGCTATCAAATCATATTCTGCAACGATTTCACTACGTGATTTACCATGTTGATAAAGACTGACCATTTGATGTTTAAAATCATCATTGAATGTTCGTTTTTTGCATTTAATCTTATTTATATTAGATCCTTTCTTAGTTGCGATAAGTTTACCTTATCCCTTAAAAAATTTTGGTTGTTTCAAAATTTTATTTAATAGTGTTGATTATTTAATAAGCCATACTAAAACGTAGTCTTTCCTGAAAGTTTTTAACAAAATAAGTTGGATATATCGTTTAAATGAATAAATCTGGCTGGTTTGAATATAAGGTATGTCAGGTAAATGGAAAGTAAGAATAAATTCTTATACTTTCCATTTCAACATATTATTAAATAATAATTAAAATTCTATGGTCATCATTTATTATGCAATATCTTTAGCTATATACTTTTGACTGTTATCCTTAATAAATAAATATAATCCAATCAATGCACCAAATCCAAATAATCCAATAACATAAATAGCTGGTGCCATTTTGCTAACAAAATCACTCAAAAAGGAGATCAACAGAGGTGTTAATCCGCCCGCAATAGCGTAAGCCATGTTAAATGAAAATGATACACCACTATAACGAATTTGGGTAGGAAACACTCTCACCATAAAATAAGCAAAAGAGCCTACAACACCAACACTAAAACCTGCTAAAGAATAAGTAATAAATAAAAGATGTGGGTTATCTAATGATAGATAAAAAATAGCAATAACAATAGTTGCAATAACACAACCTATTAACATCACTTTCCCCATAGCAAATTTATCCATCATCATTCCATAAAATGTACAACTTATAATTAGTCCAATGATAGCTAATATATTTCCTTGCAACGCATCTATCGCTGAATAACCAAATTGCTTTTGTAATAAAATTGGTGTCATTAGCATAATAACCATAATACCAGCAGACAACACCCAAGTGAGTAGCATAGATAAAATAGTTTGAGGCAAATACCCCGTCAATACAGTGAGTACTGGTATTTTTTTAGCTAATTCTTGTTGTTTACGATTTTGCATTTCCAGAAAAATTGGTGTTTCTTTTAACCAACGACGTAAATACATCGCAATCAATCCGAAAACACCGCCAACTATAAATGGTATGCGCCATCCCCAATCAATAAGTTGTTCCGAAGATAAGCACTTATTCATGGCCGTTGAAACTAACGAACCAAGCAAAATACCTAGGCTCAATCCGCTTGTCAATATTCCACATGCCAATCCAATTTTATTTTTCGGTACATGCTCAGATACAAAAGTCCAAGCGCCAGGAACTTCTCCTCCTACAGCTAGGCCTTGACATAATCGCATAAACAGTAACAATAAAGGTGCAAAAATACCAATATTAATATACGTAGGTAAACAACCTATAAATAGTGTTGGTAATGCCATAAGCAGTATACTTAGCGTGAACATCCTTTTGCGACCAAATCGATCGCCAAAGTGGGCCATAACGATTCCACCCAATGGGCGTATTAAATATCCAGCAGCAAAAATACCAAAGGTCTGTACTTGGCTCAGCCAATCAGGCATATCATTCGGAAAAAAAAGGTGACTAATGGTTATAGAAAAAAAGACAAAAATAATAAAATCATAAAATTCTAATGCTCCACCTAATGCAGAAAGCGACAACGTTTTATAATCCTGAGCATTTAAAGTTCTTGTTGGTGTATGGAGTACTTTGTGCATGTTCATCCTTGTAAATTATTGTTTACAAACATTTTAATATTTTTAGCTACTATACTCTAACACTTGCTCTTTTAAAAGAAGATAACGAATCAAGTAATAATTTAGCTCAATCATAATGCCACTACATAACAATTGAATTTATTAAAATTATGCATATCGTTAAAACTAGCACAAATGATTAATAAACAACCAAACAAAAAAACTACAATAACACATCTTACTAAACGGAGAGCTATAAAATGGCGAAAAAATGTATTTCTCGTGGTAAATTTACACGTATGCAGCAGTTATCAAACCAAGATGGTATTATTGCAGCATTAGCGATCGATCAACGCGGTTCAATGGTTAAAATGATGGAATCTGCTGTGGGGAAAGATCGTTATCATATCGATATGGTGTATGAATTTAAAGAACTTGTCTCTCAAGAATTAACTAAATATGTTAGTGCAATATTGTTAGATGAAGAATATGGTTTTAAAGGCATGGCAGCTAAAAATAGCAATGCTGGATTAATCATGTCATACGAAAAAACAGGATATGATGCTAGTACTCCAGGACGATTACCCGATATTTTGCCTGAGGATTCATTACAACGCCTAATAAAAAAAGGTGCCGATGCCGCAAAAGTATTGGTTTATTATAATCCAGATGATCCTCAAGATATTTTAGATAAAAAACACGCATTTTTAGAACGTTTAGGCAATGAAGCTAGAGCTGCTGATATTCCTGTATTTGTTGAACCGATTGTATATGACAATGTGATAACCGATGATAAAAGTCCTGAATTTGCAAAAATCAAACCTCAAAAAGTCATCAACACGATAAAAGAGTTTACTAAAGAACAGTATTATATTGATATTTTAAAAGTCGAAGTTCCCGTATTGTTTAAAAATGTAGAAGGCTTTAACGACAACAATGTAGTTGTTTACACACAAAAACAAGCTGCTGACTATTTTAAACAAGCAAGTGAAGTCGCAACCCGCCCTTTTATCTATTTAAGTGCTGGCGTACCAACAAAAACCTTCCACCAAGAACTTATTTTTGCCGGTGAAAATGGCGCTAAATATAGCGGCATCCTTGGAGGTAGAGCAACATGGTTTGAAGGTGTTGCGGCCTATGCTAATGGAGGCAAAGAAGGTTTAAAACTTTGGCTAGATCAAACTGGTCGTGAAAATGTTGAACATCTCAATAAGATATTAAAACAATATGCAACACCTTGGTACGATATCTATGGTGGTAAAGATAATATTGAAGTGATTGATGTTAAATTAGGTAATTAATTGCTAAAACAAAAAAGAACAGGTTTATTCCTATTTTTCCTGTTCTTTTTTACCCTACGTTTTAGAATTATGATTTAATATCAAACAAAAATAGCAAGATCTGTATTTTTAATTGTTAAATAGCTTTATCAAAAAATAGATCAACTTTACTAAGTTTAGCCATTGATTGTAGGTAATCCTTAATTTTAGATGAAAAAGTTAAGCTTTTAACACACGTCAAATTCCGTAAAACTGGAAACAAACAGATATCATCTAAAGATAATTGTCCATTACATGCATCTGGTGACACAATCAATAACTCAAGTTTATTTAATATAGCAGATACGGCAGACACTAATGAATCCGTTTGCATCAAACATTCATCAAACGATCCCATTTTTTTTGATTTACTATTAACAAAAGAATCGATAGCACTTTGTGTCGCAAACTCAGCTAAACCTAGTTTTATATAACGTGGACACACTAACTTATAATCATATTGTTGCAACTGTTTTATTAAATCTGTGATATCTGACGATCTAGGACCTGTTAAAATGGGTTTATCGCCATAATTGTTATCAACATAATCAACAATGTCTAAACTTTCAGGCATATAGCTACCATCATCTTTTTGTAAAATAGGCACCATTTTTTCACCAATCATACGCTCTGGTGATTGAAAATCATCACTCAATAATACCTGTTTTTCAACCGGTATATTTTTTAGACCAAAAATCATTCTAGCCCTAACACAAAAAGGACAATGCTCATAAATATACAGTTTCATTTTCGCTTCCTTAAGCGTTCAATCGCCCATAATAAAAAAACTAACCCCAAAAATAATAAAAAAACAATACTTGAAGCATACAAAGCTTTGGGATAACCGATTCGTACAACATTAATAAAAGGGTATGGATATTGATTAGTATAATAACCTCGGACAAAAATATAAATGCCATAAGCTAGCATTGATAATATTGATCCTATAATGACATGAACGTTGATGCGTCTAAATGGCCCCCAAATCAGCCAACTTAATAAACCCAAAGCAGGTATAACAGCATGTAAACTTTCGTTAGTGATTTTCATTAATGCATTAGGCGGGGTATGGATACCTCTTAACACTAAATTATACACAATAGCCGTTATAATCACACCAGCCAAACCATTTAAGCGAATAACTTTAAAACTATATCGATTACAATTAGGGTTAACAGATAACCACAAACAACTTAATGCCAGCATCAAATTTGATAACACCGTAAAAAAGCTATAATAATAAATTAATCGGCCTATAGAAGAACTTGGTTGCCAAGGGCGAAACTTTGTATGCCAATAAATATAAGTTTCCATAGCAATAATTGCGATAGCAAACAGTGCTATAAAGAGATTAATACTTCGCTTAACCATAATATAGTACAAAAAATATATAGAATCCCAGTATATAACAATTAATGAAAAATAAAAAAATATAATGTACTCAATCAGTTTATTGAAGAATAACTGTAAAAAAGTTTCAGGAAAGATAGTGTTTAAGTATAAAAATTATTTTTAATAAAGAGTTATATAAATATAAGATCCCACGATATAAACTTTTACAGCTGTTATAAAAAGTAACTTATTGACTAAAACTGCAACTTATTGACAGCTAGTATATAATATAAAGAATAAACGTAATGTAGAGATAATTTTGATGTCTAGCCAAGATACACCTGCCCAAAATAAAATGTTAATAGACCGTTTTCTAGATTCATTGTGGCTAGAAAGGAACTTAGCTGAAAATACCATTGCTTCTTATAAACTTGATTTGTTAGCATTAAGTCAATCTTTACAACAACAAAATGTCACATTCCTAACAACTCAAACACTTAATTTACAAAACTTTTTAATGCAACGAGTAGAAGATGGGTATAAAGCAAGTAGTTCAGCACGTTTGCTTAGTGCAACTAAACGTTTTTTTCAGTATTTATATCAAGAAAATTATCGCACTGATGACCCTTCTGCAGTATTATCATCCCCCAAACTTCCTAAAAAATTACCTAAAGACTTAACTGAATCGCAAGTCGATGCGCTACTAGAGTCGCCAAGCATAGAAGATCCCATTGAACTTAGGGATAAAGCGATGTTGGAAGTACTTTATGCCACCGGTTTACGCGTATCTGAATTAGTAAATTTAGAAATTAGCGATGTTAGCTTACGTCAAGGTGTAGTAAGAGTAATTGGTAAAGGTAATAAAGAGCGCTTAGTCCCACTTGGAGAAGAAGCAATTTATTGGCTTGAATATTATTTTAAATATGCAAGAAATGATCTTTTAAAAAATGGACCTATTGATGTGCTTTTTCCAAGTCGATTAGGAAAAAAAATGACACGACAGACTTTCTGGCATCGAATTAAATATTATGCCATACTAATCGGTATAAATATTGATGCACTTTCTCCTCATGTGCTTCGACATGCTTTTGCGACACATCTTCTTAATCACGGAGCAGATTTGCGCGTCGTTCAAATGTTGCTTGGGCATAGCAGTTTATCAACTACACAAATTTATACACATGTTGCAACAGAAAGGTTAAAACAGTTACATAGTAAACATCATCCTCGAGCATAGGATTGACAAAAATAAGGATAATTGAATGAAAAAATTAGTTATATGTTTAGGCTTAGCGTTAATTTCAAGTTCAGTATTAGCAAGTAATAATGAAATTGCAAAATCTTTAGATAAATTCGGTTACGATAGCAAAGAATCAAAAATTTTTGATAGTCCAATTAAAGATTTTAAAAGCGTTAGCACGCCAGAAGGTATTGTATACGTTAGTAAAGATGGTAAATACTTAATTCAAGGCTCTATTTTTGATTTACAAGGTGATGAACCAGAAAACATTGCTAACAGCATCAATCTTAGCCTAATAAAATCAATTGAAAAAGATGCCATTATTTATAAAGCTAAAAATGAAAAATACATCATTTCAGTATTTACTGATTATACTTGCCATTACTGTAAACTACTACATGAAAATATTGATAAGTATTTAGAAGCGGGTATTTCAGTTCACTATTTTGCATTTCCTCGTGCAGGTGCTAACAGTGATGTTGGCAAAAACATGCAATCTATTTGGAGCATGGCTGATCGCAAAGCTGCATTTGACAATGCATACAAAGGTAATACAATTTCGCCAGCAAGCAGCATGATACCTTATGTAACACAACAATTTAACGTCGGTAAAAAGTTAGGGATTGGTGGCACACCTGCAATTGTCTTACCTAACGGCCAACTTGTTTCAGGTTACGTGCCTGCAGATAAACTAATTGAATTTCTTGATCACAAAAACTAAATAAAAATTAGTAGTTATTGTTACTAAAATGTAAATTAAAATGAAAACACATGTTAGCGCAACATGCGCTAGCATATAAATTATGAAAAAAAGTAAATTAAAACATCGCAAATTACCTGAAGTACTTCCAGAATTTTCTGATGATATTCCGTTATTATTACAACGGATTTATGCATTGCGTGGTGTTACTAGCATGCAAGATCTTGATTACACCACACGCAATCTATGCAATTACGATAAACTAGATGGTATTAAAAAGGCGGTCGAAATTCTTTATTCAGTAATGAAAAATAATCAGCAAATCATGATTGTTGGTGATTTTGATACTGATGGTGCCACTAGTACTGCTTTAACCATCAGAGCCTTAAAAAATATGGGGTACCAATTTGTTGATTATATCATTCCTGATCGCTTTAATGATGGATATGGATTAAGTGTTTCGGTTGTTAAAAAGGCCATTTTACAAAATGCACAACTTATTATTACCGTTGACAACGGAATATCTGCTATTGAAGCTGTCGATTTTGCTAAGCAATCAGGATTGTCAGTCATTATTACTGATCACCATTTATGCCCTGAGCTACTACCTAATGCCGACGCCATAGTCAATCCTAATTTACCTAATTGTACATTTCCATCTAAGCATTTAGCTGGGGTGGGTGTAGCTTTTTACTTTATGCTGGCTTTACGAGCAAAATTACGGCAAGAAAATTGGTTCTCCGACAATAATTTAGCTGAATATAATGTAGCAAATTTATTAGATCTAGTTGCTTTAGGCACTATTGCTGACGTGGTTAGACTTGATCATAACAATCGTATTTTAGTTCATCAGGGTATAAACAGAATACGAGCTGGCTATTGTTGTGAGGGCATCAAAGCCTTATTACAGGTATCTAAAAAAGATCCTATTAATCTTACGTCTACCGATTTAGCTTTTTATATAGCGCCACGATTAAATGCAGCAGGTAGAATGGATAATATGTCATTGGGAGTTGAATTGCTACTTTGTGATAATTATGATTCAGCAATTAACAAAGCTATGGATTTGGATAATCTCAATAGTGATCGAAAGTTAATTGAGCAAATGATGCATAAAGAGGCCTTATCATTTATTCAAGAAATTGAAAAACAAAATATCACAATTCCTAATTTACTCGTGTTTCATCATCCAGAATGGCATCAAGGCATTATTGGGATCTTATCTTCACGTTTAAAAGATAAATATCATCGACCAGTCATATCTTTCGCTTCAACAGAAGATGGTTTTCTAAAGGGCTCAGGACGTTCAATTAAAGGCGTTCATTTACGCGATCTTCTTGATGAATTAAATCAAAAAAATCCTGATCTAATAATCAGTTTTGGAGGTCACGCAATGGCTGTTGGGTTAACTATTCGAGAAGAAGATTTAGAACGTTTTAAAAATAATTTTGAAACACTTTTAGATGCACGCTTAGAACCCGATTTGCTAGAACCAATTATTGAAACTGACGGTGAAATAGATAGCCAAGATCTTACTTACGAAATCGCCAAACAATTAAAAGAATCAGGACCATGGGGAGAAGGATTCTACACTCCCATTTTTGACGGTGAATTCATTATTCATCAACAGCGATTATTTTCAGACAAACACCTAAAACTAGTACTAGAACCCCAAAACGGTGGTCCACTTATTGAAGGGGTCTTTTTTAATGTAAATAGACAACTATGGCCTGATCAATCGATAAAAAATGTGAAAATAGTTTACCATTTAGATGTAGATGAATTTCGTGGTAACCAAGCTCCATTATTAATGGTTAAACATCTATGGTCTCTCGCATAAACAATCAGAATCGATTATAATTACAAGGTTGCTCTGAATTTACATCTGTTTACCAATCAAATAAGCAATGGTTACCCAATACTATCAATATAAAGTTTATACAATGTTAAGGATTCAAAATGCATATTCATATTCTTGGAATTTGTGGCACATTTATGGCAGGGATTGCTTTGATAGCTCGCTCTCTTGGTCATAAAGTAACGGGTTCAGATAAAAATGTTTACCCACCAATGAGCACACTTTTACAAAAAGAACATATTGATATCATTGAAGGGTATGATCCATCACAACTGACATCAAGACCTGATTTAGTCATTATAGGCAATGCGCTATCAAGAGGTAACCCTTGTGTAGAATATCTTTTAGATAATAACATTCCTTATATTTCAGCACCTCAATGGTTACACGACAATGTATTGCGAGATCGTTGGGTCATAGCTATTGCTGGAACTCATGGTAAAACTACAACTGCGGGTATGGTCAATTGGATTTTAGAAAAGCAAGATTACAAGCAAGGATTCGTTATTGGTGGTGTACCGGGTAATTTTGATGTATCCGCAAGATTAGGTGAAGGCAATTATTTTGTTATTGAAGCAGATGAATATGATTGCTCGTTCTTTGATAAACGTTCAAAATTCATGCATTACTGCCCAAAAACACTTATCATGAATAATCTAGAATTTGATCATGCAGATATTTTTGATGATCTCAGTTCTATTCAAAAACAATTTCACCATTTAGTTCGTTTAGTGCCAAGCAATGGATTAATTATCTCACCACAAGAAGATGTAAATTTAAAACAAGTATTAGCTAAAGGTTGTTGGAGCCAAAAAGCATTCACAGAATCAGAAAACGGCTGGCTAGCACAACGTATAAATAATGATGCGAGTCATTTTGCGGTTTACTTTAACAATAAAAAAGTAGGCGAAGTAAAATATTCATTAGTTGGCGAACACAATATGCATAATGCACTAATGGCAATTGCAGCCGCCCATAATGTTGGCATTGATCCTGCTGATGCTTGTTTAGCACTAGGTTCTTTTGTCAATGCAAAAAGACGATTAGAACTTTATGGCGAAGTTAATAATATTGAAATCTATGATGACTTTGCCCACCACCCAACTGCAATTTTAGCCACATTAGAAGCATTACGCAGTAAAATAGGAGCTAATCGTCGCATTCTAGCCGTACTTGAACCACGCTCAAATACGATGAAATTAGGGGTATCTAAAGATGAACTAGCCCCATCACTTGGTCGAGCTGATGAAATTTTTATATTCCAACCTGAACAACTACCTTGGCTAGTAGCCGATGTGGTTGATGCTTGTATTCAACCCGCTTACTGGAGTGGTGATATCGATTTATTGGTTGAAATGATCACAAAATCAGCTAAACCAACTGATGCAATTTTAATTATGAGTAATGGTGGCTTTAATGGTATCCATAAAAAGATTTTAGAAAACTTAAAGAAGAAACAAATAAAAAACCAAGAACAATAACCGCTAGTCTAAAAATAATATAAATAGCAATATGATATATGCCACATCATGTGGCATATCAAAAAAAAGGATATTTCATGAATGAAACTACCGACATGATTGCTATGCTATGTCGTAGAATAAAATTAGCCAGAATTGAGAAAAATTTATCTCAACTAGAACTTGCGCAAAAATCCAAAATTGGCATTGCCACAATAAAACGTATTGAACAAGGCGAATCAATTACATTACAAACATTAATTTCCGTCCTCCGTGGATTAGGCGAACTTGATCAACTTAATAATTTACTTGCCTATAACGAAGTTATCCATATTGCCTCAGCAGAACAACCAAAACGAAAAAGAAAACAACGAAAAGTAAAAACTGAACGGGTAGATGTACTAACAGAAAATGATTTTTTGCGCTCAAAAGTTAACACCATGCACTGGAAACATTAAATACAATCTAATGTTTCGCCGATGTTGCAATCGGCGAATTCGACAGAAAAATAGCAACAACCTAATTACAATGAACCGTAATTGCTAACCCGCCACGCGATGTTTCTCGATATTTTGCATTCATATCCTTTCCTGTTTCATACATAGTTTTAATAACTTTATCTAAAGATACTTTTGCAGCAGTAATTCGTCTTAAAGCCATTCTTGTCGCATTTATCGATTTTACTGCGGCAATGGCATTTCGCTCAATACAAGGAACCTGAACTTGGCCTGCAACTGGATCACAAGTCAAGCCTAAGTTATGCTCCATTGCTATTTCTGCCGCCATGCATACTTGTTGAGGATTACCGCCTAAAAGCTCAGCAAGTCCTGCCGCAGCCATAGAACAAGCAACGCCAACTTCCCCTTGACATCCCACTTCTGCACCAGAAATAGAAGCATTTATTTGATAAAGTTGTCCTATTGCGCCACAAGTTAGAAAGAAACGAATATAAATATCAGGTGTAACTGGATTAATAAATTTATCATAATAAGCGAGCACAGCAGGTATAATACCACATGCACCATTTGTTGGCGCAGTAACCACTCGTCCTCCTGCTGCATTTTCCTCACTAACTGCAAGCGCAAACATATTTACCCAATCAATAATCACCATTGGGTCACTAATAAATTTATCCTTAGTGGTAGACAATTGACGGTATAACGAAAACGCACGACGAGGAACTTTAAGTGGTCCTGGTAATAGCCCTTCTGTATTCATACCTCGTTTGATACATTCCAAAATAGTTTGCCCAACGCGAGAAAAATAGGATTCAATTTCTTCATAAGAGTGTATTTGCAACTCATTTTTCATCATAATACTAGAAATTGATAATGAGTTATCTTCACAATGTTTTAATAATTGCTCAGCTGAAGCAAATGGATAAGGGAATTTTACTGAATCCTGCTCTTGTTGACCAAATTGCTCTTCTTCAACAACCTGACCACCGCCAACAGAATAATAAGTTTTCTGAAAAACTAATTTATCGCCGCTATATGCAGTCAAAGTCATACCATTTTCATGTAATGGTAAAAATTTAGAATGAAACACCATACAACTTTCCAACGGAAAGTCGATTTCATAACGATCATTGTAAATAGATAACCGCTGAGTTTGGCTAAGTTTTTCGATAACACTTGGAATACTATCAATATCAACAGAATCAGGTTTTTCGCCAGCTAATCCCATAATAATAGCAATATCTGTTTGATGACCTTTGCCTGTTAACGACAAAGAGCCATAAACATCAGCCACAATTTTTGTTACTGATGCCATCATATTATTACTGATTAGTTGATCTATGAATGCCTTCCCTGCCCTCATTGGTCCTACTGTATGTGAGCTTGAAGGTCCAATGCCAATTTTAAATATTTCAAATACCGAACTCATATTTTTCCCTTTTGATGCAAAACATAAATTAATACTGCTATCCTAGTGATATCTTTACGAATTAACTTTTGCTAATAAAATAACCAATAATCATCTTGCCACTTACCCCATACTAATACTTAGGTATCACTTTTGAGATTATGAAAATAAGTTTTAATACCTATTAATAGTTAATTCTTGCTATATCGGTAGATTATTTTATTAGTAGCTGTATTTACCTACCAACGAATGCCAGTAGGTTTTATATATAAATAAACAAGTAAGTGGTAATTACCCATTAATTAAATTTTATAATAAATTATAGATAGCGGCTGAAATTGCAACTAATCCCATAACAACAATAAATACATTACTTAGCCTTCCTTTATATTTTGCTAGTACAGGTAATTTATGAATTGCATACATTGGCATTAAAAACAACAACACAGCTAAAATTGGGCCACCAAGTGATTCAATAAGACCTAAAATACTTGGATTTAATGTTGCAACCCCCCAAGCAGTTACAAACATAAAGGCAATAGCTAATTTATCAAGTTTGTTTTCTGAAATTGTTTTATTACGGCTACGCAAAAATTTATTAACAACACCATTAAATCCTTCTTTACCACCTAGATAGTGACCTAAAAACGATTTAGCCATTGCAATAAATGCAATTGGAGGACCAATATACTCAATAACAGGTGAATTAAATCGATTAGCCAAATATGACAACGTTGAGATATTTTGAGCTTTTGCATCTAAAAGTTCAGCAGGCGACAAGCAAAGCGCACAACTAAAAACAAAAAACATCACTGTTACAACCATCATGATATTGCTTGCTGCAATAATTTTAGTACATTTAGGTTCAGCATAAACGTCACCATATTCTTTACGTTTAGCTACCGCTAAAGATGAAATAATTGGTGAATGATTAAATGCAAAAACCATAACAGGAATAACTAACCAAAGTGTCATTAAAATACTTTGTTCTCCGTCACTACTACCAAAAGACAAATTGGTAAAAATTTCACCATTCCACTCAGGAATTAAAAATAACGCTAAAATCATTAAAACGGCAATAAATGGAAAAACTAATATTGACATAACTTTAACAATAAGTTCTTCGCCAAAGTGAACAATTGACATTAAAAATGCAACTAAAACAAATGAAAGTAAAGCTCGTGGTAATGACTCCATTCCTAATTGATGAACCATAAAGCTATCTACTGTATTTGTAATACCAACGCTATATACTAATAATATTGGGTAAATTGCAAAAAAATAAAGTACAGTTATCCAGTTTCCTGCTGTGCGCCCAAAAGCCTCTTCAACAACAACGGTAATATCGCCATCGCGACTTTTACCTGATAATACAAATCGACACAAAGCTTGATGAGCAAAAAATGTCATAGGAAAGGCAAGAACCAACATAACCAGCAACGGAATTAACCCACCGACACCTGCATTAATTGGTAGAAAAAGTACTCCAGCACCAATCGCTGTACCATAAAGGCTAAGCATCCATAACGTATCACTTTTTCGCCATTTAGGTAATGCTGACTCATTATTGGCATTTGTTACGCTATCATTTGTCCTTAGCTTACTCATTTTTGTTACTACTCCTTAATCTAAAATTTGGCGCATATGATATCAATTTAATATTTTTTACAAAGTGATCAACATCACATAAATAACAAAAAATTAAATATAATCAATATACTAAATAACATCGAATTTGATACCTAATAGCTTTAAAATAATTAAAATATCAATTTTGATTCAAAGAAATTGCGCAAAATACTTGCTCTAACTCAAATTTAACTAAGATTAAATAAAAGCAGTTAAATTTAATAAACAACTCAATGGATATTTATATAATCTAACGATTAGCAATTAATAGAAAACCTCAACGTTAAGTAATAAACGTGACGACAATAAAAACATGGGCTATGGTATTAAACGCTTATTTTGGCTAACAAGGCTACAGCAGATATGTTTAAACAAAATTTTCTCGCAAGCACCAAAAGCAATATGCATAGGCACTTATGATAATTTACAGCATAATCAGCAAATAAGTCAGGATTTAAAAGATAGAAAACAAAAATTTAAGAACAATTTATTAATAATTAAATTACCGTAAAATCGCATAAAACGGTTTCCTGTAAAATGTCTTAAATGTTTTTAGAGGATTATTTTAACTATGAAGTGTAAACAACTGGGTGTTTTCTACATATTAAAGATTGTATTTCAATCAAGAATTGAATCATAATAACAAATTATTCCTGTTTCTAAATTCTCAATTTCTAATTCGCCGCCTGTTAGAATTTCACCGCCAGAAAAATAACTTGGCTTTGTTTTTAGGATAACTTTTCCCAAGAGCTTATCATTGTAATAAAAATCTCCTTCATTACTAATTTTATAAAAATCATCAGGTTCTATTAATCCTGTGCCACAAGGACAATCGATATAATCTAACCGACGGCCATCTTTAGTTTCGCAACCATCTCCTCTCCAACCAAAATCCAAAATTTCATCATAACTTAAATCAGTAAAATGATAGATAATAAATTTAATTGGCTGGTATAGTACCAAAACCACAAAAAAGGCAGTAATGAAGTGCGATAAATTTAATTTCTTCATATCAATTCCATTTAATTACTAATGCTAATAATTTACAATTAATCTTTATTATTCACAATAATTACCAATAAAATTACTTTAGTGTTACGCTTGGTACTGCTAAACTAGCTCACATTTTTATCATATATATTTATAAATAAATTTTTTAGGATAAATTTATGCGAACCAGTAAATATCTTCTTTCTACGTTAAAAGAAACCCCTGCTGATGCTGAAGTCATTAGCCATCAATTAATGTTACGTGCAGGCATGATCCGCAAAGTGGCTGCCGGATTATATACCTGGCTTCCCACTGGTTACCGCGTACTTAAAAAAGTAGAAAATATTGTCCGTGAAGAGATGAATAAAGCCGGTGCAATAGAAGTATTAATGCCAGTTGTACAGCCTGCTGATATTTGGCAAGAAAGCGGACGTTGGGAACAATATGGCCCTGAATTATTACGTATTAAAGATCGTGGCGACCGTGATTTTGTTCTAGGCCCAACTCATGAAGAAGTCATTACAGACTTACTACGTAATGAAGTTAGCTCATATAAACAATTACCACTTAACGTGTATCAAATGCAAACCAAATTTCGGGATGAAGTACGCCCTCGCTTTGGTGTGATGCGTTCACGTGAATTTATTATGAAAGATGCATACTCTTTCCATACTACACAAGAATCATTACAAGAAACTTATGATGAGATGTATAAAGCCTATAGCGCAGTTTTTACACGTGCTGGTTTAAACTTTAGAGCGGTGCGTGCTGATACAGGATCAATTGGTGGTAATTGGTCACATGAGTTCCAAGTATTAGCCGACAGTGGCGAAGATGATATTGTTTTTTCAACTGAATCTGATTATGCGGCTAACATAGAAATGGCTCAAGCATTAGCACCAACACAAAAACGCGCTGAACCTACAAAAGCAATGGAGTTAGTCGATACTCCCAATGCCAAAACTATTGACGAATTAGTCGAACAATTCAATTTACCGATTGAAAAAACCGTAAAAACCTTGATGGTTAAAGCCACGAAAAAGAGTGGTCATCAATTAGTAGCTTTACTGGTTCGAGGTGATCATACATTAAATGAAATCAAAGCAGAAAAAATTGATATTGTTGCCTCACCACTAGAATTTGCAACCGAAGAAGAAATCCGTGCGATTGTGAATGCAGGGCCAGGCTCATTAGGTCCAATTAACTTAAATATGCCTGTTATTATTGACCGTGACGTGGCTGTGATGAGCGATTTTAGCGCTGGTGCCAATATTGATCATAAACACTATTTTAATATCAATTGGGAACGTGACACTGCTTTACCTCGCATTGAAGACATCCGTAATGTGGTTGAAGGAGATATTAGTCCTGATGGCAAAGGTACATTACAAATTAAACGAGGTATTGAAGTGGGACATATCTTCCAACTTGGCACAAAATATTCACAAGCAATGAAAGCAACAGTCCAAGGTGAAGATGGACAAAACCACGTTATGATTATGGGTTGTTACGGCATCGGAGTAAGCCGCATTGTAGCTGCTGCAATTGAACAATGTCATGACGATCGTGGTATTATATGGCCAGAAGCGATTGCTCCATTTAGCGTTGTCATTATTCCAATGAACATGCACAAATCCGAAGAAGTTCAAGCAACAGCCGAAAAACTTTATGCTGATTTACAAGCTGCTGGCATTGAAGTTTTATTTGACGATCGAAAAGAGCGCCCTGGCGTAATGTTTGCTGATGCGGAACTAATCGGGATCCCTCACACTATCGTAATTGGTGAACGCAACCTCGGTAATGGAGAAGTGGAATACAAACACCGTTCAGGTGGTGATAAAGTAATGGTGAAAGTCAACAATATCATTGAATTTATCCAAAACCGCCGTCAAAAAGTATAATAAATCCAATCATAAAAATCAAAATAACAACAACGCATTAATGTAGTTGTTGTTATTTTATCAATTCAAGAATAAGTATTATTATTCATAACACTCATTACACCAAATAAGTTAAACCCCTAATTATAAATTCAAAGTGATATTGTTGTTTTTTTCAGCTAGAATAAATCAACGCAACTCTTATTTTAATCGGTTAGAATAATGTTAAAAAAAACAATTGCCTTGGTATTATCCACCTCATTATTATTACAAAGTACATCTATCGTTTATGCTGATAATATCAACCTTCCTGATATTGGTACTGCGGCAGCCACAACGCTTAGCATTGGCCAAGAAATGGAAATGGGCGATTATTATATGCGAATGTTACGAGCAAGTGCTCCCATAATAAACGACCCTGTTTTAAACCAATATATTAATGATCTAGGCAAAAAATTAGTATCAAAATCAGAATCAGTAAAAACGCCATTCCATTTTTATATTATGAAAAGTGACGTACTTAACGCATTTGCTTTTTTTGGTGGGAATGTCGTCATTCATTCTAAACTAATATTAGACACCGACAATGAAAGTCAATTAGCCTCTGTTATGTCTCATGAAATTGGCCATGTCACCCAACGCCATTTAGCCAGAGCAATGGAAAACCAAAACCGTAATAGCCCTTATGTTTGGGGGGCAACATTAGGCTCTCTACTATTAACATTAGCCAATCCCGAAGCTGGCATGGCGGCGATGACAAGCACCATGGCAGGATCAGCTCAAAATATGATTAGTTTTACGCAAAGTAATGAACAAGAAGCCGATCGTGTTGGTTTAAGAACGCTTGCTAAAGCAGGGTTTGATCCTTATGCTTCATCAGAATTTCTACAAAAACTTGCCGATCAAAGCCGATTTAGTAGTAAAGCTCCCGAAATTTTACTTACTCACCCATTACCTAACAGCCGATTAACCGATATTCGAAATCGTTCATTGCAATATAGCAAAAAAAATGTATCTCCGTCATTAAACTACTATTTAGCGAAAGCTCGATTGGCCATATTAATGGCTAAAAATAAAAATACCGCAAAGCTATTAGTTGAAGATTATAAAAAACTAAACAATGAACAAAGTAAAACAGCTATTATTTATGCTAATGCTTTAGCTGATAATCTAAGTGGAAATAATCAAAAAGCGAAACAACAACTACAGCCATTATTAGATAGTGATCCCAATAATATTTGGTATATTGATTTAATGACTGATATTGATTTAGCGCTCAACAATAGCAGCACTGCAATAACTCGCCTACAAGCAGCATTAAAAAAAGCACCAAACAGTTCTGCATTGCAACTAAACTTGGCTAATTCGTATATAAAAAACAAAAACTATCAACAAGCCGTAAGCTTGTTACATCGCTATACTTTTGACCATAATGATGACTCAAATGGATGGGAATTACTCGTTACTGCTTACGGGGGATTACATGCAAGAGCAAAAGAAATGAGTGCTAGAGCGGAATTAATTGCATTAGAAGGTCAATTTCAACAATCCATTCAACTACTACAAAATGCTAAGAATCAAACAAAAGGCGATCAGACAATGATTTCCAAAATTGATGCAAGAATTAATCAATTAAAACAGCTACAAAAACGTTATGCAGCTTATAAACGATAATTTTATTAACAAAACCTTCTCGACTAATTATTTACGCACCCATTAGTCGAGAAGATAACAAAATACTTATTTATCAGCTAAATGATCCACATTATTGAAGAATTTTACAGTAAATGTCCCTTTAGATTGTTCATTACCTTGCTTATAATTAACCACACTAATGCTAGTATTTAACATTCGAGGGAAATAATCCTCATCACGATGTAAACGCCAATCACCACCATTTAAAACACAAAGTAATATACGTAATACCGTTCCATGTGACACAACCAAAATATTACCCGTATCTTGAGGTGCATTTTTTACAATCGTATTTAACCCCTGCTTCATACGCAAAAGGGTATCAAAATAATTTTCACCTTGATTGACCGAAGCATCAAAATTAGCAGGATCTGTCAAATAAGTAGTAAATTCTGGAAACTCCTTTTTCAATTGAGGGACTTTCTTGCCTTCCCAAATGCCAAAATCCATCTCACGCAGATCAGCAAGCTCAAAAGTAGGAATAACTATATTATTTTCTTTAACAATATAATCTCGAGTTTCCATAGCTCGTTGTTGTGTACTTGAGTATGCTTGCATAAAAGGCACATTTTTTAAATGTTGTCCTGTCACTTTAGCACCCAAAATACCTTGATCTGTTAAAGGTGAATTTTGAGAACCTTGCATCTGATCTTTAATATTCCACTGCGTTTGACCATGTCTAATTAAATATAAATTAATATCTTTCATTCGTACTAACTACCTTTTTTATTTTAAGATTCCGTTTTTTCATATTTATCTTTTCTTAGATACGACAAGCAAGTCTGCAAAACATCATCCATTGGTGCATTTAATTGCATCTCTTGCAAACTTTTAGGATGAATAAACCTTACACTTGCTGCATGTAAAAATAAACGATTAAGCTTAGTATCAGCTAATAACGCATCAAATTGCCTATCGCCATAACGATCATCAAAAGCAATTGGATGACTTGCGTATTGAGTGTGTATGCGAATTTGGTGTGTACGCCCTGTAACAGGGCTTGCTTTAATCAAAGTGGCAAAATTGAAGCGCTCCTCAACTTTAAAACGCGTTTCAGAAGGCTTACCCTCTTTATCAACCTTTACCACACGCTCACCGCTTTTTAATACATTTTTAAGCAGTGGGGCTTGTATTACTTTACATTCAGAAGGCCAATTCCCCTTAACAAGTGCCAAATAATTTTTTTGCATTTGCTTCAGGCGCAACTGCTCGTGTAGCGCTTTTAGTGCTGAGCGTTTTTTGGCAATCAATAACACGCCCGATGTTTCGCGATCTATGCGATGCACCAGCTCCAAAAATTTCGCTTCAGGTCTTAAGGCGCGTAATCCTTCAATTACACCAAAACTTAAGCCACTACCGCCATGAACAGCAATACCCGATGGCTTATTAATTGCCAACATTACCTCATCTTCATAGATGATTGCCTTTTCTAAATCAGCGACTTTATTAAGCTTGGTCGAAATCTCTGGCGTGGGTTTTTCAGTCATACGAACAGGAGGAATACGAATTTCATCGCCAATATTTAATTTATATTCAGGTTTAATCCGTTTTTTATTAACACGAACCTCACCCTTTCTTAAAATGCGATAAATCATACTTTTTGGCACACCTTTTAAATAGGTGATTAAAAAGTTATCAATACGCTGTGTCGCATTTTCCTCAGAAATAGTAACAAATGAGACTTGTAGTTTTGTATGTGGAACCGTTGAGTGCATAAGGAATGATTAATCCGCCGTCAATAAATAAAATCGTTTTACATTACTCAAAAATAAACTACACTATCGTAGTAAAAATAAGATAGATTATATTCAATATAATTAAAGAAGAAAGATTATAGCGAAATCTGAGGGAATAAAATAGTATGTTATCATTGCTTAATCAATACTCACAAGCTAGATTGGCTTGGTTCTTATTGTTCTTTTCTACTTTTACTTTTGAAATAACCGCACTTTATTTTCAACATGGTTTAGGGCTTGCGCCTTGTACTCTCTGCATTTATCAGCGTTGCGCTATTTTTGGTATCATGTTGGCTAGCATTATTGGAATAATTGCTCCTCGCAACATTTTTGTTCGATTAATAGGTATTTTCATTTGGCTTTTTAGCGCCTATAAAGGCTTTTCATTAGCAACATTTCATGCTCATCTACAATTTGAACCTAATCTAAATGATACTTGCTCAATTAACGTACACTTTCCTACTTGGCTACCATTAGATTCGTGGTTTCCTAGTTTGTTTAATGCTTATGGTTCATGTGCCGATAAAATTTGGACGTTTCTTACAATTGAAATGTCACAATGGATGATTATTATTTTTGCTTGCTATTTTATTGTTGGTTTGGCTGTATTAATATCTCAGTTCTTTTTATCCTCAAAAAATTCAATCTGGAGTAAATGACTTTATTTATAAAACTAGCACTTTTTGTTGAGTTTGTTAGAATGTGTGATAATTTTATTTTACAAACGTCACACATAAATGCTTTTGGAATACCACCCACCTATTGAACCTTGGCTATCGATTTTGCATCAAGACGACCATATTGTGGTTGTAAATAAACAACCAGGTATTTTGTCGGTTTCGGGCAATAAACCTCAATTTATTGATAGTATTATTCACCGATTGCAACAAAAATATAGCTACGTCGAATCCGTGCATCGGTTAGATATGGCAACCAGTGGTATCATGGTTGCCGCACTTTCTAAACTCGCCGATCGAGAGATAAAAAAACAATTTCGTGAACGTATTCCTAAAAAAACCTATATTGCTGTAGTGCATGGGCATCTTGAGCAAGATTCTGGTCGTGTTGAATTACCCCTAATTTGTGATTGGCCCAATCGACCAAGGCAAATGGTCGATTTAGAAAATGGCAAACATGCGCTGACAGAGTATCAAGTCATTTCACGCAATCCAGACAACACAACACGAGTGCAATTATTTCCGTTTACTGGGCGATCACATCAATTACGGGTACATATGCAAGCCATTGGTCACCCTATTTTAGGCGATAAATTCTATGCCCACCCTGAAGCCTTTACTATGTCTAAAAGGCTGCTATTGCATGCTCAATTACTAACAATTAACCATCCTAAAACAGGCGAAAGTATGACGTTTAGCTGCGAACCTGATTTTTAAAAATAGAAATATAAAATTAGCGACCATTATATAAAATCTGCTCATGCGAATAAAAGATAAACAACTGATATAAAGGAAATTAAAATGCAAAAAATTGTTTTAGCAACGAATAATCAAGGCAAAGTCAATGAATTGCAAACATTACTCGCTAATGCAGGTTTTGATATTATTGCACAAAGCCAATTTAATATACCGGATGCCGACGAAACAGGCTTAACATTTATTGAAAATGCACTTTTAAAAGCAAGACATACTGCCAAATTAACTGGACTGTCCGCCATTGCTGATGACTCTGGTTTAGCGGTCGATGCACTTGATGGGCAACCTGGGATCTATTCTGCTCGTTATGCAGGTGAACACGGTAACGACAAAAGTAACAATCAAAAATTACTTAAAGCATTACAAAATATCCCAAAAGAAAAACGTACCGCTTACTTTTATTGTGCGCTAGTTTTTATGCGACACGAAAACGACCCAACACCTATCATCTGCTTAGGAAAATGGGATGGTTTAATTTTAAATGAAGAACAAGGTGATGGGGGATTTGGCTATGATCCACTTTTTTATGTACCAGAACTAGGCTGCACCGCAGCACAACTAACAAAAGAACAAAAAAGCCAAATATCACATCGAGGTCAAGCTCTAAAACAATTGATTGAAAAAATTAAAACTGCTTAGCAAACTTATTTATACTCGAAATTGCATATCAAGAAGTAAACAGTATATACTTAATACATTAATGATATTGGAGTTAATATTTTGATTATAATGATAGTAAGTGGTCGCTCTGGATCGGGAAAATCAATCGCCCTACGCGCTCTAGAAGATATGGGATTTTATTGTGTTGATAATATCCCAGTTGCTTTATTACCTCAATTAGCCAACTCATTAAAAAACCACAACACGCCAGTTGCAGTTAGCATTGATATTCGAAATTTGCCTGAACAATTTGATTTTAATAATGATATATTTCAACGTTTGCCCGAATCGGTGACACCTGAAATACTTTTCCTCGATTGTAGTCGTAATACGTTAATTCGACGCTATAGTGAAACACGACGGATACATCCATTAACCAATCAACACTATTCTCTTGAAGAAGCAATAGATCTTGAAGAAAAATATCTAGAACCTTTAAAATCTAACGCAAGCCTAGTTATAAATACCGATGACCTATCAGTACATGAACTATCAGACATATTAAGATCACGTATTTTAGGTAAAAAAGAGCGTGAATTAACCTTTATTTTTGAATCATTTGGCTTTAAACATGGCTTACCCATTGATGCTGATTTTGTATTTGATGTCAGGTTTTTACCTAACCCACATTGGGAAGTGAATTTGCGCCCATTAACAGGATTAGATGAGCCGGTAAAAGAATATTTATTACAACACAATGAAGTATCCAATTTTATCTATCAGACTGCCAATTACTTAAATCAATGGCTACCTTTATTAGAAAAAAACAACCGCAGTTACTTAACCATTGCTATTGGATGTACTGGTGGTCAACATCGCTCTGTTTTCATTGCTGAACAATTGGCCTCATTTTTTAAAGCACAAAACAAACAAGTAAAAATTCGCCACCGAACTTTAGAAAAAAAGTAATGACTATTCTTCTTCAATTTTAAAATTCGATATTTCCTCAATGCGTTTTTTACATTTTCCAAAAATGTCTTTTAGTGTAGTTTTATGATTAACTGAAGCTGGTATTGCCGTAATTAATTGACTTATCTTAACCAGTTCAATATCTGAAGGTAAATTTGCAAGCTTCTGTTCTAATATATTAATCGTTTGTGGATGTGGATGGCCAATAACAATAGCAACACCATTTTTTCGAGCCAATTTTACAGCCAAATCAAATTGCAAGCTAATAGCACTTTCTTTTTGTTGAGCATCTAAAAATACATCACGCGTTAATACTGGGATGTTATAGTAGCTAGCAGCTTTTTTTATTTGAGTCTTACCGATTGTTTTACTATCTAAAAAAAACATCGAATATTGACTTAATGCTTTCATAACTTTTATCATACCAGTAAGATCTGCTGTCATCAAACTTCCCATATGATTATTAGCTCCAATAGCATAAGGCACTTGTTCAACAGCATTTGTCACTATTCGGTTTACTTCAGCTTCATCCATCGAAGGAAATAGAGTGTCTTTTTCTAGTGGCTGTTTACCTAATGGAGCCATAGGTAAGTGAATTAACACATCATTACCATTATTATGGGCTATAGTTGCAATACGTTTAGCATTAGGCGAATTTGGTAAAACTGCAATAGTAATATTAGGAGAAAATGAAATTATTTGCTCTTCATTATGCTGGCGATAGCCAAAATCATCAATGACTATTGCAAGTTTTGCTGCCCATATATAGTTGGAATTTAGCACTAAGAAAATGATAAAAAAAAGGTTAATAAAACAACGCATTACTTTAACCACTCTCTCGGATCAAGTGCCTTACCATCACGGCGAATCTCAAAATATAAAGCAGATATGTTTTTCCCACCACTTGAACCAACCAATGCAATAGGTTGGTCAATATGAATCTTATCACCCACCTCAACTAAAATACGCTGGTTATAACCATATAAACTCATATCACCTTTACCATGATCTAATGCAACAACAAAACCATAACCTTGTAACCAACTAGCCAAGATGACCCGTCCACCAGCAATGGCTTTAACTTGAGCACCATCTTTAGCATTAATCACCATCCCTTTCCAACGTAGCTCACCTTGGAGTGATTCTCCAAATTGATGTACAATATTACCATTCACTGGCCAATTAAACTGATGTTGTGGCTTACCAATACCACTTACGCGAGCCATTAATGCTAGCTCATCAGGATTAGGAGTATAACGAGAATTATTCTGCTTTTCTTCAATATATTTTGCTTGTTTTGCTTCTTCTTCTGCAATACGTCTATTTTTACGTTCAGCTTGAGCAATTTTAGCCTGTAGTTTAGCTTCATTATTACGCAAGTCGGTTAATTTTTGTTGATTTAATTGCATCAATGATTCAAGAGAATTTATCGTGTTTTGTCGATTTTGACGATTTTTTTCAAGTCCTACTTGTTGTTCTTTCTGTTTAATTTGTAATTCTTTATGCAAAACTTGTTTTTTTTGTAACTCAATTTTCTTCTCGATCAATTGGGTTTGAGTATCTTGAAGATTGTGAATTTGCTGTTGTCGTGCTTGATTAATGTAGCTGTAATAAGCAATTATACGATCATTACGTTCGCTCTTTTCGCCCGAAAAAATTAACTCCAAACCAGTTGTTTTGCCTAGTTTAAATGCACTTTCGAGCTGCTTTGATAATATAATTCGTTGATGTTTTTGTTTTATAGTTAATATATCAATTTGTTCAATCAACTTATTGATTTCTTGATCGAGTTTCTTAAGTGATAAGTCATTCTTTTCAATTGAGGTTAGAAGGTTAGCTATTTTGGTTTCTTGTTCTTTAAGATTATTAACCAACTGATTACGCTCTTCTTTTTGTTGTGCTAAACGTTTTTCTTGTTCTTCAATAGCGTGACGTAAAGATTGAAGTTGCTGATTATCATTAGCATATAAAAAACTAATCTTTATTAATCCAACAAAAACAATAACAATAATTTTCTGATAAACAGACATGGCGTTTATATTTATGATTTATAACCAAACAATAATGATAGTATCACTATACCGATAAATAGACCAAGATGCAAAATGAAACCCACACACAAAGTAAGATGATTTGTTTTTTTAATAAAAAATTAGTTTGTTTTGTATCTCATTTCTGAACGGAAAAATGTTTATTATTAAAGTGATCTACCCGCGACTTTACTAATTTTGAATACAGGTCGAATTCACAATAAACGAACACATAACAACATACTAAAAGCTATTTATTGCGATAATACAGTCGTTGAGCTTTTCTTATACACTTAAAACATATATTATTCATGTTGTTACTAAAATGAGGAACCTGACTAATAACATTATGAATATATTTAAGTTTATTATAATCGTATACACCACAACTGAAGGTAAGTTATCGCCAGTCCAATATAGGCAACAATATTACCAGAATAACAAAATAATAGAGGTGGTATGTACGAAGCAATCAGAAGATCCATGACACCTACTCATAACCAAATCAAAAACCTCAAAAGGAGTCATTAATGCAAGATAACAATAAAATATCAGATGATGAATTGAATCTAATAATTCAGCGATGTGAAAAAGCAACAAAGGGACCATGGATATCATATGTAGAAGGTAGAGATCATACTAGTGGCTCAAATTTTATTCTCACAGGAATTGAATGTAATCGTAGAAAAAATATTGAACTTATTGGTGGAACAATAGATGATCAAGAATTTATTGCACACGCACGACAAGATATTCCAAAATTAATTAATGAAATTAAAAGGCTAAAAAAAATAATCATTAAAAATAAGCAATAAATATGATCGTTTTTTGATTCTATATTTGGGCTATACGTATTTATTTAAAAATTAATCAGTTTTTATTAACAATAATATTTATAAATTAACAATATCAAATAAAAGATTATTTTTCTTATATAATAAATTAAAACGATAAGGTAATATCACATATATACACTATGTAATATTTTAATTTACATCAAAAAGATGGAAATTTTGGTATTAATATAAAATGTTTCATCATTTTATTTTTTATAACAAAAAAAGATAAATCACAACAATGACTAAGCCTTAATACTTATACATGAGCAATATTTTAGGAGTTAGAATGCTTAAATCAAAATATAATGTTCCAAAAAATATTGATAAACGTATTTCAAAGTTACAGTTAAAAATAGATTCAAACAATTCTTATATTGATTTTTTGAAAAAATATAATGTAGTTGTTTTTGATACTGAGGTTAATTTTGACTACTGTATTGATTGTGATGGAGAATCATTGCCATTAGAAATTATTTTGGGTTTTTCAAAAGAAAATAGAGAAGATTTATTGGCTACTAACGATACATATCTGAATAGAATACCTGAGGATTATTTTGCTGTAGCAACACTTAATTATGGCGATCTACTTTGCTTAAGCCCAAATGGCGAAGTTTATTATTGGGATCATGAAGTTAATGATCTTTATTTTGATATGTCTGTAAAAAATGGTTATCTAGAACAAAATACTAATCTGAAGTTTGTTGCAAATTCGTTTGATGCATTTTTATCAATGATTATTAAAAGTGAAGTTGAAGATGATTATAATCCTGATGAAGATGAATATAATAACCCTAACATTCCTTTTCCTGATGAAGCATTACCTTCAATGCTCAAATATTCAAAGGTTTTTTTTACAGCATCAGAAAATAGACTTAAAATTTATTTAAAAAAACTGGAGTTATCTGAAAAAGGTCGCGAAGTACTTGCCAAATTTAAAGAAGAAGGTCTTTTGTAGAAATAGCGTCAGTTAAAAATCGAAGCAGTATTTTTCAAAGAAATATATAATAATTTCAATAGAGTAATTTTTTGGTTAGATGGCGTCTACTAATTATTTTATATCCGATTAAGTTTTATATATTTAATCACCATATGTGACAGTTAATTCTGTCACCTTTTTCTATAATACATTAATTGTAGGATTTACTAGCGTTGTTTACAGTAATTTGAGAAATTACTGTAATGAATATACATAAAAAAAACAAAACTAACGCCTTATCACAGACAAGAGATATGGCGCTTATATCATAAAGAAAAAATAACGGTCACTGATTTGGCAAAACGCTTTATGCTCAGTCGGCCTACCATTTATAATGTACTAAAGAAAGCCCGATTGAAGATAAATTAAAACGGCAAGCTAAACGCTATAACAAAACCTATCCGGGAGAAATGCTACACGTTGATACCAAACGTTTACCTTTACTTA
>NZ_JBIDFG010000019.1:0-39348 GCF_046635625.1 Gilliamella sp. BG1 | reverse complement strand
GCATGGTGTAATAATATAGGCTACCAGATGCCAAGGGTCAGGGATTTAACCAATGCGGTTACAAAATTTGGTCCATCAGTAGGCGCTAATCCATCTTCACCAGGTAATCATTACATGCGTCATATTGATGCAGGTCTTTCTTCCGAGTGGGGCTACTTGTTCATTTACACCATTGGTGGTATTGGTGATGCTGCTGGCTTTCTTCACACCTACTATTGGACGAGCGATGTGGCGGGGCACGAGCAGTTCATTGTGGACTTGAGTGATGGCAGCATCGGTAGCCTCCACCCGAAAACCGAAGCAGGTGTTGCTTGCGTCTCAAACCTTAAACCTTAGTTCTTATTTCTTAGTCATTAGGTCGCCGAGGCCAATATTTAGAAACACCTATTTTGATACTTTAACTATCATAAAATTGTTTACCGCCGTGTAGGCGGTTTAGAAATATGACGTAAAAACAATAAAAGGGATCGCAGACTTCAATGCCGTGTAGGTAATTTAGAAATGAGTGTTTCTAGTTTTTATTAACTGAAACACTTCATTATTAGTATTATAAAGTAACTATTCTGTGCCAATTTGCGTGCTCATTTTTATCTCTCGATTATCGGTGATTTCTAAATTCGATAGCACCACTAATTGAGGAAAGTTTGGTCTTAGAAATTGTGAAAGCATAGGTCTTAATGAATGGTTCACTAATAACACTGGTGGTGCACCGATAGCTTCTTGTTGATGAATGGCTTGTTTAATTTGCTCGACAATGTGTTCGGCTAGCCCTGGTTCAACATTGCTGGTATTTTGGAGTGCTTGTAATAACAAACGTTCTAAATTGATATTTAATCCTATTACATTGATTGGCTCAGATCCAGGAAACCATTGTTGTGTGATGACTCTTCCTAAAGCAATTCTTACCATACTTAGTAGCTGATAAGCATCATTTTGGGTTGGTGCGTACTCACAGATGGTTTCAATAATGGTACGCATATCACGGATTGACACTTTTTCAGCGATCAAGTTTTGCAATATTTTATGAAATGTGGTTAGTGTAACAACACCAGGAATAAAGTCCTCCACTAATTTCGGCATATCTTGTTTTATTCTGTCGAGCAGTTCTTGAGTTTCTAAACGTCCTAATAAGTCGCTAGCAAATTGCTGTAATAAATGATTAAAATGAGTAGCAATCATGGTACTTGTATCAACAACGGTATACCCCAATATTTGTGCATTTTCTTTATTACTTTCATCTATCCATATCGCTGGTAATCCAAAGGCAGGTTCGGTTGTTGGAATGCCCTCAATGGTTTCAGTTACATTACCGGGATTGATCGCTAACCATTTATTATTAACAATTTCACCTTTGCCAATTTCACCACCTTTTATAAATATCTTATATTGATAAGGTGCTAATGAAAGATTATCTCTTATATGAACTTGAGGTGGTAAAAAACCCAGTGTTTGAGCAAATTTTTTGCGTAAACTACGAATTCGCCCTAACAACTCACCATTTTGAGTTTGATCTACCATGGGAATTAATCCATAACCAACTTCCATTGCCAATATATCTTCAATATTAACATCTGACCATGTTGCTTCTATATTAGCTGGCGTGGTTGCTTGTACATTAGCTTGTTTGGGTGCTACTTTTTGTTCAGTCTTTTTCTGTTTAGTTAGCCACCAAGATATGATTAATAAAATAACAGTAAAGAGTAGAAAAACTAAATTTGGCATACCCGGAATTAGTCCAAGTAAACCAATGACGACAGCTGTTAAAATCAATACTTGTGGATTATTAAAAAGCTGTGTAATCATTTGATCACTGATGTTATCTTGTGATGTGACTCGAGTAACAATAACGCCAGCTGCGGTTGAAATAATGAGTGATGGTATTTGTGCTACCAAACCATCACCAATAGTTAGTAAAACGTAGGTTTCGCTAGCATCAGAAAAAGCCATACCGTGTTGAACAACTCCAACTAATAACCCCCCAATAATGGTTATACCCATTATTAATAATCCCGCAATCGCATCACCACGTACAAATTTACTGGCACCATCCATTGACCCATAAAAATCGGCTTCTTGAGAAACTTCGGCTCGGCGGGCTTTAGCTTCATCTTCACCAATTAAACCCGCATTCAGATCAGCATCAATAGCCATTTGTTTTCCGGGCATGCCATCTAACGCAAAGCGTGCGCCCACTTCAGCTATTCTACCTGCTCCTTTGGTGATGACCATAAAGTTGATAATGACTAAAATAATAAATACCACAATACCAATAGCAAAATTACCACCAACCAAAAAGTGTCCAAAAGCCTCAATAACCCGCCCAGCAGCAGCACTACCAGTGTGACCTTTTAATAAAACGACCCGCGTAGAAGCAACGTTTAACGATAATCTTAATAAAGTTGCAAATAATAAAACGGTCGGGAATGCTGCAAAATCAAGCACTCTTTTAGTAAACAATGCTACTATCAAGATGATAATTGATAATGTAATATTAAAAGTAAAAAACAGATCCAAAATAAATGCAGGTAGTGGTAATACCATCATCGAAAGAATCAATAAAATTAGCAATGGTCCAGCTAAGACTTGATAATGCCCATTTTTTAATGTATTGGTTGATAATAAATTAAGTAGTTTAGATTTAATCATAAGACTAGTTATTACCTTTATTTATTTACGGATAATGACTCAGGTATGGGTAAATTATTTGGCGCTATTGGTTTATCGCCACCATATTTATACCAATGTTTCAATTGATAAACCCACGCTAGAATTTGGGCAACCGCGGTATATAATTCGGTTGGTATTGTTTCGCCTATTTCACCATGACGGTATAAAGCACGGGCAAGTGGTGGTGCTTCTAACTGGGGGATATTATGTTCATTAGCAATTTCTTTGATGCGTAACGCAATTTTATTTGTTCCTTTCGCTAATAATTTTGGAGCAATCATTGTTTTTTCATCATATTGCAGAGCGACGGCATAATGCGTTGGGTTGGTAATAATCACATTAGCTTTAGGTACATCTTTCATCATACGGCGTCTAGCAATAGTCTGTTGCATTTGACGAATGCGCCCTTTGATTTGTGGGTTTCCCTCTTGTTCTTTAAATTCATCTTTAATTTCTTGTTTTGACATTTTCAGTTTCTTTAAATTACTCCATATTTGATAGAAAATATCAAAACCAACCATGGGTATTAAAGATATAACACTAAAAATTCCACAAAGAATCACCAGCTGTATTGCTGTAGTTAATGCACTATTTAAATGCATATTGGGTAACGAAAGCATGTGAGGAAAATGGTGCATTACAAACAATGTTGAAGCTATAGAAATAAAAATAACTTTAAGTATGCTTTTTAGTAATTCAGAAAAAACTCTAATACTAAATATTCTACCAAATCCAGATATCGGATTTAGTTTTTGAAAATTAGGCTTAATTGATTGCAGGCTAAATAGTAAACCGCCGACACAAAGTGGTGCAAATATAGCAACGATAACTAGACCAAAAAAAATGGGTACAATTGCCCAAAAACCATCGGTTAATAAGTTAACTAAATTGAAGACGATTAACTTATCATCCTCTATTTTATACGAAAACTTCATTGCTGTTTTAATGATCGTAGTTAGCTGGTTAACTAAGTGTGATCCCATTAATCCAAATAAAATAATACCTATTAACAAAATTAATAACGAAGTTAATTCACGAGAACGAGGGATCTGCCCTTTTTCTCTAGCTTTTTTTATTTTGCTATCGGTGGGGTGTTCGCTTTTATCTAGATCACTATCGTCAGCCATGATGAAGTTAAATAAAACGCTATAGTTTAATAAAGATTTACAATACTAACAGTATGAACTAATTACTACTGGGTTGTTGGCTTAATAAGAGGGCATTTTAGGGGGTATTTATGGCGTTTACCGTCAATAAATATTAATTATTTAAACTTTGGCTCGTTTTGACGAAATAATTTCAGTTTGTTGATAGCCACTATTAGTATAAACAGCAGGACTTTTAATACTTTTAAGATAGTTGATTGATTGCTGGGTTAGATTCATGCGGTTTTGAATAATTAGCCCATTATCACGATTTATATCTGCTAATAATTTTGTTGTATCAGTAATTGATAGCCAAAGAGCTTCGATTGTAGGATTTTCTTTATAGGGCGGTTGAATATTAAATTGTTCACTTAGTTTTATGCGTTCTTCATCCAGTAGCTTTAGTTGAATTAGTAATTGGCTTTTTTTGTTAATAGTTTCACTTAACTGGTTTGTTGAACTATTTTCAATTAATATTTTTTGCTCTGATTGTAGAATTTCTGAAATTGTTTGTAACATCTCAGCTATTTTATTTAGGATGTCATTAAGTGCTAACATTTTTTATCCTTATAATTCTGTCTTATTTTTAAAAATCTTCTAGTAATTGTTTAATTAATTTATCTGCAATTTTATGTGTATCAATAACCAATGTTCCGTTGGATATGGACTGTTTTATTTTTTCAATTTTTTCTGCGTCGATATCTTTGTTGGTTGAATGTAAAAGGTGTATTGAATTTTGATTTATACTCACGTTAGTACTTACATTAGTACTGTTTTTAGTTTGTACAGATGCATTGTGAGTATTTTGTTGTTCGTTAATTACATCGCGGCTTACTAGCCCTGTTATGGCTGTAACGGATTTAGTTGCATCTATAGTCATAAAATACCTTTAATCAAATTTAAGATTTAAGTGATTTGTATAATTTTATTATCGGCAATAATAAAAAAATCATTAATATTATTTATTGAAAATTATTACACCTTGGTGAGTTAACGTGCCTTCAACAATTTTATCAGAATTTAGTTTAACTTTTATTTTATCGTTTAATATAGCATTGTTAAGTGTTTTGCCATTAGTTGTTATCTCATAACCTTCTCCATTTATTATTACTTTAATTATTTGTCCTGCTTTCACCTGCCAATTTTTTTGAAGCATTGTTGTTTTTATTGGTTCACCCAAATTGATATTTCGTAAAGCTATATGATTAATTGCGTCAACTCTATCCAAAATAACAGTCGAAGGTAGTTTATCCAACCAACCCGATTGTATCTGTATATAATCTTCGTTGATTACCGTCCCTGCACTTATTGCTTGTTTAGCTACAATATAGTTCCCTTTGACAGCAACATTAATCTGGATAAATTTTTTTTTATTATTGCATTGGGCACTGATAGTCATGTTGCCCCACTGTTTTTTTTTATTTAATAAAGAGAGTGTTGGAGTCTTACAATTTAATTGCGGTTTAGCAGTAAGATAAGTAATTAAAATGTCGTCCGCTTTATGACCAAATTGCTGTGATATTAAATTGTTAATCTGTTTATCAAGCGAATTTGCTAAAACATTATTCCAACTAAATAGTATAAAAATAGCGAGTATCAATTTTGCGATTTTAATCATGCTTATTTATTCTAAATTATTCATAAGCTGATTTTACTTTATGATTGCAAGAAATGAATCTTGAAATAAGGGCAATTTTTATCGTTATTTGCGCAATAACTTTTTTTTTATTCGCTTAAAATTCTCATTATCAAAAAAAATGAGATGATTTTATGTTTGATAAATTAGATACATGGGTTAATTTTCATCAGCAAGCATTAAATATACGTGAAATACGACAAAATATATTAGCTGCAAATATTGCAAATAGCGATACGCCTAACTATCAGGCTCGAGATATTGATTTTAATGCTGAGTTAAGCAAAGCACTTAACAATCAGAATAAGATTAATAACGTTGGGCTTAATATCACTTCAAATCATCATATTCAGATAAAAGCACCAATCATGACAAATCATGATGTACTTTATCGTATACCTTATCAGGCTGCAGCAGATGGTAATACGGTCGAGATGGATCAAGAACGTACAGCTTTTATTGATAATAGTATTCACTACCAAAGTAATTTAACGTTTTTAGGTGAAAAATTTAAAAATATTATGGCGGTATTACAGCAAGGATAATCATGATGAGTTTTTCTATTTTTGCAATTTCAGGCTCGGCATTATTGGCACAAACACAACGAATGAATGTAAGTGCTAGTAATTTAGCTAACGCAGACAGTATTACCAGTACTTCAGGCAAAGCTTATCGAGCTAAGCAGGTTATTTTTCAAGTGGATGATAATGGTGAACTTAACCCAATTGCAGGGGTTAAAGTGTCACAAGTTATTGAAGATCCTTCACCAATGAATTTGGTTTATGAACCTAATCATCCATTGGCCGATGCTAAAGGATATATTCAGAAACCTAATGTCGATGTGGTTGCCGAAATGGTTAATACCATTTCAGCATCACGAAGTTATCAAGCAAATATAGAAGTAATTAATACCGCCAAAAATTTAATGTTAAAAACACTGGCATTAGGGCAATAAAAAGGAGTGGTTGATGGGTATAGCTAATGTTCTTGTTTCAGAATCATCGGGGATAACAAAACCTCAAACGACACAAAAAACGGCATCTGATGGTAACTCAAGTAAAGAATTACAAGATAATTTCTTAACGTTATTAATTGCACAAATGAAGAACCAAGATCCAACTAATCCAATGGATAATAGTCAGCTAACATCACAGCTAGCTCAAATCAATACTTTAGCAGGTATAGAACGTCTTAATACAACGTTAGGAATGGTTTCTGGTCAGATTGATGATAGTTTATCAGTCAATGCCAGTAATATGATTGGCAAGGGAGTGATGGTTCCTGGCAATAAAATTTTAGTTGCAACCTCAGAATCTGAAAGTTCAGACTCAAAAGAAGAAACCGTTACCACGCCATTTGGTTTTGAGCTGGTACATGAAGCAGACTCAGTAATTATTACTATTCAAGATGAAAATGGCAATGTAGTTCGTGAAGTTGATTTAGGCGCAATTCCAGCAGGCGTTAGTTCTTTCACTTGGGATGGTGTGCTAAATGATGGGACGAATGCACTAGATGGTAGTTATACTTTTTCAGTTAACGCAAGTTATGACGGGAAAAAAGTATCATCAACATCATTATCTTATTCAGTAGTATATGGTGTTATCAATAGTAAAGTTAATAATAAAGTATTACTTGATTTAGGAATACTTGGTTCAATTAGTATTGACGAAGTACGTCAAATTCTTTAAAGGAGATAAAGTTCAGATGGGATTTTCTCAAGCAGTGAGTGGTATGAATGCTGCATCAAAGCAATTAGATGTTATTGGGAATAATATTGCCAATTCAGCAACAGTAGGATTTAAGAGTGCTAGTATCTCATTTGCTGATATCTATGCTGGCTCAAAAGTTGGTATGGGGGTTAAAGTGGCTGCGATTATGCAAAACTTTAATGATGGGATAGCTACAACAACCAACAATAGTTTAGATGTGGCTATTTCTGGCAATGGATTTTTCCGTTTAGTGGATAGTAATGGGCAAGCCTATTATACCCGCAATGGACAGTTTCAATTAGATTCCGAACGAAATATTATTTCTGCTGATGGTCTTTATCTGACTGGCTATCTTGCAACCGGAACTCCACCTCAAGTGCAGCAAGGTGCAGCTCCAGGTACATTAAAAATTTCGCAAGAAATGCTAAATGCATCAGCGACAACCAAGGCTTCTTTGCAAACAAACTTAAATTCCAATAGTAAAGTTCCGGCAAAACAACCTGTCAATGCTCTTGATGCTGATACATTTAATTATTCTACGACCATTACTACTTATGACTCGCTTGGTAATCAACGCAATATTCAGCTCTTTTACGTTAAAACCGCTGATAACCAATGGGATGTTCATTATCTTGATAGCAGTGATCCTAATGGAAGTTTGCAAAAAGCGGGAGAAATGGAATTTGATTCTTCTGGTAAATTGATTAGTGATCCCGAAATGACCATCGATATTAATGGGATAAATGGATCTGCTGATAATAGCTTTACTTTATCATTAGCCAAAAGTTCTCAACAAAATATGGGAAAAGAATTGGGTAGTATTAAAAACCCTGTTGTGAATGGATATGCTCCTGGAGATTTGGTCGGGTATAGCATTAATGATGATGGTTCTATTTATGGTGTCTATTCTAACCAACAAACAATGTTATTAGGTCAAATAGCAATGGCTGATTTTGCCAATGTTAATGGGCTAGAACCTGCTGGCAACAATAACTGGAGGACAACTATTAATTCTGGTATAGAAGTATTGGGCAGTGCAAATTCTGGTACTTTTGGTTCGTTAGCGAGCGGTGCACTAGAGTCGTCAAATGTTGATATGAGTCAGGAATTAGTGAATATGATTGTTGCTCAGCGCAATTACCAGTCTAATTCACAAACAATTAAAACGCAGGATCAAATTCTAAATACATTAGTCAATTTGCGTTAATTTAAAGGTTATTTATGGATCGTGTTATTTATACAGCAATGTCAGCAGCTAGCCAGACATTAAATCGGCAATCAATTACTACTAATAACTTAGCTAATGTATCTACAGTGGGGTTTCGTGCACAGTTAACGACGATGAAAGCAGTTCCTATTGTGGGGAATGATACACCTACACGAACCATGGTAACAGCAACAACTCCCACTTTTGATTCAACAATGGGGGCATTTAATTACACAGGCCGAAACTTGGATGTTGCTTTAACTGAGGATCACTGGCTAGCTGTACAATTAGTTGATGGTAGCGAAGCTTATACACGAAATGGAGCAATTCAAATTGATGAAAATGGTACTCTTAACATACAAGGTAATCCATTAATTGGTGATAATGGTGTTTTGACTGTGCCTCAACGATCTCAAATCAGTATTAGTAGTGATGGAACACTTTCCGCATTAGGTGCAGGTGATAAACCTACGACCATTGCTCAAGTAGGTAAAATAAAAAAAGTCCATCTTGAGCATAATGAAATTATACGTGGTGATGATGGTTTTTTTCGACTAACGGAAGAAACACGTAATGAACGTGGTGAGAATATGCCAGACAATCCAAAAGCTAAGCTTATGTCAGGTGTATTAGAAGGGAGTAATGTGAACCCTGTTACGGCTATGGTTGATTTAATTAGTCATGCTCGCCAGTTTGAAATGCAAATGAAAGAAATTATTACTGCTGATGAAAATGCACAAAAAGCAAACCAAATTTTATCTTTAACCTAAATTTATCAATACATTAGACAGGAATAACAATGATTAAATCATTATGGATTGCCAAAACAGGCTTAACGGCACAACAAATGAATATGGATATTATTTCCAATAATTTAGCCAATGTTAGTACCAATGGTTTTAAAAAACAAAGAGCGGTATTTGAAGACTTATTATACCAAACTGTTCGCCAACCTGGAGCACAATCATCTGAGCAAACAACATTACCTTCTGGGTTACAGATTGGTACAGGAGTTCGCCCTGTTGCGACAGAACGAATTCATAGCCAAGGTAATTTAGAGGCAACTGATAACAGTAGTGATATTGCTATTAATGGGCAAGGTTTTTTCCAAGTTTTATTACCCGATGGTACACAAGCTTATACTCGTAGTGGTGCTTTTCAAGTTAATCAAAATGGTCAATTGGTGACTGCAGCAGGATACGAAATTCAACCAACAATTAGTATTCCATCCAATGCAATCAAAATGACGGTAGCGCGCGATGGTGTAGTAAATGTGACATTAGCTAATCAATCAACCCAAGTCCAAGTTGGGCAACTAACTTTACATACTTTCATTAATGATGCTGGACTTGAAAGTATGGGGGAAAATCTTTACTTAGAAACAGAAAGTTCAGGTGCGCCAACGGAAAATACGCCAGGATTAAACGGTGCAGGGCTTTTATATCAAGGCTATACCGAAACATCTAACGTTAATGTTGCTGAAGAACTAGTGAATATGATTCAAGTTCAACGTGCTTACGAAATTAACAGCAAAGCAATATCAACCTCTGATCAAATGCTACAACGTTTAAATCAACTGTAAAGTTAACAATATGCTAAAGGTAATGAGATATTTTTATATTTTAATAGCATTTTTTTTCAGTGGCTGTGCACAATTGCCTAAAAAGCCTTTAGTTGAAGGTGAAACAAGTGTTGTCCCCAAATTGCCAGACAATGTAAATACGACAGGTTCAATTTATCAAGCTGCTCAGCCTAGTAGCTATGGTTACCAACCAATGTTTGAAGATCGTCGCCCGCGTAATGTTGGCGATGTATTAACCATTGTTTTACAAGAAAATGTCAGTGCTAGTAAAAGTTCATCGATTAATGCAGGACGAAATGGTTCAGTGGATCTAGGGGTAAAAACGATACCTAAATTTCTTGATGGGTTAGTGGGTCGAGGTAAAGCTAGTACTGAAATGTCTGGAAATAATGATTTTAAGGGATCAGGCGGGGCTAACGCTAAAAATACCTTTAGTGGCACAATCACCGTCACGGTTCAGGATGTCATGATCAATGGTAATTTAAAAGTGATTGGTGAAAAACAGATTGCGATTAATCAAGGTACCGAGTTTATCCGTTTTTTTGGGGTAGTTAATCCAAGAACAATTAGTGGAAATAACACTGTTATCTCAACACAAGTTGCTGACGCTCGAATTGAGTATGTTGGTAATGGATACATTGATGAAGCCCAAACGATGGGTTGGTTACAGCGCCTATTTTTAAATCTTTCCCCTTTTTAACGAGTATCATTATGTTAAAAAAATTGCGTATTTTTGTTTATTTTGTCTTTATGATGGTATTAGTGATACCGGCGAGCCATGCTGAACGTATCCGCGATTTAGTCACCATTCAAGGTGTAAGAGAAAATGCCTTGGTTGGATATGGTATTGTTGTCGGTCTTGATGGTACAGGTGATCAAACATCACAAACACCTTTTACCATTCAAAGTATTACTAACATGTTATCTCAATTAGGTATTACCGTACCGTCTGGAAGCAATATGCAATTAAAAAATGTTGCTGCTGTTATGGTTACGGCTAAATTACCTTCTTATTCTCGAGTAGGGCAACAAATTGATGTGGTGGTATCCTCGCTCGGTAATGCAAAAAGCTTGCGTGGGGGCACATTGATTATGACACCACTAAAAGGTGTCGACAATCAAGTATATGCTATTGCGCAAGGTAACCTTTTTGTAGGTGGAATGGGTGCAAGTAGTAAAGGTAGCAGTGTAAGTGTGAATCAAACTGCAGGGGCAACCATACCTAATGGTGCAACCATAGAAAGAGAGCTTGCAACTCGTTTAGATGAACAAAATATTATCCATTTACACCTTAATCAATTTGATTTCACTCAAGCATTGAAAATATCTAATGCAATTAACAGGTTACAAAAAAATACTGCAGTAGCATTAGATGGTACAACGATAGCATTACATATGCCAAAAGAAAGTAGTGCACGAGTACAACTGCTTTCACGAATACAAAATCTTGAAATTAGTGCTACGCCAGTTTCAGCAAAAGTCGTTATAAATACTAGAACCGGTGTTGTAGTTATGAATCAAAAGGTTAAATTAGATAATTGTGCGGTTGCACATGGTAATTTATCTGTTGTGGTAAATAACAAATTAAAGGTAAGTCAACCCAATACTCCATTAGCAGGAGGTACAACAACCGTTACACCAGATAATCAAGTTAGCGTTGCACAAGAAGGAGGGGCTTTACACAATATATCCTCTAGCGCTGATTTAAATCATGTTATTAATTCGCTAAATGTATTAGGTGCTAATCCTACAGAATTAATGTCAATACTTGAAGCGCTAAAAACAGCTGGTTGTTTACATGCTTCCTTAGAAACTATCTAAAAAAAGACTTTATGAATAATAAAATTGGACAATCTTTGAATCGTTTCGTTTATGATTTTTCGGATATTAATCAATTAAAGCGAAATGTAGTTAATGGCTCTGCTGAAGGCATTAAGCAAGTTGCTCAGCAGTTTGAGTCATTATTTATTAATATGATGATGCAAAGTATGCGAAAGGCTGTACCTGAAAGTGGTTTATTTAGCCAGTCTGCTACACAACTATTTACTTCAATGTTTGACCAACAAATTACACAGCAAGCAGCGGGTAAAGGGTTTGGATTAGCAGATATGCTTATTAAACAGTTAACTAATAAAGTTTCACCATCAATTAATGTTAACCTACAATCTAATACAAACAATACTCAGCAAAATCTGCAATTAGCTCAATCTTTATTTAGTAATGCATCACCTAATTTATCGCCTGAAGCGCTAGGGCAAATACTATATCGTAACTATAATGCTAACAAAGCAGCTGAAATTAAACATAACGAGGCAATATCAAAAACACAATTTGATAATGTAAACGAAGATTATGTCACAAAATTTGTTATGGAATGGCTAGAGCCAGCTAGGCAAGCTGCTAAAAAATCTGGTATTCCGTATGAGGTTATTATTGCCCAAGCAGCACTAGAAACTGGGTGGGGGCAAAAGCAAATTAAAACCGCTAATAATCAATCAAGCCACAATTATTTTGGTGTCAAAGCAACATCATCATGGAATGGCAATTCAACTCGTTTAACCACACATGAATTTGTTAATAATAAAATGATGAAAATTGAAGATAATTTTAGAGTCTATAATAGTAAACATCATGCATTAACCGACTACCTCAATTTATTAACTAAAAGTCCCCGTTATCATGCAGTTATTAAAGCTCCTGATGCCAGAACAGCTGCTAAAGAATTACAAGCTGCACATTACGCAACTGATCCAAATTATAGTGATAAGCTTATTCAAATCATTGGTCGTATTGAAAAAATTGCAAAAAATAATCAGTTAACCACTGTATCAGGATTTAGGAAAATTGCGTTTAATTAATAATAGGATCACTCGGTTTGAATACAATGCCCAATATTTTGCTAGTAAAAATATCATAAAATTAATTTTAAAAACAAATAATTATGGATTAAATAAGAAATAAATCAACAAAAAACTTTCAGGTAGAGTATTGATTTTATTGAATTTTTTATAATTAAGCGTCACTCGTTTAAATTGATGGTTTATATTGCATAATGACATTGTTTTTGAAACTTTTTAGCAATAATAAAAAAGGAGGCGGTAAACCTCCTTTGGATGGGATGAATAGTTTGAGGCGATTCACGACTTAGAGTAAAAAAACATTGCTTAAGTAAAATTAGATTACAAAACCTTATTTCATTTGAAACAGTGACATACTTTGCATAGTCATAAAGGTATATTGTGCAGCTTGTAAATTAGCTTGTAGCATTACATATTCTGAAATGGCTTCGTACCAATCGACATCTTCAAGTTGGCTGATTTGAGTTTGAAATTCAATATCTAATGTTTTACCCAATGTGGTTAATCTGTCAATTTCTGATAATACCGAGCCACCTTCTGCTCTAAGTGTCGAAATATTATTAAAAGAATTGTCTACTCCATGACGTGCTTTTGATAATCCAGATCTAAATTGTTCAACGGTATCATCATTATCATAATCTAGATCTATTTTTAATGCCTCAATTGCATAATCAATACTTGCAAATATGTTACTTTCTGCTGGTGAACCATCAGATTCTTTAACATTTGAGCCAGTCATAAATACTTGAATACCTGTAAAACTTAGCGATACTTCTCGCGAGTCATCGATTAATACATTGATAGAAGTTGTACCGCCTACGTAACTCACTTCACCGGATTCATTCATAACAAAAGGAGGTGTATCGTTTTTCTTACCAGCAAAAAGATAGTTACCATTAGTGTCTTTTGCATTAGCTAATGATAAAAGTTGATCTTTTAAATTTTGTAATTTATTAGCAAGATCGAGTCTATTTTCTTCATTTAATGTTTCATTTGATGCATAGACCAATGTTTCCTGAATTGTTTGGATAACAGTATTGGCTTCCGATAAGATCGTATCTTGGCGGCTAAGTGATTTATCGGCATTTTCGCGTGTTGCTTGAAACTGTTCATTTTGTGCTTGCGCTTGCTTTATTATTAATGATTGTGAAGCTCCCATTGGATCATCAGAAGGAGTTAAAATCTTTTTACCTGTTGCCAAATGCAACCCCGATTTTTGCCATTTGCTGTTGGTGTTTAAAATACTGTTTAAGTTTTTTTGATAAATTGAGTTTGTGCTAAGGCGCATTTTTTATCCTTTAATCATTTAGTTAAACCTAAAATGGTATCAAATAGTGTTGTTGCCGCATCAATCACTTTGGCATTTGCTTGGTAATACTGCATATAAACCTGCATAGAGATATACTCTTCTTCAATATTAACCCCTGAAATCGATTGATTTTGTTCATAAATTTGCTGAGTTATATTTTTGCTTGATTGAGCAGAAATTTTTGCTGTTTGAGTTTCACTACCAATATAGTTAGTTAAGCGGGTATAAGCACTTTTTAATGTTGTTGTACCATTAACAAGTTTTTCATGTTGGATTTCTAATAATTTGGTTACATTGCGATTATCACCAGCACCATTTTCTTCATCGTTAATACCTGTTGCTAGTTTATTTACATCTTTCACTAGCAGTTGTAATGACGAAGCAATATCGGCAACAGGTTTTATGATAAACGAATCTCCATTAACCGCATTACCACTTATCTCAATGGTCAGTCCATCAAAAAACAATTTACCATCTTTGATTTCAGGAGTAATTAGCTGATGATCAGATAATCTTGTGGCGATCCAATTATTACCATCAAATTCTATTTTATAATCAGAAGCTTTTACTTCATTCAAAGCATTAAACTCAATTTTGGCTGAAGCATTACCTTGGTTTTTAGTATTCGTGACACAACTAGGATGATTGTAATCAAACAACTTTTCACCTTGATTACCATTAATATCAATACCAGACATATGCACTTCATTAAAACGTTCCGCTAAATTTAATGCAATTAAGCCTAGTTGATTGCGGGCTTCGGTTAATGGTCCATCACGAAAGGTTAATAAGCCGTGTAACGTACCTGATGTAATGTTTTGGCTTGTCAATTCTTGTGTTGCACCTGAAGGGTGAGTATAAATAATAGTATTTAAAGAAGGATCATCTGTTGAAGGTTGTACTGATAATAAGTTAATAGAAGAGCCTTGAACTAAATTTAAACCATTAGCGAGCGAAAGATTATATTGTCCATTTTGTTCAGTAACGGTAATGCCAATGATTTCGCTTAATTCATTGACTAACTGATCGCGTTGGTCAAGTAATGCATTAGGTTCGTTTCCACCGCCTACCGACTGTAGTTGTGATATTTTTTGATTCAGTTCGGCAATTTGTTGAGTATAGGTATTAACTTTATCAACATTACTATTTAATTCAGTATTAACGTTGGCAATTTGGTTCTTTAAATTTGTTTCTGTTTTATTAAATTGGCTAGTTAAAGATGTCAGATCACTAATAACAGTTTGTTTTGTCGATGCATCACTAGCATTTGATGCAAGTTTATTTAAACTGGCAAAAAGATTATTGATTTGAGATGAAATACTATTGTCATTCTCTGCTAACAGATTATCTACTTTAGATAATTCATTATAATAAGCCTTGATAGAACCATTTTGTGATTGTGATTGTCGCAGTTGTCCTACAACAAAATTATTAAAAGCGCGATTAACAGATGATACACAAACACCGTTACCGACAAACCCAAAACTATGCTGAGTTCCATTTGCTTGGCGTAAAATTTGTTGTTGACGATTGTAACCAGTTGTATGAGCATTACTAATATTATTGCTTATTACATTCAGCATATTTTGTGCTGCATTTAACCCACTAATACCAGTATTCATTAATGAATTCGCCATAAAATCCTCTCAATATAGTTTGAGTTCATAATATCAATTAAAATAAGTCTTTTTTATATCGGGTTAAATTCACAAAACTTTAATAATTGTTATGCGTGTTTTAAAAAAGTTTTCAAATAAATTCATTTTTTCAAAAATGAATTTATTCTGATTTAGTCCGTTGTGATTGTCTTAAAAAATCGGTTCCGGTCATGTTATTTTCTTCTTCAATATACTGCTGTGCTATTTTATTCAAAATTAAGATACTGATACGGCGATTAGCATCTTTACTATAGTTAGGATTGTTTAAATTCACTGTATCGGCAAGTGCAATAATTCGAATAATTTTATTTGAGTCTAACCCACCAGCTATAAGCTCTCTTCTTGACGAATTAGCTCTATCTGCAGATAGTTCCCAATTGCTATATCCTCTATCACCTGTTGTATATTGGCGTTCATCAGTATGGCCTGACAAAGTGATTTTATTTGGTAAAGAATTGATAATTGGCGCTAATGCATGCAGAATTTCTTGCATATTAGGATCAATGGTTGTACTACCAACATCAAACATGGGTTTATCATCTGAAGCTAAAATTTGAATCCGTAACCCCATTTCAGTTAATTCAATAATAAGATTAGGTGCTAATTTCTTTAGACGTTCATCAATTTCAAAAATATCATAAATTTTACGTGCCGCTTCAATCATCTGTATTTTTTCAAGTTGCTGTTTCTCAACTTCATTCTGTGATAGGGTAGAATGATAGCTCTTTTCTTCACCAAGTTGTTTACTAACATCATCACCACCACCAGGAATCGGACTTTCACTATCGCTAATATTTTTACCACCATTGTAGCCAAGAATTAAAGGGGTTCTAAAGTATTCAGCAATCCCTTTCAATTCTTGAGGGGTAGATGTAGAAATTAACCACATGACTAAAAATAACGCCATCATTGCGGTCATAAAGTCGGCATAAGCGATTTTCCACGAACCGCCATGATGTCCACCACCATGCCCTGATTTTTTCTTTATAATTATTCTTACAGATTTATCTTTCATTATTCTTTATTTTCATTTGGATTAGATTTTTTGTCTTTAACTTCTTGTATGTATTTTTCTAATTCAAAGAATGATGGCCTTTCATGAGAAAATAACGTTTTTCGCCCAAATTCAATACAAATTTGTGGCGCATAATCATGCATGCTGGCAATAAGTATTACTTTGGTACATTCTAGAACTTTCACTGTATCGGCGTTTCTTTGTTTTAATAAAGCAGCTAATGGCGAAACAAAACCATAAGCAAGCAAAATTCCTAAAAAAGTTCCTACCATAGCATGAGCGATAAGCTCACCGAGTTCACTTGCTGGTCTATCAGCTTGAGCAAGTGTATTAATTACGCCCATTACAGCAGCGACGATCCCAAATGCAGGTAGGCCATCACCAATTCCTGAAATGGCATCTACAGGTTTTTCAAGTTCGTGGACAAATGTTTCAATTTCTTCACTCATCAGTGTTTCTATTTCAAATACATCCATATTGCCACTAATCATAAGACGTAAGTAATCAGTGATAAAATCACAAATTCTTGGATTAGCTAAAATAAGTGGATATTGTTTAAATAATTCACTTTCATGCGGATTATCAATATCTGATTCAATGGATAGCCCTCCACTTTGGCGAATCTTCGTCAAAATGGTATACATAAAATTAATGAGTGTTAAATATAGATTCTTATTATATTTGGATGTTTTAAACAATTGACCTAAAGACTTAAGTGTGGCTTTTATTGTTTTTTGTTCATTACTAACAATAAAAGCGCCTATAGCAGCACCACCAATAATTAGCAATTCGAGTGGCTGAAATAGTACGGCTAAATAACCACCACTGAGTACATAGCCAAGTAGCGCCGAAGCGATCACTACGATATATCCTATAACTATTAGCATTGACTTTCTTCTTTCTCCATAAAATAACGGCTGAATTGCTTTAATATTTATTTAAGCAGTGATCTGTTTGGCAACTGATAAATTTAAATAACTTGGTTTCGATAACACTTTCATGCATTTTTCGTCGTTTTCTTTTTGTGTTTTATTATTCTTATCTGCCCTTGATGGAGGCTGACATAAACTGCAAGTAAAAGTATTTTGCGGATGATAAGCGTGTGTAATAAAACGTCCACAACATGTGTTACAACATGATTGTTGCATTATTTTCTTTTCGACAAATTTGACTAATATCCAAGCTCTGGTTAAACCTAAAACAGGTTTATCCTTATGTGATGAAAATTGGCATTGCTCTAAATAAAGTTGATAAGCTTTTAAGATAGTTTGAATGCCTGATTTTAGACCATTTTTAACTAAATAAGAGTATGCGTTATAAAAAATACTCGCATGGATATTAGGTTCCCATGTCATAAACCACGAGGTTGAAAATGGTAATAGACCTTTAGGTGGAGGACAACCTTGAATCTCTTTATAAAGCTTGATAAGTTTATTTCGACTTAAGTTGGTTTCACTTTCCAGCATTTGAATTCTTCCACCTAGGGAAATCAATTTGATAGCGAGTTGAGTTTCCTCATATTTTTGAATAATACTTGTACTTGTCATCTTAGTTCCTTAGCTACTTATTGATTGAATCTAATAGCAAACTTGATAAAAGAATTCCTGTATGCATCTGTTTAATATCACCAATGCGAGATTCTTCAGTAAGTTTTTTCATCATTTCAGCATTTTCAAATCGTAACTGAAAAGTTAATTGATTTGTTTCTGATAGAATCAACATTTGAGATGTGTTTAAACGGCTAAGTATGTCAGCAGTTTCTTCGTCAATACCTAATCGATACATTGCCATAACTTTATCTTTTTCAATCATTTTCTGGCTTAATAGTAGTGTTGATAGATTCAAATGATGTATACATTTAAGAATATCGTCATCTAATAAATTTCCCAATTTAGTCACCAATTCATATTTGTTTTGTTTCGCATAAAAAAACGAATAACTAGTAAAATTAAATAGCATTAGTTTTTTTTTGCTTAAAATTACATTTTTAAATGCAAAAGGTCAATAAAAAAATAATTTCAATTATTTTTTCTTTTAATTACACTTTATTTTAATTGCCTTTTTATATTTTCTAAAAATTAACTTTACTTTGTATTCTTTTGATAGCTTGGCTATGTAATTGGCTTACTCTTGATTCACTGATATTCATTACTTTACCAATCTCTTTTAAATTGAGATCTTCTTGGTAATAAAGTGATAAAACAAGTTTTTCCTTTTCTGGTAGTCTTTCTATTTGTTGAATAATTGTGTTACGAATTTCCTCATCTATTAGCGCTGAAAAAGGATTATTATCTTCATCACATTTAATAATGGTATCAATGTTATCACCCAGTTTTTTATGAATTTCATCATACGAACATATTTGGCTATTATTTGAATCTAATAAAATTTTTCGGTATTCGCTTATAGGTAATTCTAAGTATTTAGCAATTTGATAATCACTAGGGGGTGCACCTAACTTCTGTTCTAATTCATTAATTGCGGTTGTAACATCTCTAATTTTTTTACGAGTTTGTCTTGGTAACCAATCACGGCTACGTAGTTCATCAAGCATTGCTCCTTTAATTCTTGGTATGGCAAATGTAGCAAAAGCGTTGCCTTGAGATGAGTCATAACGTTTTATAGTGTCTAATAAACCGATATATCCAACTTGTAATAAATCATCAAGTTCGACCGTTGCTGGTAAACGGACAGCTAATTTTAAAGCTTCATTACGCACCAAATGAATATATTGTTGCCAATCGATTTGGTGTATTACACCGCGTGAGTTATATAAGCTATCATCCATTTTTGAATCAATGTTAAAAAAATATCTAACATTATTATGACGATGGTTAGCAAATTTAATGGGTTGAATAAAGGGCTAAAAATAGCTAATTATCATTATTAGCCATAACAGCATTATAAAATGCCGTTATGGCTATCATGACTATATGACAGAGTTAAAATAACTAAAAATCAAAATAGAATTATTGTAATAAAGAAAGTACAGATTGTGGTACTTGGTTAGCTTGTGCTAATACAGATGTACCTGCTTGTTGTAAAATTTGACCACGAGTCATGTTTGATACTTCTGTTGCATAATCCGCATCTTCAATACGGCTACGTGCAGAACTTAGGTTATTTACAGTATTGTTAATGTTGGTTACTGTTGATTCGAAACGATTTTGCACCGCACCTAATTGCCCTCTTAATGCATCAATTTTTGATAATGCAGTATCAATTGTTTTTAATGGATCTTCTGTTGGTGAATCAGATACGTTAAATCCATTTAAACCAAGTTCAGTGCTATCAATTTTTTTCAAATTGATTTCAATGGTTTCGCCGTCATTTGCACCTACTTGAATTTTAAGTGTTTTATCTTCAGATAATACTTTAGAACCATTGAAATCAGTTTGGTTAGAAACACGATCAATCTCATCTAGACGTTGATCAATTTCATTTTGAATTGATACTAAATCACTTTCAGAGTTGGTACCATTTGCCGCTTGAACAGTTAATTCACGAATACGTTGTACGTTGTTGTTGATTTCGTTTAATGCACCTTCAGTAGTTTGTGCAAGTGAAATACCATCATTTGCATTACGAGCAGCTTGTGTTAATCCTTTGATGTTTGATGAAAAACGGTTAGCAATTGCTTGACCTGCTGCATCATCTTTAGCGCTATTAATACGCATACCTGATGAAAGGCGCTCAATAGAAGTACTAAGAACGCTTTGAGAATTGTTAAGGTTATTTTTTGCCATTAAAGACATTGTATTTGTATTAATTACTTGTGCCATTTTTATCTCCAATAATATAAATATTAAAATCAACAAGATATTTAAATTTAATTCAATATTCTTGCTGACAAATAACTTATCGGTAACAAAACAGGGAACTTTAATATTTTTGATGATTATTTTTTTATAGTAGCAGTTTAGTTGCAAATTAAAATAATATTATTAAATAAATCATAGTGTTATTTTTTTATAAAATTCCCCCAATGATTTTTTATTCAAAAAAATAGATTGTTATCAATTTATTAAATAAATATTTAAAAGAAGACTAAATTTTTTTAATTTTCAGCCGATATAAACAATATTGAATAATTGTTATAGGTAGATTAAATCATGGCAATGAGCGCATTAGGCATTGGTTCTGGAATCGATCTTAATGGTATTTTAGATCAACTAGAAGTGGCTGAAAAAACACGTTTAACCCCAATTACAACGCAACAAAAAGCAATTAATGCGAAAATTAGTGGTTTTGGTAAATTAAAAAGTGCATTAACAACATTTAATACTGCAACGGAAAAACTTCAAAAAAAAGAGCTTTTTCAAAGCCGAATAGCAACAGGAAATGACAATTATTTTTCGGTAAAAGCAAATAGCAAAGCAGCATTAGGTAATTATACAGTGACAGTTGATCAATTAGCGACATCTCATGGTATTGCTACATCGACGATCAATGATAAAAATGCTAAGTTAGGTAATGATAACCAAACACGAACTATTACGATTGAACAAGCTAATGGTCAAAAACTTGATGTAACCTTATCTCAGGATGAGACATCTTTGCAATCAATAGCAAATGCCATTAATAATGCCAAAGTTACTAATGAAGATGGAACAACCAGCCCTTCAACAATGAATGCTGCCATTATTCGTTCTGGAGCAGATGGTTATCAATTAGTCATCACATCGAAAGAAACAGGTGAACAACAAAGCATTACTTCTATTTCATCAGATGACGAAATGTTAAATAATGTTATTGGATTTGATATTAATCAACCTAGCAATAGTCATATGAATGAAGTTGCAAAAGCGCAAGATGCTAAATTTTCGTTTAATGGTATTGCCATAACTAGTAATTCTAATACTGTTAAAGATGTGGTTCAAGGTGTGGATATTACATTAAAACAGACCACAACAATTAGTCAGAATCTTGCTATAACAGCGGATAATGAAAAAGTGGAAGAAGCCATTAAAGAATGGGTCGAGGCATTTAATCAATTACAAACAACAATATCAACATTAACAAAATTCACCGCAGAAGAGACAAATTCAAAAGAACTAAATAGCAATAATGGTCCACTTATTGGGGATTCAACATTACGTAATATAGATCAAAGTATCCGCTCAATATTTGCCAAAGGGCAAGACGGAGAATTTTCTGTTTTAGCTCAAATCGGCATTAACATGGACAAAAATGGCATGTTAACGATTAAAGAAAGCGAGCTACAAAAAGCACTCAGTGAAAACAGTGAAGCGGTGGCAATATTATTTACTGGTGATGGTAAAACAACGGGTATTGCTAATGAAATTTTTTCCAAAGTGAGAGGATTTATTGATAGTGATGGCATGATTGATTCAGCAACCAATGGCTTAAATTCTACCTTAAAATCATTAGATAAACGGCATGAACAAGTAAGCAGTTCTATTGAGCAAACTATTGAGCGTTACCGAGTTCAATTTACTAAATTGGATATTTTAATCAACTCATTAGATAGTATGAGTAATTATTTAACTACCCAATTTGATATGATGGCAAATTTAAAAAAATAGAGAATAGTAATGTATAAAATGGGATCTCATGCTTACGAGCAAGTGAATTTAGAAACACGTATTAGTCAAGCGTCTCCCCATCAATTGATTGTCTTATTATTTGATGGTGCACTTAACGCCATTAAATTGGCTAGCTTATATATTCAAAAAGGCAATATTGTTGGTAAAGGTAACGCAATTTCTAAAGCGATTAATATTGTTGATAATGGTCTTAAAAGCTGTCTAGATTTAGAAAAAGGCGGTGAAATTGCCGAAAATTTAGATCGTTTATATCACTATATTAGCCAACAATTGTTATTGGCTAATTTACATAATGATCAAGAAAAATTACAGACTTGTTTCGATTTACTTAACAATATTGCTGAGTCGTGGCGTGAGATAGCTAAGTAAAAAAGGATGATTATGCAAGGAAATAACTTATTAGAACAATACGAACAATTCAACTATGTTGTGGAACAAATGTTGGTTAATGCACAGAATGGAAAATGGGACTTATTGTTGAGTTGGCAGGCAAAATACCTTCAATTATCGAAAGGTATTATGTTGGTTGATGATTTTGCAAAAATTGAAAACTTACCATTGCAACATCAAGACATGATTAGAATGTATATCAAAAATATACTTAGCTATCAGCAGCAGTTAACCCAATTAATGATTACTCGTCATTCTCAGCTTAGAGAGTTGATTGGTAAGCATGCCGATTATCAAACTAAAATTGGTAGCTATCAAAAAATTGCCTGTATAATGTAAGTCTGTGGATGCTTTGTTTGAATTTTATTCATCGATAGGAACCAACCAAGCATTCCGTTAAACAGCCTTAATCAATATTGCGATTTAAAATAATTAACTCTTTGTTTTTTGAGTGATTGTCTTCTTCTTTTCCGTAAAAAACAACAGTATAATTGGCATCTTTGGTTTTGACGATCTCACTAATGATTAATTCTTTTGTGGATAATTTAAACACTTCTTTTGTGTGCAGGTTTATATAGCAACCAACGGTTTCCTGAGAAAAGGCTTCGATCACCTGATTATTTTGAATTGTAATCCACCCATTGCCGATTTCATCTGTGAATCGCATAACAAACGTTTCTGCAGCAACTTTTATCGGTTCCCAAATAGAATAAATTAGCCTTTCCATATCAAACAATAAATTTTGTTCTATTTTTCCTTCGGGTGAAATATTGATTAAATAAAACTTACCTTTTTCATCAATATTTAAAATACTTGATGTATAAGTAAAACTTAAATTCAATACGCAAGTTAGATAAAAACGCTTTCCTGTGTTTATATTTCTTGACTGTAAAACGTTCCCCATCTCATCAACTTGACGATGTAACCAACCCTTGTCAACATAAGCAAGTAGATGAATTTGGTTATTCAAAGAATCAATAAATAATTTGTTATGTTTTGGAAACGGAATTTTATTGGTATAGGTTTTTTTTATATCATCATTTTTAAATTCAACTGCAATCAATTTATCTGGTTTTTTCTCTGTAAAAAGATCAACATAATGGAAAATAGAAAAATCATGACATATTCCCTTAAAATCGCCGACAATAGGACGTTTGGGCTTTGGATAGGTGATATTTTCTCTATCAAATAATGGAAGCATAATGCCTAAATCTTTATCTGGATGGTATACATCAATAGACACATAATACTTACCAGTAGGGCTGACAAAAAATTGGGGGTTAATTCCATCTGATTCATGATAATAATGCGTGTTTTTTTTATCCAGATCAATTACGACATATATAACTTTATAATCGTACTTATTTTGAGGATAAAATTTAGCAGAAATCACAAGCTTCTTTTGATAACAAATAGCCTCAGTTATAGAAAAACCATCAAGCGATGTTGTCAGAACAATGAGTTGCCCTAATGTTGGGTAATTGAGACGCTGTTCATTTAAAGAAATATTGGTCTTTTTTAGTGTTATCACTTTGAATCCCTTATGTATTTAATTGATTATTTTTTATTAAATGACGGCATTATGTCGTTATTTTTTTTAATAGTACAGTAAAAATGGTAAAGTTTTTTTACCATCAGTTGATAACAAAAATAATATATTTAGTAGGGCAACAAGCATCAAAAATATGACCGATGCTTATTTTAAACTTGAATCGTGTGATGAGTTGATTATCGCATTTAGACCAGAATTAATAGTTATCTGTAAAAGTAAAATGCAAAATTTAGAATATAGGAATTGTATTCGATGTCATTAATTAAACATTCATATTCATAATTTCTTGATAAGCAGCAACTAGTTTATTGCGTACTTGAATACCAAACTGCAATGAAACCGATGACTTTTGCATATTAACCATGACTTCATTCAATGAAATATTTGTATCTCCCATTTCAAAAGCTTTTGCTTCATTATTTGCCTGTATTTGTATTTGACTGATGTTATCTAAAGCGGTTTTTAATTCTGAAACAAAGTTTTTATCTGCAAAATGCGTTTTTGGAGATATTGACGTTGATTTATTTAAATCAGTTAGCTCAATTGGATTGAATGTATTGATTGTATTCATTTTGATAACTGCTTTTTAGCTCTTTTGTTACTGTATGGCTAAATTTAACATATAAATAAAAAAACAAAGGGTATAAGTAAGGGAAAAAGTGCACGCTTTTCTCGCCATTGAATTTTTTAAATACATGGATAATAACGAACAGAGTTAATCTAAATAGTTTAGAGTCAGGGTGCCAATGGCTAGTCAAACAGTCAATAATAAAGGTGAATCAATATTAAATAAGTTGCCTTTTATAAATCAACTAAAACAAAACACCAAAATGGCATTGTTAATTGCAGCTGTAATTATAATAGCCATTATTAGTTTTATTTATTTATGGGCTAAAGATGAGTCTTATGCAGTTTTATTCAGTAATTTAAATGATAAAGATGGTGGTGAAATTATTAGCCAACTTGATAAGATGAATATTCCTTATCAATTTTCGTCTTCTGGTTCCACAATCTTAATTCCGCAAGATAAAGTTTACGATACCCGATTACGTATTGCTCAGCAGGGTTTACCAAAAGGTGGGGCAGTTGGTTTTGAATTGCTCGACAAAGAAAGTTTTGGTATGAGCCAATTCAATGAACAAATAAATTATCAACGAGCTTTAGAAGGCGAATTATCCCGAACAATATCCATCATCAGTAGTATTGATGATGCTAGAGTGCATTTAGCAATGCCTAAACCTTCTTTATTTGTCAGGGAAAGGAAATCTCCTTCTGCATCGGTGGCATTAACGTTATTTCCTGGGCGCTCATTATCACAAGGTCAAATCGATGCCATTATCCATTTAATTTCTAGTAGTGTGCCAGAATTACAAGCAGATAAAGTGACCATTATCGATCAGCATGGTCACCTGTTAACTGGTGAAGGTTATCGTGATAGAAACACAAATGTCGCTCAACTCGAATTTGGTGAGCGAATTGAAAATAATATTCGTGAGCGAGTAGAAAAAATCATCACCCCAATTTTGGGTAAAAATAATGTCAAGGTGCAAGTGAATGCTGATATTGATTTCAGTCGACAAGAATCGACATTAGAAACTTATGATCCTAATAGTGATATTGCTAATCAAACTATTCGCAGTAAGCAACAAGTAGAAAATCGTCAATCATCTAAAAGCTATGGTGTAGGTGGTGTGCCAGGAGCGTTGTCTAATCAACCTGTACCTGCATCTAGCGCGCCAATCGATGAACAAGAATCGACTGAAAAACACGATAAGCAAGGAAATTACAGCTTGCAATCAAATAATACCGTTAATTTTGAAGTAAATAGAAAGGTTATACACAGTCAAATACCTGAAGGTCGTATTAAACGTTTATCGGTTGCTGTTTTGGTGAATTATAAATTCGTTACAACCGAGCCAGATAATGTTAAATCTGAAGATGTTGACAATGACAATGACAATGACAATGACAAGTCATCTTCCATAACTGAACAATGGGTAAAACTAGATAGTGATGAACTGAAAAATATTGAAGCATTAGCCCGTCAGGCAATGGGGTTTTCTGATTTACGTGGTGATAGCTTGACTGTTGCAAATTTGAAATTTACCGATCAAACACTTGATGACAACGATAATATGGCATTTTGGAAAACTCCTGAATTTTATGATTCTGCTAAAACAGTAATTAAGTATCTAATTTATATTATTATTTCATGGTTTGCGTGGCGTAAGGTTTTACGTTCGGTATGGATAAAATTACAACGTAAATTCTTTATTGATAATGGAGAATCATTAGTTTCTCAATCTACCGTAGACGATAAGTTAGATTATAAAGCTCACAGTAAACAACAGCAAAAAATATTTGAAGATAATACGCAACAACAACAGCATATACGGAAAATTGTTGAAAAAGAACCGCGTGTAATGGCACTAATTATTCGTAATTGGATAAATAAGGAGGACACTGAGCAATGATATTAAGTGAATCTCAAAAAGTAGCTGCGATTTTAATGGTGTTAGGTGAAGGGTTAGCGGCACAAGTTATGCAACATCTTAACCATAAAGAAGTGCAACAAATTAGTAGTGCGATGATGTCATTACCTCAATTTTCGCAAGAACAGTTGAAAGGTATACTTAACGAGTGCCAAGTTGCTCTTGAAGAATGCGCTGTTTTAAATACCGATCCAGATGGTTACTTACGTACAATATTGGGTCGATCTCTTGGTAGTGAAAAAGCCGAACGTTTACTGGATGAATTATTAGATACAGGAAAAGAAGAAGCAACCGATGGTCTTGAAATGCTCAACTATGTCGATGCTACAAGAGCAGTTGATTTGGTCAAAAAAGAACATCCACAAATTATTGCAACTATTTTAGTTCATCTAAATCGTGATTTAGCGGCAGAAATTCTAAATCTATTTGATGATGAATTACGAAACGATGTCATGTTACGTATTGCAACTTTTGGAGGAGTAGAGCCTTCTGCACTTCAATTACTCTCAACTTCATTATCGACTTTACTACATGGTCAAAATATCAAACTTAATAATCTTGGTGGTATACGTACTGCGGCAGAAATTATTAACTTAATGAAAACGCAGCAAGAAGAGCAAGTTATTAATGCATTGCGTGATTATGATGGCGAGTTAACCCAAAAAATTATTGATGAAATGTTCTTATTTGAAAATCTTGTTGAAGTGGATGATAGAAGTATTCAACGCTTACTTAAAGAAGTCGATAATGAAATATTAATAATTGCATTGAAAGGTGCATCGGTTGAATTACGAGAAAAACTATTGAGTAACATGTCACAGCGAGCGGCATCTATCTTACGTGAAGATTTAGAAAATCGACCTCCTGTACGTTTATCTCAAGTTGAAACTGAACAGAAAAAAATATTGGCTATTGCTCGTCGATTAGCAGAAAGTGGTGAAGTGATCCTAAGTAGCGGTGATGATGAATATGTGTAATCGGCCAGATAGATTAAATTGGGAACCATTAAGTTTTCAAGATTTCTCTTTACCCGAATTACCGAAATTAAGTAAAAATGAAGTTGCTATAAACGTTGGAACTGATGATCCTGAAACAGAACTAACTGCTACCGAGATGGATAATGTTGTAATTGAACCAGAGTTAAATCAGGCACAACAGTTAGAGCAATTAAAAGAAGAGGTAAAAAAACAGGCTTATCAGGACGGTTTTAATTTAGGTCAACAAGAAGGTTTCAATGCAGGTAAACAGGCTGGTTATGATGAAGGCTATCAAATTGGCGAGCAAGAAGGGCGCCAGTTCATTGAACAACAACTTAATGAAGAAAAATTAAATGCCGTTCAAGCTATAGCTAATTTAATAGCTAATTTTCAAAATTCGATTAACGAGATCGATGAATTAATTGTTCCTAAACTGCTTGATTTAGCATTGATTGCTGCGCAAAAAACAGTAGGCACGATACCCAAAGCTAAGCAAAAACAGCTTATATATACCATAAAAACATTAGTTGAACAGTGCTCAGTTTTGTCTGAACCTATGGCATTGCACCTAAATCCAGCTGATTTACTGTGGTTAGAACCCATGCTGAATGATGAAATCAGTCAACATCATTGGCAACTTATTGCCGATTCTAACGTAGAACAGGGTGGATGCAAGATATTTACCGAAACTAATGAAATTGATGCAAATATCGATCAACACTGGCAAATAATGTCTGATAGCCTAAAAGAGGACAATCATTAACGTGAGATATTCTGCACAATGGCTAAATAAAATTGACCAAGCTACACAACAACTTGAATCACTATCACTAATCCGCCAATATGGAAGATTGATTAAAGCATCGGGACTTGTGCTAGAAGCTATTGGACTAAAGTTACCTTTGGGGTCTAACTGCTTGGTTGAACGACAAACCGACGGTCGAATTGAGCCCGTTGAGTGTGAGGTAGTTGGATTTAGTGATAAAACACTTTACTTAATGCCATTTGAATCAACTGACGGTATTTTATTAGGGGCACGAGTCTATACTAAGCAATATGATCTAACACATTTTAATCATAAAGTATTACCTATGGGAATGGGATTATTAGGTCGAGTGGTTGATGCTATGGGAAATCCCTTGGATGATAAACCATTACCTGAGCATATTGAGTATGCTGGATTAGCCAATAAATCCCTCAATCCACTACAACGGACTCCTGTTCATCAGGTTCTTGATGTTGGTGTCAGAGCTATAAATGCCTTGCTAACGGTTGGCAAAGGGCAACGAATGGGCTTATTTGCTGGATCAGGGGTTGGTAAAAGTGTCTTACTAGGCATGATGGCTCGTTATACGCAAGCGGACATTATTGTTGTCGGGTTGATTGGTGAACGAGGTCGAGAAGTTAAAGACTTTATCGAAAATATTTTAGGCGAAGAAGGATTGGCTCGAGCGGTTGTTGTAGCGGCACCAGCGGATGTTTCACCATTATTACGCTTACAAGGAGCGGCATATGCAACAAAAATTGCTGAAAACTTTCGTGATAAAGGTTTTAACGTTTTATTGATTATGGACTCTTTAACTCGTTATGCTATGGCACAACGAGAAATTGCTTTAGCAATTGGTGAACCCCCAGCAACTAAAGGTTACCCGCCATCAGTCTTTGCAAAACTACCCGCATTAGTTGAAAGAGCAGGTAATGATGAAGAAGGGAAAGGCTCAATTACTGCATTTTATACGGTATTAACCGAAGGTGATGATCAACAAGATCCGATTGCAGATTCGGCCAGAGCAATTTTAGATGGACACATTGTTTTATCTCGATCTCTTGCTGAATCAGGGCATTATCCAGCTATTGATATTGAGGCTTCAATCAGTCGCGTAATGACAGATCTTACTGCCCCTGAAGATGAAAAAAAATCTAGATTATTTAAACAATTATTTTCAAGTTTTCAACGAAACCGTGACTTGATTAATGTTGGTGCTTATGTATCTGGCACAGATCCATTATTAGACAGAGCGATAACGCTATATCCTGCTATGCAAAAATTTTTACAACAAGGTATTAATGAACATTGCTGTTATCAAGACGCTTATCAACAATTAGCGGCCATTGTTGAGCCACCATTAGCTCGTTAGGGAAAGATCATAATGAATAAAAATCCTTCGCAACTTGCATTTTCAACATTAAAAAAATTGGCGCAAAAGTCGGTAGACGATAATTTGATAAAACTAAAAAAAGCAAATGAAAATCATCAAAATGCACAATCACAGCTAAATGTTTTAAATAATTATTATGTTGAATATCAACAAAAATTAAATAATGCCTTATTTGAAGGTATTAAAGGTAGCGAGTTAAACAATTTTAAATCGTTTATTGCTTCAATTGAACAAGGTATTGAGCAACAAAAAAAACTATTGTTATCGTTAGATATTAAACAAAAGCAAATTACAAATCAGCTTAATCAATCACAAAAAAGCTTAAACACATATACCACACTATTAAATAAGCAGTATAACCAATATTTGCAACGACAAAATCGGTTACAGCAAAAACTGACAGATGAATTTGCGCAGTTACAATTAGCAAGGAGAGTATTAAATGAATGTTAATCTTATCAATGGATTGAACGCTACTGTTTCTCATCAATCAGATCTTGTTGAAACCAATTTAACGAATAATGGTAATGATTGCTTTCAACAATTATTACAACAAAGTGAAAATCAAACCGAACATAATAAAAAAACAGTTAATGCCAAATTAAAAGGTATCGATGATGCGCAAGAAGATAATGATCATAATGTTGAAATGTTAATTACGGAAATTTATCCCTTTAATATACAAACACCAATAGCGCAAGATAGTGATATAAAAATAGATCAAAATACTGAAACATTAAATGTTAATTTATTCGATGGATCATCATCAGAAGTGGTAATCGATGAGCAAGCAACGCAGTTACTTACTTCTATTTATGACAGTGAAGATTTAATTAATAAAGTAACATCACAAACAGGAATAAAAACTAAACCTGTGGATAAAGGAACGACAAATATTAAAGATAATATTAATAATTTTGCTAACTCAAAAAATGAATCGCATAAAGCTAGTGAATTTATGCAGAAAGTAGTGATGAATCAAGTCCAATTAATAAATAATTACGATGATGAAGGACAAATGGCTACTAATCAAGAGCCATTTTTGTTAGCCAATACCAATGGACAAAACCAGCTATTATCACCAACTAGTATTAGCGCAAGATCAGCGACAATAAATTTACCTACACAAAATATTATGCAGTGGCAAACTTCATTAAGTGAACAAATTATCATGTTTAATCGTCAAGGTATTCAAACTGCCGAAATAAAATTACATCCACAAGAGTTAGGCTCAATGTACATTAAGCTTGCAATGAATGATGATAAAATGAATCTTCATATGATGGCTGCACATAGTGCTGTTAAAGGTATGTTAGAATCGGCTTTACCTTTTTTAAGAACATCATTAGAAGATCAAGGTATTACACTAGAGCAAACAAATATCGGTGATTTTTCAATGATGAATGATTCAAAACAATCTGATACACAGCAACAAACAAAAAGCAATCAAACCCAGAAAGTCGTGTCACTTGATGTAATAGACGATAGTATTGAGCAATCTCTAATTGAAAGTCGATCAATTAAATCTAGACTTAGTATATTTGCCTAACTAATAAGATTATTATTTTTTGAGCAATTTTATATTTTAAATCAATTGAAACGTTTAAATAGGTAATGTTTTGTTGCCTATTCTTCAAATCAATTTAAAAAATATGATTTATTATCCTTGTAACTATACCTAATTAATGGGTTATAAATCTTTTTAAATTTATAGAGACAAGAATAAATATGCCTACCACGAAAAAAAAAGTAAGTGTTTTAAATCTGATCCTTATTCTTATTACGTTGTTAGCGATAAGTGTTGCGGCTTATTTGTGGTTTCACAATCACTCACAAAGCACAACTAAAGCACAAGAAGAACCCGAAGTTACGTCACCGGTATTTTTAACATTAAAACCGTTTACTATTTCATTACCTGTCTCAGAAGATAATATCGAAACTAATAAAATTATTTATATTGGAATAGTTTTGCGTATCGCCGATGAAAACCAAAGAACAGTGCTATTAGATTATTTACCTGAAGTAAGAAGTGACGTACTACTTTTAACTTCAAAACAGCATGTTAACAAACTAAAGCAAGAATCGGGGAAGATCGATTTACAAGAGCAGATAAAAACTACCTTATCAAGACAATATGATGCAAAACATTGGGTAAAAGTTGATGAAGTTCTATTTACTGATTTTATTATACGGTGATTATTATGCCCGATAAGATAGAGCCCACAACAGATTTAAATGAAAATAGTGCTGCAGAACAACTATCTGATAGTTTTGTTAACGATGGTGACGATAGCAGTATTGATGCTTCTTCTTTTTCGTTACCTTCTGGTAAAAAGGTTGATGTTAAACCTTATGATTTATCGGTAAAACATCGTTTTATTCCTGAACGATTAACCGCATTAGAAATCATTAATGAACGTTTTGCTCGTCAGTTTAGAATTGGGCTATTTAATCGATTGCGTCGCAATGCCGATGTAGTTGCATCGCATATTGAACCACAAACATTTGAGGAATTTTCTAATATTTCATCAGAAAACCATTTAAATTTAGTTCATCTTAACCCATTAAGAGGTTCAAGCTTATTTTCATTTTCGCCTGAATTAGTCTTTATTATCGTTGATTCATTATTTGGGGGAGACGGGCATACAACTAAAATAAAAACACAAGGACGAGAATTTACCCACACCGAACAGCAAATCATAAAACGAGTATTAGAATTAGCATTAGTTATTTATCAAAATGCATGGGCTGATGTATACCCAATTGAAACTGAATATATTCGCTCTGAAATGCAAAGCAAATTTACCAACATTACCAGTTCGCCTGATGATGTTGTGCTAACAACAAACTTCAAAGTCGAAGTGGGTCATAGCAAAGCGACATTTTGCATTTGTATCCCTTATTCTATGGTTGAACCAATCAAAGAGTTGCTAATAAAGCCACCTATCGAAGAACAGACTTATCAAGACGATAATATCTGGATGAGTTCATTAACCACTGGAATTAAACAATCATCTGTCGAATTAGTTGCCAATTTTACCCATATTCATACAACCGTTGAAAAACTGTTAGCGTTAAAAGTTGATGATATTTTAACAATTGAAAAACCAACAAATATAGATGTAACAGTTGGTGGTGTACCGGTATTAAAAGGCCATTACGGTAAAGTAAATAAACAGTATGCAATTCAAGTAGAACAGGTCATTAATCCTGTGATAGAACAACTGAATGAGGGAGTGTTCAATGACTGACATTATACCAAATAACGGCGAAGACCAAGAAGAAAAAGTAATGAGTGATGAACTCATCACTAAAGAGGCTATTTTTGAAACATTATCTCCTCAACAAACAAAAGATAAAAAGCAAGATATTAATCTTATATTAGATATACCTGTTGATTTAAGCGTTGAACTTGGTCGAACAAAAATAGCTATTAAAGATCTATTAAATCTAACCCAAGGTTCGGTAATTGCATTAGATGGGCTTGCAGGAGAACCATTAGATATATTAATTAACGGTTATTTAATAGCTCAAGGCGAAATTGTGGTAGTTGGCGATAACTATGGTGTACGTATCACCGATATTATTACTCCATCAGAGCGTGTAAGAAGATTAAGCCGTTAATGACAATAAAGCAACCTAATTTGATTCAACCTACGGTTGGTGCAACCAATACTAATACCTTATCGCCATCGTCTTCTGATTTAAATATTTATACTGAAATTGGATCGTCAATGGGATTAACGCTTATTGTGATCATCGGTTTTATTTTATTGCTAGGATGGCTCGCAAAACGAATGGGTTGGAAAAAAACGACCGAACAATGGATTGATGTCAAAGCCACATATAACATTAATCCTAAAGAACGTATTATGGTTATTCACGTTGATAACCAATTATTAGTGGTAGGTGTTACTCCTCAACAAATGACATTGTTACATACTATCAATGAAGAAAGAACCAAAGTGTTACTTTCGCAAAATGGAGCAGATAAAAATCTTACGAAAATTAACTCATTTCAACAGATATTACAATCCGCTTTAAAAGTGAAAAAGGAGTAACAACAAGTGCGATTAAATTTAACTATTTTGCTAAGTTTATTGCTATTTAGCTTATCTAGCCATGCTGAAACTTCATCTTTAACTAACATAAATCAGTCCCTAACAGGTGGGCAAAATTGGTCGTTACCAGTTGAAACATTAGTCTTTTTAACATTGCTCACTTTTATACCAGCAATATTATTATTGATGACCAGCTTTACACGAATCATCATTGTGTTAGGTCTGTTGCGTAATGCCCTAGGTACGCAATCAGCACCGCCGAATCAAGTTATTTTGGGAATTTCGCTTTTTATGACATTTTTTATTATGTCGCCAGTCATTGATAAAATTTATCAAGAAGCGTATATGCCATATTCACAAAATCAAATCACCATGCAAGAAGGATTAACAAAAGCAACTAAACCATTACAAGAATTTATGCTTACCCAAACGCGAGAAAATGACCTAGCGTTATTTGTTAACATGTCTCACCAAAACGACATTCAAACACGGGAAGACGTTCCTTTAAAAGTATTAGTTCCTGCTTTTGTGGTGAGTGAATTAAAAACAGCGTTTCAAATTGGTTTTACAATTTTTATTCCATTCTTAGTAATTGATCTAGTGGTAGCAAGCACGCTTATGGCATTAGGAATGATGATGGTGCCACCAGCGACAGTATCATTACCATTCAAATTAATGTTATTTGTCTTGGCAGATGGTTGGCATTTATTACTTGGATCATTAGCACAAAGCTTTTTTAGTTGAGTCGCACTATGTCATCTGAATATATCAGCACGTTAGCCATACAAGCGATAAAAGTTTCGGCATCATTAGCTGGACCGTTATTATTAGCCGCATTAGTAACAGGGTTAATCATTAGTTTATTACAAGCTGCGACGCAAATTAACGAAATGACATTATCATTTATTCCCAAGATCATAGTGGTCATTGTGGTTTTAATAATATTGGGGCCATCAATGCTATCAACCATGATCGACTATATCCAAACCGTTATTACAGATATTCCTAACTTAACCCGTTAAATGTAATGGAATTTGATATCAACAATTTATTTAATATCGATTTCTTTTCTTGGATTAGGGACTATTTTTTCCCTTTTGTTCGTATCTTAGCGTTGATCATGGTAGCGCCCATTTTTGGCGAAAAGGAAACGCCTAATCGAGTTAAAATTGGCCTAGCGCTACTCACTACGATTGTACTGCCACATCCACATATTGATGACAATATAAAAATATACTCATTTATAGGAATATGGATTATTGCACAACAAATAATGATTGGAATACTTATTGGTTTTACCATGCAGTTGGCATTTATGACAGTGCGATTTTCAGGAGAATTAATAGGGATGCAAATGGGGCTAGGAATGGCGACCTTTTTTGACCCTATTGGCGGTCCATCAACATCAGTATTATCGCGCTTAATTAACATCATTGCTTTATTAATATTTCTCAGTCTTGATGGCCATTTATGGTTGTTATACGGCATATCAAATAGTTTTGATATTATTCCGATTGCAGTAATGCCATTACAAGCGAATGGATACTTAGCATTAATTGAAGTCAGCAAACTATTATTTATCAACGCAATCATGTTAGCACTTCCTTTAATGACATTGCTATTAATCATCAACATATCATTAGGACTACTTAACAGAATGACGCCACAGCTATCTATATTTGTGGTTGGTTATCCAGCGACCCTATTTTTAGGGCTAATCATGCTAACTTATTTAATTACAACATTACCCGCATTTACTGAATTTATTTTTGAACAAATGTTTGAGCGAATTTCTAGTATTTTATGGTATTTAACTCGGTGATACTTGCTAGCAAAAAAAACATTATTAAATTATTATTAGATGTTTAATACTCACTATTCCATCGTTGAATGAGAATTTATTTGGAAAATAAACAATGATAAACTAAGCACTGGAAGCAAGTCTTGTTTATTATTCTAATTATTTACTTGCTCAATGATGATGGATTAACAATTGACTATGAGCAAAGAACAAGAATTAATAAAGCAGGCAGAAAGACTCGCTTCACTTCCTGATTGCGCAGAACCTTTTGAGCAACTTAAGGCTTTACTGAAAGATGAAACCGATCTTGAAATGAGGTCTCGGGTTATTACATTTTTCTATATAGCATTTGAAGAAGCATTATGTTCAAAGGATCATTTTAATATGCTTAATAATAAAGTCAGCAAGCTTATTAACACTTATCCACTGCCTGATGATGCTGAGGAGCAATTAGACCATATAATAGAACAGACTGATAACGCATATGAAAGATTACTATTAGGTCGGGCTTACGAAGCACTCTTTATTCAACGTTATCACTAATCAAATCGAACAATATTGTTATTTTAGCTCGCTAATTGCAGAAAATGGTTGCAAAGTAACGATGTAATTTGTACTTGTTTTTTGTGGCTATTGAGCAAATTTACATTTTAATATATTGATTTATCTATAAATTAACAAAAAACCGTCAAATAAAAATTTAAATAAAATCAATGCCCTACCTGACTATTTTTTATTGTGTGATACATATTATTAAGTAATTATCTAAAAATAAACATATTAACAAACTAGATAAACCATTTTATATAGTAGATTAGTTAACTCATATTATTAAAAGCTTGGTTTCAATAGGTGATCCTTTGATTAAAGGAAGTCCTTAACAAAATTTTACAAAAGAGTGGAGATAAAAGAGTTTTTTCTCTAAAATACTTTTAATACTATGTTATTTATATGGTATGTGTCATTCTTTAGTTGTTAAAAATAATTTAACTATTTATATTTTATAAATTTATTGATGGAAATAAGTATAAGGAATAATAAAAATATGATAAGATATGGTCTGAAATCGAGCATCGAGCATCGAGCATCGAGCATCGAGCATCGAGCATCGAGCATCGAGCATTTTGGAGTATTGGTGACTTTGTTAATTGTTTTTATTTAATTTTACAGCAAAGCACTTTATATTTAGCATTACCTTTTTATTTTAAACTCTCCCACTGTAAATCTAACCACATTGGCAAAATAATAGCATCTATAGCCAATTTAAAACTAAAATTTACTCAAAAAAGCTTAATATTATTATCACAATTGATAATAGCTGGGGCACCTCATGCCATACTCACTGCTACGTCGAACCATATTATAATAGGTAATGCCCCACAAGTGCTGGCGTTATCGAGTGCAGATAAACATGGTTTTACTGTCAACGGTGTTTTTTACAGTGAGGCGAGTGGCACTATAAAATCTAGTGAAGTGAAAGAATTTGATGGTAATTTAACGCTGAATGATTTTAAAGTGGCGATTTATACTTCAACAAACTTAGATAAAGTTGAAAATTACAGTGATATAGATGGTGATAGTGCCGATCCACAGGAGCCATTTAAAGTGCAAATGACCAATTATTGGTGGTATGACAATAATGGCGTTAGGATAATGGGTGATGATAAGAAAAAAATGATAGGTTGTGGAAGTGGTTTTTCAATGCCATTAAAGCTCATCATTAAAACTGATGTTAAAGCACAATCAGAATATGGTATTCCCAATGAAAGTGAATCTGTTACATTAGCTAAAACTTATCAAATCGCCGCAAAATCAGAAATTTGTTATGCTAAACCGAATGCGACAATTACCCACCAAAATGCTCAATGGCATGGTTTTGATAAAAATGGAAATTCTCAAAAATGGAATCTCGAAAGTAGTATAATAAACCCTGAGTATGGTGGTGGGCGTACAAATGATTATGTGTTGAATTTTGGTTTTAAGGCTAAACCAACCGTTTCATCAAAAACCTTTCCAACAACAGGTTTTCCTGGGGCTAAATTCCAATTAGTAATGACTGGTGTACAAACAGATTATGAGTTTTCAGTTATTACTGGATCGAAAGATATTATTGATATTGACTCGTTAGGATTTATTACTCTAAAGAAAAAACCATTAGGCGAATTAACAGTACAGGCGACATTAAAGAGAGATAAATCTGTTAAGCATAATTATAGTTTTAATCCAACAAATATCTGGGCTATTCCTCAAAGTGATTTTAGGGATTATTGGGATATTGCTCAAGCAAAATGTGGTGGTGCTTTTAATATATTAAGTCGAGACGAATTGACTAATTCTCCACAAAGAAAAGCACCAATGTATTGGAATTTTAAAGATAATAATTATTCCCGAGCAATTGGTGGAGGGTTGACCGCTGAATGGGGACAAATGAATCAAACAAGCTATCCAAGTTCTGATTGGCGTGATGCTCATTATTGGACAAGAGATAACTATTCACCCGAACGGCACTTTGTTGTGCATACTGTCAATGGTGGGGTGGGGTATGATAGTTATGAAAATAAGATAGGAAAAATTAACTATATTGCTTGTAAAGGTTAAATGTGTTTATATTTTAATTGCTTTGTTGATAACTTGAAGAAGCAAAGTTGGTGTTTAAAAATTAACATTAATAATTAAGGGAATGCCATTAAATATTCCCTTAATTTGATAATTTTGTTTAACACCTAACTCTTTTTTATACAATGTTCCAAGGCTGTTTTTTGTACATGGATTATCATTGTCTTTAATTATTTTTTGAAAAAGGTTATACACAACATGATAATTAACTAAGCTTTTTTTACAAAGCAGGCTTTTAGCATAATTTTCATGCCATCAATTTTGCAGTCGATTTCGTGATCACCTTCGACTAAACGAATGCCTTTGGCTTTAGCGCCTTTTTTCAGCACCGTTGAAGATCCTTTCAATTTTAGATCCTTAATCAAAATAATATCGTCGCCATCAGCAAGTAAATTACCATTGCTATCTTTTACCTGTAATCCAACATCAGAAGACACAGCCTCGTTTGGATCCCATTCGTGGGCACATTCAGGGCAAACACAAAAGCTGCCATCATGATAAGTGTGTTCAGATTGGCAAACAGGGCAATTAGGTATAGATTCCATAGCTTATAACTCTTATAGATTAAATAAAATGGCGTTTACTATAGCAAAAAAATGCTATTAAGTCATGGATGTTGTCTATTCGCTATTGTTAGGATCTAAAATAGCGATATACAAAAATATAGGAAGTATTAATTATGTTTCTGTAAAGGTTAATGATTAAGTCTTAATATTAATAAGCAAATATGTGATTTTAAGTAATGGATTCGTTATCTTATATTATTAAAAAATTTAGAGCAATGGATGATCTTTTATTAAAGAAAGAGCTTAACAAAACTTTACAAAAAAGTAGATGAAAAATAAAGTTTTTATTCTAAAATAGAGTAGCATAGTTATATACTATTTTATGTTAAAATTACTAAAAACAACATTAACTGTTTATTTTATAACAATAAATTTAAGAAA
>NZ_JBIDFG010000018.1:0-55876 GCF_046635625.1 Gilliamella sp. BG1 | reverse complement strand
GGACCAGTAAACAGTAGTGCTAATAAAAATTTTAGTCCCTCTACATTTAAGCTTTATTCAGATAGAGCCAAAAGTAACGTCTTGTATAGCTTTAAAATTGAAAGATGGTATATAGCACAAGGGGTTGGTATAAATGCTTCAGCTAGTAAGACAAAAGATTATTGCAATCAAATAGGTTATCGGATGCCGAGTGTTGCAGATTATACTAATGCAAATAATGATGATATTTGGACAGGAGGTATTCCTGGAAGAAATATCAATGGTTATCGCCGACAATTAAGCTATCGCGGAGGTAATGGCAAGTGGATTGGTGGGCTAATTAATGAATGGGGAACTTTGTTTAATCATCCTAATCACTATTTAGGTCTTGACGACTGGGAAACTAAGCATCCTTATGATTGGTATTGGACAATCGATACATACAAGGGAAAATCAATTCGAGTCGATCTAGGGGATGGGGATTTAGGTTATGAATTAACTTTTAACCTATATAGAGCTGCTTGTGTTAAGCCTTAGTTAAATTTGTTTTATCTGTTCTGTAAATAGTTTGACTCCGTAACTTTTTATCGTGCTTATGGTACAAGGCGTCTGCAAGCAGAGCTGAGAAAGCAAGGCATAACCGTATCTCGACGCCGAATAGGTCGAATCATGGCGAAAAATGGCTGGGTTTCGAAATACACCTGTAAAAAATATTGTATTCATACAGAAAAAAGCAATGAATCGCTGGTAGGGAATGAACTGAATCGAGAATTTGATATAGGTCAACCACGAAAGATATTGGTGACCGATTTAACCTATGTAAGGGTTAAACAACGTTGGCACTACCTTTGTGTAATTGTTGATATCAGTAATCGAGAAATAGTGGGGCGAAGTGCTGGCAGGCATAAAACAGCGGCACTGGTCATGCAAGCTATGAGTCAAATTCCAATGAACTTACAGACGATTGAGTTGTTTCATTCTGATAGAGGAAAAGAGTTTGATAATTATTTGATTGATGAATGTTTAACAGCATTTGGAATTAAACGGTCGTTAAGTCGCAAAGGCTGCCCCTATGATAACGCAATTGCAGAAAGCACATTCAAAGCAGTGAAAACAGAATTTGTGTCAAATACTATTTTTGATTCACTGGCGCAACTTAAATTGGAATTTAATCACTATGTGGATTGGTTTAATTATAATCGACTTCATTCAACATTAAATTACCAGTCGCCGATTGAATACAAAAGAAATCGATGACCTTATCTTTTTGGTACTAAAAAGTGTGGACATACCAATGATAAATTGTAGTTGCTGTGCCCACGTTTTACGTGCCTTTGTGGGCACTAAAGCTTTTTTATAATTTCTTCTTGAAGCTGGGATTTTAAACTCAGTTCGGCAAATATCTGCTTAAGCTTGCGGTTTTCAGCCTCCAGCTCCTTTAAGCGTTTGATATCCGAAGTTTCCATTCCGCCGTATTTTTCCCGCCATTTATAGAAAGTTGAATTACCCATGCCATATTTACGGCACAGTTCTTTAACGGGAATACCCGCTTCAGCTTCTTTTAAAATAGCCACGATTTGAGTTCAGTCATTTTTTTCATAATTAATCCCCTTTACTTTTATCATAGAGAATTTTCTACTTTTTTGCTGTACTCTTTTAGGGGATGGTTACAGTATTTGATGAAAAATACAAAATAATTCAAATATATTTCGGTAGGCGTTTAAATAGTGGATTTAAGTGGACTTCTATGGACAACTGTGGAATTTGCCACAATAAGAAGATGGCGGAAGCGCAGAGATTCGAACTCTGGGAGGGTCGCCCCTCGCCGGTTTTCAAGACCGGTGCTTTCAACCGCTCAGCCACACTTCCGCAATGGCTGTGAATATTAAAGTAGACTTGCTTATTTGTAAATAGCTATTTTAATTTTTTTTATCGTTTGCTTTAAATTTCATCAAATTTCGAAGAAATTAAACAAACAATAACGTATTCGCCTGCAAAATTAGTGTTGGATTTTGATTAATTGAGTATAATACAACGCAAATAAAATAACGTACTTTGAAAAAATGTTAGAGCAGATAGAAACTGATGAGAAAGGCTATTTAAAAAATTGGCAGGATTGGACTGTTGATTTAGTTCCAGAATTGGCAGCCAAAGAGTCCATTGAATTAACCGATGCCCATTGGGAGGTTATTTTATTTGTTCGTGATTTTTACTTAGAATATAAAACCTCACCAGCTATTCGAGCTTTAGTCAAAGCAATGGAAAAAAAGTTTGGTGCAGAAAAGGGCAATAGTCGTTATTTGTATAAATTATTTCCAGACGGTCCTGCTAAACAAGCAACTAAACTTGCAGGCTTACCAAAACCAGTTAAATGCATATAGATAAAGGATAATACTAAATTCATGAGAAGATGGAAGCTACCTTTATTGTTATTAGCTGTACTGGGTTATCTGCAATATTCTTTATGGTATGGCAAAAATAATGTGTACGATTATCAAGATAATGTAGAAATGTTAGTCAATTTGCGTGCCGATAATGAGAAGTTAAAGACTCGTAACGAACAGATGTTTGCTGAAATTAACGATTTGCAACGTGGCTATGAAGCAATAGAAGAGCGTGCTCGTAGTCATTTGGGTATGGTTAAACCTGATGAATATTTTTATCGAATTATAATTGATTCGGATACTAAAAAACGATAATGCATAACTTGAATAATCTTAATGATATCATTGCTATTGTACCGGCAGCAGGAGTTGGTTGCCGTATGAATAGTCAAATCCCTAAACAATATCTAAAAGTTGGTTCGAAGACCGTTTTAGAACATACTCTAAATAAATTATTAACGCATCCTCAAATCGCTCAAGTTATTGTTGTGATTAGCTCAGAAGATAATATATTTAATACCCTTTCAATTGCTCAGCACGATAAGATTAAAGTTGCTTTAGGTGGCAAAACTCGAGCTGATTCTGTTTTAGCCGGATTAAAATTGCTAAATGATGAACAGTGGGCTTTAGTTCATGATGCGGCAAGACCTTGTGTGACTCATTGTGATATTACTCGGCTGATTGAAACAGTAACAACTAAAAAACAAGGCGGTATATTAGCCACTCGTGTTAGTGATACGATTAAGCGAGCTTGTCAAAATAATGATACCATTATTGATTATTCTGAAGATCGGACTTATTTATGGGGCGCTGCTACTCCTCAACTGTTTAATGCTGGCGAACTAAAATCATGTTTGCAACAAGCTCTAAATGATCATGTTGCCATCACTGACGAAGCTTCAGCCATTGAGTATTGTGGTGGGCATCCTTTATTAATTGAGTGTCGTGGGGATAATATAAAAATAACCCGTCCTGAAGATTTAGCATTGGCTACTTTTTATTTAACTAAGCAGATTCCAAATAGGTAAAAGTATGAGAATAGGTCATGGATTTGATGTTCATAAGTTTAGTGGAGAGGGTCCTATAACTCTTGCTGGGGTAAAAATTCCTTATCAATATGGCCTTGTTGCTCACTCTGATGGTGATGTTGTGTTACATGCAATAACCGATGCTTTAATTGGCGCATTGGCATTAGGTGACATCGGTAAGCTATTTCCTGATACAGATCCTAAATATAAAGGTATAGATAGTCGAATATTATTGAAAGATGTGTATACCCTTGTTCAAGCTAAAGGTTATGAATTAGTTAATTTAGATGCTACTATTATTGCCCAAGAACCTAAAATGCAACCTCATGTTGATCAAATGCGAGTTAATATAGCAGAAGATCTGAAAGTTCATTTTGAACAAATTAGTGTAAAAGCAACAACAACTGAACAATTAGGCTTTACTGGGCGTAAAGAAGGCATTGCTTGCCAAGCGGTAGTGTTATTAAGTAAAAAATCCGAAACAGTTTAAATTATACAATAGGCAATAATAGTGTTAGCACAACTTAATTATTTATATGGCAAACCGACCACTAAAGGACAATACAAGCAACAATACGAAGATTTTAATGTGACAGAAGATCTTGGCTTTGAGTTGACTGGTGAAGGCGAACATGTTTTAGTTTTTTTGCAAAAACGTGATTGTAATACCATTTTCGTGGCTGAGCAGTTGGCTAAATATGTGGGAATTTCAACCAAGCTAGTAAGTTATGCTGGTTTGAAAGATCGCCAAGCGGTGACTGAGCAGTGGTTCAGTTTACATATGCCAGGTCAACAAACACCAGACTTTTCGGCATTTAATTTGGCGGGTTGTAAAATATTAAAAGTCACGCGGCATAATAAAAAATTAAAAATTGGCGCATTAAAAGGTAATTATTTTAAAATAATTTTAAAATCGTTAAATAGTCAATCTGAAATTGAATCTAAATTAGCATTAATCAAACAGCATGGTGTGCCTAATTATTTTGGTGAGCAGCGTTTTGGTCGTGATGAAAATAATATTACTCAGGCTATAAAATGGGCCAATGGCGAAATTTCGGTTAAGGATCGAAAAAAACGTAGCTTTTATCTTTCTGCGGCGCGAAGTGCGATTTTTAATAATATTGTCAGTCAACGCATAACCCAAAGTTTGCATCAAACCGTGCTCAATGGCGATATATTACAATTAGCGCATCGTGGTAGCTGGTTTATTGTTCAAGCAGGCGAATTAGTTCAGTTACAAATGCGTTTAGAACAAGGCGAGATCAATATTACTGCACCAATGGTGGGGGATTCACCACTAGGTACATTATTTGATGCGCTGGAGTTTGAGCAAAAATGTTTAGAAAGTTGGTCTGAATTTAATGATCTATTTAAAAAAGAGCGAGTAGAAACAGCAAGACGGTCAATATTGTTACGAGCAGAGCAGCTTAATTGGCAATGGTTAGATGAGCATAGTCTCGAACTCAATTTTTATTTGCCATCAGGTTGTTATGCAACAAGTGTGATACGTGAACTAATAATAGAAAATGAGTAGCCCAAATGCAAAATCTAAAAATGCAATCCCTAATTGAATTCTTACGGCAACAAGGAATAAAAGACGAGCGCGTTTTAGATGCTATTGCGTCAATTCCTCGTGAACATTTTGTTGATGAGGCGCTTTCGCATCAAGCTTACGATAATCGTCCATTGCCAATAGGAAGCGGTCAAACTATTTCTCAGCCTTATATCGTAGCAAAGATGACTGAACTATTAAAATTAGAGCCTAATTCAAAAGTACTTGAAATTGGAACAGGGTCGGGATATCAAACGGCTGTTTTAGCAAAGTTAGTCGAAAATGTCTGCTCGGTAGAACGAATAAAAAGTCTACAATGGAATACTAAACGACGTTTAAAGCAACTTGATATTCATAACATTGCAACACGCCATGGTGATGGTTGGTTAGGTTGGCCTGAACGTGGACCATTTGATGGCATCATTGTTACAGCCGCCGCATCTGAAGTGCCACAAAGCTTACTAGAACAGTTAGCCGATAAAGGACGTTTAGTTATTCCTGTTGGCGAAAATAAACAGGTTTTACAATTAATTGAGCGTGATGGAGATAATTTTGTAGCTAAAAATATGGGCGAGGTTATATTCGTGCCTTTGGTTAAAGGGGATGTTGAATAATTAGACTGCATCTCAAATAAAAAATAGAAAATAAAGCACTTATTTTCTATTTTTATACTTAAACACAGTCTTTCCTGAAACTTTTTAACAAAATTAGAATATTTACTCTGGCTGCTCAGAGCGTTTCCATTCACAAATTCCATAAATGGCATTAAACAGATAGATTAAATATTGTGTTGCGATAATGATATTGTCGGTATAGATATTTAAACCAATTACCAGTACATTTAATATAACCCATAAATACCAGTTAAACGCATATCGCATCATCAATAATAATTGAGCAACAATGCCTAGACCAAATATAAAACAGTTAGTTATTAGTTGGTAGGTTGTATTAGTTGCACCAATTTTATCCGTTAAGTAAATATTAATAAAAGCGGCAATAATAAGAAATATGATTGTATATAAAAATGTGGTTTCATTGAGTGAGCGAACTTTAACGTTTTTATTATTATCAAGGTTCTTTTGCCAAGTGAATAAACCATAGATGTGTGAACAAAAATAGTAGATTGGCGGTAGTCCTGCACCAATATTGCCGCCAAGAATATTAGCACAACATTCTGCAACAACGGCAAACATACCTAATACATTTCCCATGTTTTTACGTTTTGCTAATAAGATAACGCATAGCAGACCGCAAAAAGCGCCTATGTAAGAAGTAGCATAGCGTAAATCAAATTCAGTAAATGGGTCAGTGTATAAAAATGCTAGTGTTACACATAATATACAAAAAAATGGATAGAATTTATTACGTCCAATTAAAATGGCAAGATTGCTTAATTTATTCATAATTTATTACTCTTCATCATTAATAAGTTGATTAACTAGTTCAATGCAACGTAAATAACGTTCTTCGTAATCAGGCGATTCTATTTCTATATATTTGATATTATTTTTTTCTAATAACGTTATTAATAGTTTTTGAAAATCTTTACGTTGTTTTGGACTGCCTAAATGACGTAAACCATCAGCGACCCATGGCGTGTTATTGCCGAGTAAAATTACTAAATCAAAACGATAGTTATTGATCATAGCTTGTAAAAATGGATGTTCTTTACCTTCATATTTTTTACAAAAAGCTTGAGTTGTCACAAAATCGGTATCAATAAACGAAACTTTATTGGCATGTTTTATGGCAAAATCGATATATTGTGCATGCCCTAATGCGATTTTATCGTAGTCAGCATACTGTAATGCGCGTTCGTCCCCGCCAAGTTGAGAAAATACATAATCCCGACCATATTCCCATGCACTGGTTGTGTTAAATACGTTTGCTAGTTTATTAACTAAAGTTGATTTACCACTAGATTCTCCCCCTAAGATGGCAACGGTTCTAACAAAAAAAGGTCTAACTTCGGTTGGAATGTATTGCCAGTTTTTCAGCGGTGCTTGACGGATTTGAGTACCACTTATTTGCATAAATTGTCGTTTTGGATCAATTAAGACAGTTTCTAGATCAAACAAATCTTTATACATAGCGACATCTTGCGGTTCACTTGAGTAAACATAATCTGGTTTTATGCCTTTTTCTTGAAATAGTTTCTTTACTCGTTCACTCCACTCATGCCAGCCATTTGGGTAAGCTGGAATGCCGTCTTCTTCTAATAATTCAATGTGGATATTTTTTTGATATTTAAAAGTTTGTAGTAGCCAACGAATTCTATCATTAATAGTTGGTTGGCGAGACATAGCACTTTGTTTAAAAAGCGCTTCGTCGCGTTGAGTATCAGAACAAAGAATAACATATAACTCATCAACCTGACTAATTGCTCGCTGAATAAGATAAATATGTCCAGTATGTAAAGGATAAAATTTACCAAAAATCACACCTACTTTTTTATTTTTGGTTGTTTTTTCGATTTGTAAATATTGATGGAGTGATTGTAATTTTTGTGCGCTCGGATTTTTAATTTTATCATTAATGAGTTGACTAAGATAACCTTTAGTCATTTGGCAAGCATCGGCGACAGTTTGTAAAGATATATTCTTACGTTTGATTGCTTTTTTTAGATAATTGAAGTTACTCATAGAATATTCCTTATTTTGTTTTTTATCTTAAACGAAATATAAATCATTTTTATTTTTCGTTCAATATATTAAACAAAAAATAATTTATTTTTTATACAATCATGTTAAAATTAATAGCAATTAAACAGATAGAATAACTACTTTATTACCATTGTTAGAGAGAATCATGTGCCATTTAACTTATAACATAATTATTTTTAAATAGTTATAAATTAGTTTTTATTTCAAAGGAACTATATGAAAATACAGAAATTAGCTTTTTTAAATGCATTTGCTTCTAGCAGTGTTTTTACAAACAATAATGTAACACTTAATAAAGTCAAGTTTTTTTTGCAAGGTGCAGAATTACAAGGGCAATCAAAAGTATTGTTGACCAAAGGTGAAAATAAAAATCTTAACTTAAGTTTTAAACTGACTTATCCAAAAGATAAAGTTAACGATATAATTGGCTTATAAATAAGTTAATAACAGAAATAGAATATGTTAAACGAGTGGTTAAGCCAATTTAAACAAGATAGCCAAATTAGTTTGCTAGATATTCATTTGGCAACGTTTTTGACGAATAAAGCAATGTTAAATGATGATATTACTACCAAACGTTTTAGTTTTTTGGTTCTATCACTAAGTAAAGAGGTTAGATCGGGACATGTTTGTCTTGATCTTGCTTATTTAGATGAATCAACGATTGAATCACAGCTTTGGTTACAATTAGATTCGCCAAATGCGCAAGATTGGAAAATTGCTCTTGAACAAGCTTATGATAGTCAGGTTGTGAGTGATGGAACAAATTTGTCTCCGCTTATTTTTATTGAAAATAAACTTTATTTTCAAAGAATGTGGTTAGATGAACAAAATGTAGCTCAATATTTCAATCATACAGCTTTAGATAAAGAACTTAGCTACAATACTGATTTAACCACTGTACTTAATCAACTTTTTATTCAGAATCAAACCGAAATTGATTGGCAAAAAGTAGCAGTTGCTGCTGCGTTAACACGCAAAGTTGCTATTATTTCTGGTGGACCAGGTACGGGTAAAACAACTACTGTTGCCAAAATTTTAGCCGGAATTTTGTTAACCAATCCGCATGCTCGAATTATTACATCGGCACCTACAGGAAAAGCGGCATCAAGGTTAACCGAATCACTGAGTCGCACAATCGAGCAACTCGATTTTGCACCACTAAATATAAAAGCAGAAGCAATCACTTTACATCGTTTATTAGGTGCAAAAGCAGATAATCGTTCATTTAAGCATGATAAGAATAATCCATTGCATGTCGATGTGTTAGTCATTGATGAAGCATCTATGGTTGATTTAAATATGATGGCAAGAGTAATTGAAGCATTACCTAATTCTGCTCGTTTAATTTTGTTAGGTGATAAAGATCAACTCTCATCAGTTGAAGCGGGAGCTGTGTTTGGTGACCTTTGTACCTTTATTTCGCATGGTTATAGCAAAGCACGGGCAAAAGAGCTAAGTCAATTGACTGGTTATGATGTACCAGCTTGCCAGCAAACAGCAAAAATTACTGATAGCATTTGTTTATTACAAAAAAGTTATCGTTTTAACGAATCATCTGGTATTGGATTGTTGGCTAATGCAGTCAAAGCTGGGTGCTCAACTTCTGTTAAAAAATTATTATTAGATGAATCATTAAGTGATATTCAGTATCATGCTCTTTCTTCACAACAGGCTTATGAAGATGTTTTACACGATAGTATTAATCATTATAAACATTATTTAAATGTGATTAAGCAGAATGGCACTGATGATATAGCGTTGGTTTTATCTAAATTTGCTGAATATCGCTTACTTTGTGCTGTCAGAGAAGGACATTTTGGTGTCGAAGGTTTAAATAAACAAATTGAATTACTTTTAGCCAAAAACAAATTAATTTATTTGAAAAATAAAGAAGCATGGTATGTTGGTCGACCCATCATGATATTACGTAATAGTGCTTCATTAGGGCTATATAATGGCGATATTGGCATTACATTAAAAGCCGAGCATGATAGTTCAAAATTGCGTGTTTATTTCCCTTTTGCTGATGGATCTATTAAAGGATTTTCTCCATTTCGATTACCCGAACATGAAACGGCTTATGCCATGACAATTCATAAATCACAAGGTTCAGAATTCGATGATGTAAATATTATCTTACCAACTGATAATTCGCCGTTACTTAATCGTTCTTTACTTTATACTGCTATTACCCGTGCTAAAAAAACGGTTTCAATTTATGCGACTGAAGCTATCTTGTTACAAGCAATTAAATCACAAACGCAAAGACATAGTGGTTTAGTCAGTTTATTGCAAAATAATAGCTGATTCTGTTTTGATAAGCATATTTGAGTTTATTTTTTGAAAGATGATGTGTAATTCGAGGAAGAAATAATAAAACAGGGCTAAAAGCCCTGTAATAATTAAATTAATGGATAATTTTAGCTAAGAAGTCTTTAGCACGATCTGATTGTGGATTAGTAAAGAACTGCTCTTTTGAGGTATCTTCAATAATTTCACCAGCATCCATAAAGATAACTCGGTGGGCTACCTTACGCGCAAAGCCCATTTCATGAGTAACCACCATCATAGTCATACCTTCATAAGCCAGTTCAACCATAACATCTAGCACCTCGTTTACCATTTCAGGATCTAGTGCTGAGGTTGGTTCATCAAACAACATAACAATAGGATCCATACATAACGCACGAGCGATCGCTACACGTTGTTGTTGACCACCAGAGAGCTGAGCAGGGTATTTATCTGCATGGGCAAGTAAACCAACACGCTCTAAAAGATTAAGCGCTTTTTCTCGAGCTTCTTCGTCTGTTCGACCTAACACTTTAATTTGTGCAAGTGTTAGATTTTTTAAAATAGTTAAATGTGGAAACAGTTCAAAGTGTTGAAATACCATACCTACTTTGGAGCGTAATTTAGCTAAGTTAGTCGCTTTATTTGTAACTTCTGTTCCATCAATAATAATTTTGCCTTTTTGTACAGGCTCTAAACAATTTACAGTTTTTATCAGGGTTGATTTTCCTGAACCTGAAGGACCACAAACAACAACAACTTCGCCTTTACCAACTCGAGTGGTGCAGTTTTTTAATACCTGAAATTGTCCATACCATTTTGAAATATTTTCTAAGGAGATCATCGAGTAATCCTTTTCTTAAAATAATTAACTAGACGTGAAACGGTGAAGCAAATAACAAAATAAACTGCTCCTGTAAATAATACCATTTCAACGATTAAACCATCTCTATTGCCTACAATATTAACCGCACGATAGAAGAAATCCGCTAAATTTAATGTATAAATAAGCGTTGTATCTTGGAATAATATAATCCCCTGCGTTAATAATAATGGAGCCATAATACGAAATGCTTGCGGTAAAATCACCATTCTTAATGCCTGACCTTTAGTCATGCCCAGTGCTAATGATGCACTGATTTGTCCTTTAGATACACTTTGAATACCAGCCCGAATAATTTCTGAATAGTAAGCTGCTTCAAATAATGCAAAAGCGATCAATGCTGACACAAAACGTATATCTGTTGTAGGCGGAAGATTTAAAATTTTTTCTAATAGTTGAGGCACAAGCAAATAAAACCAGAGCAAAACCATCATTAATGGAATTGAACGGAATATATTTACATAGCATAAAGCAAACCAATGTAGCACTTTAATCGAAGAAAGTCGCATAATGGCAAGTAGCGTTCCCCAAATAATACCAAAAATTACAGCGGTAAGTGTTATCTCTAAAGTTAATAACATACCTCTCATGATATAAGGTAAATTAGGTAGGATTTGTCCCCATTCTAAATCCATCATGATTTACCTCCTAATACGCCAGGAAGTCGTACTTTTTTCTCAATATATTGCATAGTAAACATTATAACGACATTGATAAGTACATACCCAAATGTTATAGCTATGAATGATTCATAAGGTTGGCCTGCATGTTCAAGCAGTTGGTTTGCTTGTTTGGTTAATTCGACGTAACCAACAGTTGAAGCAACAGCCGAGTTTTTAACCATATTTAATATTTCAGATGTTAACGGTGGTAGAACACGTCGATAAGCGTTTGGTAATAAAATATATAAATAGGTTTGTTTTAGGGTTAATCCTAATGCAATTCCTGCACTTTTCTGACCTGTAGGGATTGACTGAATAGCAGCTCTCACTTGTTCACAAATACGTGCACCTGTGAATAATCCTAATCCTATGGTTGACATTAATAAAGTAAATATCATAGGGTCAAGGCTATATAACCAGTCACGGATAGATTCTGGTACCAACGCTGGTACAACTTCAATCCAAAAGAATAAGTGAATGATTAACGGGATATTCCTAAAAACTTCAACATAACATGTACCTAAGCCAGATAAAAAGCGGTTAGGTAATGTTCTCAGCACACCAAATAGCGAACCAACCAAAAAGGCAACAGTTCCTGATGTAATAACTAGCAATATGGTCATTTGGAAACCTAACCACAACCAGCCTAGATACGTTGTATCCCCAAATGGTGCTGGTTGAAGAAAAATCCCCCAATTCCAACTTGTTGTCATAAATACTCCAACATGTAAAAAAAAAATGTAAATAGTACTAAATAAGATGATGGACGCAGTTACCTACGTCCTTATGGGAAAATATCTGCGTATTAATCTAATGCTTTATCATTAGGATGAGCGAAAAGTTCTTTCATCTCAGAAGACATATCAAAGTTCATATTTAACCCTTTTGGTGGAATAGGTTGTTTAAACCAACGGTTATATGACTTTTCGGCGACACCTGATGTTTGTGCTTCTGAAATAGTTTTATCGACTAAAGCTTTAAATTGTGGGTCTTGTTTACGCAACATACAACCATAGGCTTCATAAGATAATGGTGTACCTACAATTTCCCATTGTTCAGGTTTTTTTGCTTTGGAGCGCTCACCTGCTAATAATGCATCATCGATAAGAAATGCTGCTGCTCGTCCACTTTCAAGTGTGCGAAATGCATCACCATGATCTTTGGTTGCAATAATACGAATATTTAACCCTTTTTCAGTATTGATTTTGTTGAGCATAACTTCGGATGTTGTACCTGAAGTTACGACCACATTTTTACCTTTCAGATCGTCAATATCTTTAATATTGCTACTAGTTTTAACTAAAAAACGAGTGCCAACAATAAAGATCGTATTTGAAAAATCAACTTGTTGTTGACGAGAAAGATTATTGGTTGTTGAACCACATTCAAAATCGTAAGAACCATTTTGTAACAGTGGAATACGGTTTTGAGAAGTCAGCGGTAAGTATTTAACTTGCAAGTTAGGCATGTTTAACTCTTTTTTTACCGCATTAATAATAAGATCTGAGTAATCTTGAGAATAACCAACAACTGTTTGGTTATCACCATAATATGAGAATGGGACTGATGATTCTCTATGTCCTACGACAATCACACCATTTTCTTTTACTTTAGCTAGTGTACCAGTTAATTCATCGGCAAATGCGGTACTACTTACTAGACCTAACATTGCAAATGATAACACTAGTTTGGTTAATTTTGTCTTTTTGTTCATACTCATCTCCTACTGTTTATTTTGTATCATATTAAATAATTTTAACATTTTTACAAAGGGCATATATTATAACTTATTTTTTAGCATAAAAGTACTTTTTACTGTTTATTTATCTATTTATTGGAGTTAGATGTAACCAGCAATTAACGCAATATTAGATTGCTGATTACATCAAGACTTATTAAAACCCAATTATATTTAAGCAATAATTATGCCAGTATAGTGAACTATAAACGTTTTTTTATAAAAAGTGAGATAAACATTAATGACATCACAACTAAATAAGGCCAATTCCCCCATATAGCATAAGGCGTTAGGCCAGTTGTTGGTGATACAGATGCAGATAATGCGCCTGTTTCAAATTGCGGTAATTTTTTAACAATATTACCATGTGGATCAATAATGGCTGTAATCCCTGTATTAGTACTACGAATTAAAGGTCTACCAAATTCAAGCGCTCTAGCTTGCGCCATTTGTAAATGTTGTTTAGGTCCAATACTATCACCAAACCAAGCATCGTTTGAAACAGTAAGTAAAAAATCTGTATCTGGAGAAAAATTTTGCCATATTAAATTAGATAAAATCACTTCATAACAAATGGCTGGGGTAAATTTAAAGCCTTTTATTTGTAATTGAGGTTGTTTTGTTTCGCCAGATTTCATTGAGGACATAGGAATGTTGAGCAATTCAGCAATTGGTTCAAGTACTGATTCTAACGGTGTAAACTCCCCAAAGGGCACTAGATGGTGTTTTTTATAACGGTTGATAGTTGGATATTGATAATGCTCCTTTTCTCCTAATACTAATAAAGTATTGTAGATATATCCATTAGATTGATACCCATCTTCGCCAAAACGATAATCAATAATACCAACAGCTATTTCAGAATCATGGGCTCGGGCTTCGTTATCTAGATATTGTAAAAAAGATTGTTGATTTATTTCGTAATCGGTGATGCTAGCCTCTGACCAAATGATAATTTTATCTTTACCAAAGTTTTGTTTAGTCAGTTTTGTATAGGTTTGTAGTGTGTTGTTAAGTTGTTCTCTTGTCCAACGAATTGACTGCGAAATATTTCCTTGAATTAAAACAAAATTAGCTGAACGAGTGTCATTAACTTTAGTCCAATTAATATTATTGAATAAAATTGGTGCAAATAAGATCGCAAGTAGTGCAATAAATGCACCAAGCGTGTGCCTTTTTGGCGTTTTGCTATTTATTGTCTTTATGCAATAAACAAATAATCCGCATAAAATTGTTAGCAGTAAATTAACACCATCAATCCCCAATATAGGAAAATAGCCTTTTAACGGACTATCTAGTTGGCTATAACCGAGTTGCAACCAAGCAAATCCGGTTAAAATATACCCTCGTAAGAATTCGGTTAATTGCCAAAGCACAGGAGCAAGAAATATAAGTTGTTTAAATGAAAATTGTCCAGCAAAACGATTTGCCATCCTTAATAGAAAAGCAAATAGCATAGGATAGAGTGACAAGTATAGGATTAAAAAACCTAAAATGATAATAGCAATGGGAGCGGGTAACTCTCCATATTGCTTAATACTGATATAAACCCAATGGATCCCAGCGGCAAAATAGCCAATGCCCCAACTTAATCCCAGTAACATAGCTTGTTTTTTAGATCTATCAGCAATAAGCCATAAAAGACCGGCAAACGATACAAAAGCTAGAGGCCAAATATGAAATGGAGCATAACTAAAAACTGCTATACCACCAAAAATTAGGCTTAATAATATTTTTTTAAGCATTTTCAGATAACTCTAAATTAGGCACGGTAGCCCCATCAGGAATAGTCACATGCAATTGAATGATTCGTCTTCGATCTGCAATGGTAACTTTAAATTGATAGCCGTCAATGGTAATGGTTTCACCGCGTAAGGGTAAGCGTCCAAAATGTTGCATTACCAGTCCTCCAATGGTATCCATCTCATCATCACTAAAATCAGTTGAAAATATTTCATTAAAATCTTCCACTAGAGTGAGGGCTCGCACAGTATAAACCGATTGCGTTAAGCGACGAATATCGCGATCTTCAACTTCATCATACTCATCTTCAATATCGCCCACGATGAGTTCTAAAATATCTTCAATAGTCACAAGCCCCGAAACACCACCAAATTCATCAATAGCCATTGCCATATGGTAACGCTGCATACGAAACTCTTTTAGCATATGATCAACACGTTTACTTTCAGGTACAACAACGGTTGGTCTAAGGATTTTTTTCAAATCAAAATTATCGACGCCTTGGCGAATAAAAATCAACAGATCTTTTGCCAATAAAATCCCTTCAATGTGATCGCGATCTTCACTAATAACAGGATAACGGGAATGCCCATGTTCAGAAATAATATCTAAACACTCATCAAGTGAATAATTGTCTTTTATGGTAACAATTTGAGAGCGGGGGATCATAATATCGCGAATGCGTTGTTCGGCAATATCCATAACGCCTTCGATCATATCAAGCGTATCGGGATCGATAAGCTCGTTTTCTTCGGCTTCGCGGATCACTTCGATCAGTTCTTCTTTATCTTTGGGTTCTGAATGAAATAACTGACTTAACCATAATGCAAACCCTTTTTTAGGTCTCCGGTGATTATCATCACTCATTTGTGCTTTTCCTTTCTTACTTTATTATTAATTTACTATTTTTGGCTTAGTTTACTTAATTTACTTACTAAAAAAGTTTGCAAAATAGCATATAACTAAACGACCTATCGTACATTTCTATTCATCAATGGGTTGATAAGGATCTTCAAACCCCAACTGCAGCATAATATCAATTTCGATATTTTCCATTTCTTCAGCTTCTTCGTCAAGAATATGATCATAACCGAGTAAATGTAAACAACCATGCACAATCATATGTGCCCAGTGCGAAGTTAATGATTTATGTTGTTGCTCAGCTTCAGCTTCAACCACTTGCTTACAAATAATTAGATCACCCAATAAAGGAACATCGATCTCGATTGGAGATTCAAACGGAAAAGATAAAACGTTAGTTGGTTTATCTTTATGACGATAGGTACAATTTAATTGCTGACTTTCTTGTTTATCGACAATACGGATAGTGAGCTCGGCGTTATCCATAAACTGAGGTAAAATAACCTCTAACCATTGCATAATTTGCGCTTCGGTAGGCAAATTTTGGTTATCTTCTGTAGCAATTTGCAAATCTAAAATAATTGCGCTCATCATATTTACCTTACTTTATTATTCACGATGATAAGGATGATTAGTGGTTAAACTCCATGCACGGTAAAGGCTTTCAGCTACAATAACCCGCACTAAAGGATGAGGTAGGGTAAGTGGCGACAGTGACCAACTCTGTTCCGCTGCCGTTTTGCAAGAAGGAGATAACCCCTCAGGTCCACCAATTAATAAACTCACATCACGGCCATCTACTTTCCAACGTTCTAATTGTTCAGCTAAATTATGCGTTGTGTAAGGTTTACCTGGAATATCAAGAGTCACAATGCGATTGCCTCTGCCACAGGCACTTAACATTGCTTCGCCTTCTTTATCTAAGATCCGTACAATATCTGCATTTTTTGTACGTTTTCCAGCGGGGATTTCAATAAGCTCTAAAGGCATATCTTTAGGAAATCGTGATTGATAATCATTAAAAGCAGTGGTAACCCAGTTTGGCATTTTATTGCCAACAGCAATAAGCTGTATCTTCACGTGATTAACTCCAAAGCTTCTCAAGTTCGTAAAGCTGACGGCTTTCTTCTTGCATTATATGTACAATGACCGCATCCATATCAACTACGACCCAATCGGCATCACTTTTACCTTCGCTACCTAACACCAAATGGCCTTGTTTTTTTGCTTCATCAAGTAAATGGTTAGCAATAGAGGAAACATGACGGTTTGAAGTGCCAGTACAAATAATCATATAATCGGTAATACTTGATTTGCCACGAACATCAAGGGTAACAATGTCTTTTCCTTTTAGATCATCAATCTTATCAATAATAAAATCTTGTAACGACTGTTGCAAAATAATCTCTCTTTTTATTAAAAATAAAGCGCCATTATAGCATATATTTTAAAAATAACGGTGATGATAACTTACACATATTTTTATTGATTATTGGGATTGCTTTTTTCTTTTCTTTTTTGCTAGTTTATCTTCATGCAATTTTTTTATTTGTTCTTTTCTGTTTTTCTTTATTTGGTCTCTTTTCGCTTTTTTTCTCTATTTATGCTAAATTCCTCTAGCACCTATGTTAACGACGATATACCCAACAAGAATAAAAGTCCTAAAAATAAACCTAATAAAGATGGATATATTGGGTTGTAATCGTGACCCACGCGCGGAAGGATTCTAACCGTTGCTGCTTCTACAAAATTGGTACTAAATAAAAAAAAGTAAGAAAAATATCGCTTTCATAATATATGCAATTTAATGGAATAATTTCCACGTATTTTATCTTATACAAATATATAGATGTTAAAGGAAATTTGAACAATAAAAAAGCAAAGTTTTATATTTCAATGGCACACATTTTCAAACAAAAAATTAGCGTTGCTGATCCAATTTTTGTAAAAATATTCAGGATTCTATACCGTCTTGAGATTAAAAAATGAAAATAATAATACGAAATTTGAATTGAGATGTGGAATAATCTAGGAGTAAACAAATAAAAACTTTAATAAAATTAATTCTAAATCTGAGGTGTTTTTAGTCAAAGCCCACGGGCAAGTAAAATTGCTCACGTGGGTTTATTTCAGTTACGTACAATCTTATTTATATAGATTTATAAAAACAGTTTGTGCAGTGCTTGCGGGGTTAGATGATACTTCTTTTACATAATAAAAGTGCGCACCATTAGCAACTGCATGTTTTTGTGCGGCGGCACTGATTTCTGCTGTATTGTTAAATACACCATGGAAGCTAATAGTACTAAATGGCGTCATGTGTTTAAATGCTTCGCTACTAATTTCGTAGGCATCTTGACCTGCTATTGCTGTTGTGACGATATAATCCCTAACGGGTGCGTCTTGTTTGTATAAAGCAACTTCGATATTTTCTGCTTGGTTTCTAATATCATCAGATGAAATTGAATCGATATAAAACGCATAGGCATTTTTTTCAGCGGCTAATTTACTTGCAGTTTCGGTAATTTCGGAAGTGTTATTGTAATTACCTTTAAATTTAACAACATCAAATGGTAAATAGTAAAGAGCTTTTGAACGTTCATAAGAAACCACGCCATTATAAATAGTTTCATTTTTCTGTACGGCTATTGGTGCGTTAGATTTGTAAATATTGGCATAAACAATCGCACGATCTGAAGAAGTTCCATTAGCTGGACTTTCCATTGCAGTAATATAGTAATATTTAGCACCTGCTTCATCGGCAGCGCGAGAAATATCTTTAGCAGCATTTTCGGCTTGTAAATAACTTCCAGTTACTGAAATTTCTTTTAATGGTACTAAATGACTACTTTCTTTAGCAGTTAATGGCTCAGCAGCATAAAGACTAGCAACAGGTAATGATAACAATACGGCTAATGCAATAGAGGATTTGGTAAAACGTTTCATAATATATTCCTTCATTTTTGAATTATTAAAATAGAAAATCGTTGTTTAACGCTTATTTTATTTGCAAATACATTTATTGATATTACTTCGAAAGTATTCGAACTGGCAGAGCTCCTGATGTGTTGTCCTTGTCTACTTGTAAAAAGCGTTAAGACATTAATAGTTGTTTTGGTAGGAAAAAATAGTAAAACAACTTGTTATTGTTATAAGACGTTCAGTAATAATCCTCAAGTTCTTTTAATCAAATAGAAGGGTGCCTAGCATTAATTGTTTAAAATGAAATGAATTGTCAAAAAAAGAGTTAATTTGAGCTAATTAAGAATGTTAATATTTTCTAAATTATATTTTTCCTACAGATTATTCTCTAATTCTTTCAATAAAGAATTTAAGGATTTGTGCAGTTAATCCCCAAATAACCCGATTGTGATACTGATAATAATAGACAGAATACTCAGCTCTTTTTTGCCATTTAGGTGATCGGTTTACAATGATATCAAAAGGGAAATCATCAGAAGGTTTATGCCCGACAAACATTGTTGCACGCTGAGGGGGATTTTGAATAAACCACTCAATAGGAACGGTAAAAATCTGTTCGACTTCATCATGATTTAGTTTCAGATCATCAAGTGAATTGATTGTGCCAACAAATGGATAAATAGCCATACCTAATGTTGCAATAAACTTGGGTAATGCTCCTAAAATTGTTATGTGCTTAAAGGGGATACCCAATTCTTCAACTGTTTCACGTTTAGCTGTGTATTCGGGATTGGTATCAGATAATTCCACACGCCCACCAGGAAAGCAAATATCTCCAGGTTGCCATTTTAATTTTCTAGATCTAATTTGAAATAAAAGATGCAATTGATGATCAATATCAATAATCGGCAATAATACTGCAGCTTTATTATCGATAAATTTTGTGTTTTCTTTTTTTTGCATCTGTTTAGCAATATTTTCAATTGTTATCATAATTATTCATTTTATTTAGGGTTTAAATTTTTGTTCTATTTACCTTACACAAATAACATGCTAGATTTAATAGTAGCGTTAAATTAATACGCGTGTTTTATCTAATTGAAGCCATGCAATATTATATCAATAACATAAAAAAAGAGCTTGAAGATCTTGCCAAATTGAAACGTGAGCGTGCTATCATTGGTATGTCTCCTGAATTTCAGCAGGTATTTTTATTACTTCCTGCGCTTTTTCATTATCACACACCTAAATTACCAGGATATATGGAAGGCGATATACCTTCAGGTATTGCTTGCTATCAATTGTCTGATGATGTAAGTAAACGGCTTAAAACTGAATTCGATTTTATTCCATCCACTAACGAAAATAAAATAATTAACATCCCAGCCATATCCGCTTTATATACAATGGGAAGTACCTGTTCTATTGGACAGTCAATTCAATCTGATCTTGATATCTGGATATGCATTGAAAACAATTTAACAGATCAACAAAAAGAAGCCTTACAACAAAAATGCCGTTTGATCGAAGACTGGGCAGCAAATTTGCAAGTCAAATTAACGTTATTTGTGGTAGATGCTGATCGTTTTATTAATAAACATCATGAATGCCTAATGGGCGAAAATTGCGGAACTGCACAGCATATTTTGTTACTTGAGGAGTTTTACCGTTCCGCAAATTTATTAGCTGGCAAATACTTGTTGTGGTTTGCAATACCTTATAATTTCACCGTAAATAACCTTACTTATCCTACTTATGAAAAGTGCGTTCAAGCGATGGTTGATCTTAATTTAATCGAGCGAGAGCAATGGATTGATTTTGGTCCACTAACTGGATTATCAGCTCAAGAGTATTTTGGCGCAAGTTTATGGCAACTTTATAAAAGTATTGATTCACCTTTTAAAGCGGTACTTAAAACCCTGTTATTAGAAGCGTACTCATGGATTTACCCACAAAATAAACCAGTTGCTTATCAAATGAGGGAGCTGATTCAAAAAGGCGAAATTCATAAAGGAATGTATCTTGATTCGTATTACATGCTGTTGGACAGAATCAGTAAATACCTCATTGAAATTAATGATTATGAACGACTTGAATTAATTCGTAATTGCTTTTATTTAAAAGTGAACGAAAAACTTTCTATCCCAATGCAATCGTCGTCATGGCGACGCTCTATTTTAAGTGACCTAGTTAAAAGTTGGGGATGGGATGAGCAACAAATTGCAAAATTAGATTCTTGTCAAACTTGGAAAATAGGGCAAGTCCGAGAAATACACGAAATCTTATTACACACCATGATGTCCGGCTATCGAAATTTACTCAATTTTGGTCGTCGTAATAATTTAGACTCATTAATTAGTCCTCAAGATCTGGCGATATTAACACGAAAGCTCTATGCTGCTTTTGAAGTATTACCGGGAAAGATTACAACGTTAAAGCTCAATATATCTGATAATTTACAAGAAGAAGCATTAACATTTATTCATGTTGCAGAAGATCGTGTCAATCGAGCAGGATGGTACGTTTACAATCAAAAACCCATGTTGCACTCAATTATTGGCCATCAATATCTTGAATATAGCAAATACTTAGTAAAACTAGTAGGTTGGTGTTATTTTAACGGCTTAATTGCTGATAGCACTCACTTTTATTATCATGATGGTGAAAACAGAAATAATTCGAAAATTAATAAATTGATCGTTGATCTAAAAAATTACTTTCCTATTGATGTGCCAGCAGCAACTGAAGAACAGCTATATGGACCATGCGAAATTCGTCACTTAGCTATTATTTTAAATTTAGAAGATGATCCGACCGCTAACATTGAATTAGACGATGAAGTGACCAATAGTGTACTTAATTATGGTAAAAATGAGCTAAGTTTAGTGGGATCAATTGATCTTCTTTATCGCAATTCGTGGAACGAAATTCGTGTTCTCCATTTCAGCGGTGCACTATCAGTGCTTCAGGCGATTAAGGAATTACTAAATCGAATGCATAAAGATGCTGATTTGCCTAATTTGCTAGAAATATTTTGTTATAGCGAGTACCAGAGTGATGAAATCAAACAACAAATGAAAAAGTTAATGGATGAATGTATCGATTTACGTTTAACTACCACTCAAAATAACTCAACGCAAGTAAAACCATTAAGGATCGGTGGAGCTTCATGGTATCTATTTTTTGAGCGATTAGGGGTATCATGCCATCAATTTGAAAGTGCGATTGATTTTTATGGCGCTGTATCAAATAACAAAATACAAGGCAGACCACTAAACATTTTAGACGAAACTAACGAACTACCAAAAGAAATTGATAGCGTGGCTTATGCCGGGATCATACAATTCTTTTTTGAAAATACTGATTCAGGTTTTGATCTTTACATTCTAAATGAACATAACCAAGTTGAAATATACCGTAATTGCAACGGTTCAATAGATAATATGGTTAAAGATATTAACGAATTTTATATCTTATCTGACGATCGTTTTTCATTTACTACCAGTAGCTCAGTTAATTTTAATCTACCTCAATTTTATCAAATCACCTATAATGAGCATGATGAAAGACAGATTATCCCGCTTAATTAAAAGATCGGCAAACGATCTTACTTGAATGTAATCATGTCAAAAAGTTTCAGGTAACTATGTGTTTTAGTATAAAAATAATAAAAGTTTACAATTAATAAGTAAAATAATTAAATTTCTATTAAAATAATGGGAACTTTTTTCTAATTTAAGAATCTAACTGTATGTCTGCACAACTTTGGGCCGATTGACAGTTATTAACAAAATAAGGAAAGGCCTTTAATGGGGGAGCAAGTAACAGACCAAGTATTAGTAGATCGCGTTCTTAATGGAGACAAAAACGCATTTAATTTACTTGTTGTTCGTTATCAAAATAAACTGGCTCATTTGGTTTCTCGTTATGTATTAGCGTCCGAAGTTCCTGATGTTGTGCAAGAGACTTTTATTAAGGCATATCGATCATTAAGTCTTTTTAAAGGTGAAAGTGTTTTTTACACATGGCTGTATCGAATTGCAGTCAATACAGCAAAAAACTACTTAACGTCTCAAGGACGACGGCCACCATCATCAGATATAGATGCTAGTGAAGCCGAAAGTTACGAAGGTGCAGATTCATTAAGAGATCTTGATAATCCTGAAAATTTAGCGCTTTCAGACGAAGTAAAAAAAACAGTATTTGCAACGATCGAAGCATTACCTGATGATTTAAAAACAGCAATTACATTGCGCGAAATCGAAGGGTTAAGCTACGAAGAAATTGCTCAAATCATGGATGTACCAGTTGGCACAGTGAGATCCCGTATTTTTAGAGCTCGTGATGCAATTGATGAAAAAATTAAACCATTACTCAGTTAATGGCTACAAACAAATGAATAAAGAGTAGTCATAAATTTAAGGTATTTACTATGCAAATAGAACAGAAAGAGCAACTTTCATTACTTATGGATGGTGAGTTTACAAATGACCATATTGTTGATGAAGTATTAAATGATGAAAGTTTGCAATCATGCTGGCATCGTTACCATATTATCAGAGATACAATGCGAGGTGAATTACACAGTAATTCATTAAATCATAGTAGTTCACTAAATTTAGATATCTCTAGCCAAATTGCACAAGCGATAGCAACTGAAGATTTATACAATCAACCAACTGATCAACCTAATATTGACACAACCTCGCCACCAAAAGCTGAAAACCTAATTTGGATTCACGTTAAGGACTTTATAGGCAAAGTAAGCCAAGTTGGGCTTGCAGCTTGTGTCACTCTTGGAATTATTGCAGGTGTACAATATAATCAAGGACAAACAGATAGTACCAGTGCAAGCCCTACACTAAATACAGTACCAGTTGGTGTAAGTGTGGCTCCTGTAGGTGGCATTCATCAACAAAACGATCAGCAATTACTTGAAAAACGACAATACGACAAAATTAGATTGCTTGTACAAGATTATGAATTGCAAAAAAGATTAAATGCACACTAATTTTAAATGAAATCATCAAATTATTTTATCAAATATTTTATAAAACAGAGCCGAAAAATAATATTCGCTCTGTTTTTTGCATTTTTTTCAGTATCGATTTATGCCAACGATACAGAGGATGCCTTTGCGTTATTAAACAAAATGAATCACGCTGTACAAACGCAAGATTACCGTATTTACTTCGTATCTGAAGATAAAAATCAATATGTAACCACATTCGAATATAGCCATATAGGTGCGCCTGTAAAAGAAGATATTAATGCTTACTTGCGCTATCTGGAAGGTCCTGATAAAGAGATCATCTTACATAAAGGCATAACCAGTTACTTTCAGCCTAATAGTTCATCATTTTCTATCACTAGCTCACGAATTATCGAAGCTTACCCCGATGTTGTTTATAATAATTTTAATGACCTTAAAGAGGTTTACGATTTTATTTTTTTAGGCAAAGCAAGAACAGCTAATCGAAGCGCAAAATTAGTTAAAATCATAGCTAAAGAACAGGACCGTTATAGCTATGTAATTTGGATTGATGATGAAACCAGTTTACCAATTAGGATCGATTTATTAGATCAAAATAGCGACATCATTAATCAGATAAAAGTAATCCAACTAGATAAAAATTTTGATAAGAAAGAACAGCTAGATTATATCGCTAGTCGAACTTACCCAATCTTATTATCGATTGAAAAACAAAATAATGCTTTTGACCAATGGCGACTAGCTTGGTTACCTAAAGGATTTAAAGAAGTGGCTGCTTATAATTTGAATTTTTATAGTTCTGACATCGCGACTAAATTGTTTTCGGATGGCGTATTTTCGTTTACGGTCAATATCTCATCTGAACAAGCTAAACAAGCTAATCAAATTATTCAACAAGGTGGAAGGACTATTTATTCAACCAACTTAGGTCACAAAAACATTATCATCATAGGTAATTTACCTCGTACTACTATTGAACGTATTGCACAAAATATTGTTCAGAAATAAGTGCAAACTACTTAATAACGCTATGCTTGGTAGCGATAAAAGTGTAAAATATTTTACTTTCTGACTATGTAATTATTAGCAATATTGGTCATAACCAAAAGGCATTTTAGATAGTTAACCGTTAATAACCAAGATACTAATTATAATTTATTAATATGAATAAAAATATCCGCAATTTTTCAATTATTGCCCATATTGACCATGGTAAATCAACGCTTTCAGACCGCATAATACAAATTTGTGGTGGGCTTTCAGATCGTGAAATGGAAGCTCAAGTACTTGATTCAATGGATCTTGAGCGTGAGCGTGGCATCACAATCAAAGCACAAAGTGTAACCCTTGATTATCATGCTAAAAATGGCGAAACATACCAGCTCAATTTTATTGACACACCAGGTCATGTTGATTTTTCTTATGAAGTGTCACGCTCGCTAGCTGCTTGTGAAGGGGCGTTATTAGTTGTGGATGCGGGGCAAGGTGTTGAAGCTCAAACACTGGCAAACTGCTACACTGCGTTAGATATGGATCTTGAAGTTGTCCCTGTTCTAAACAAAATTGACTTACCTGCGGCTGAACCAGAGCGCGTTGCAGCCGAAATCGAAGATATTGTAGGTATTGATGCTAGCAATGCAGTGCGTTGCTCGGCAAAAACTGGCGTTGGCGTTGTTGATGTACTTGAGCAATTGGTCAGCGATATTCCACCACCAGAAGGTGACTCGACAGCACCATTGCAAGCACTTATTATCGATTCATGGTTTGATAATTATTTAGGTGTAGTTTCATTAATTCGCATTAAAAATGGCGAATTAAACAAAGGTGATAAGATCAAAGTAATGAGCACAGGTATGACTTATAACGTTGATCGACTTGGTATTTTTACCCCTAAGCAAATTGACAAACAATGCCTGCATTGTGGTGAAGTGGGTTGGGTTGTTTGTGCGATCAAAGATATACTAGGCGCGCCAGTGGGCGACACCTTAACTTTAGCAAAAGCGCCTGCGCAAAATCCATTACCTGGTTTCAAAAAGGTCAAACCACAAGTTTATGCTGGATTATTCCCAACCAGTTCTGACGATTACGAAGCTTTTCGTGATGCCCTTGGCAAATTAAGTCTAAATGATGCCTCATTGTTTTATGAGCCAGAAAATTCTGGAGCTTTAGGATTTGGATTCCGTTGTGGTTTCCTTGGCTTATTACATATGGAAATCATTCAAGAACGCTTAGAGCGTGAATACAACCTTGATTTGATAACCACTGCACCGACGGTTGTTTATGAAGTACTAACTACATCAAATGACATTATCTACGTTGATAGCCCTGCCAAGTTACCAGCAGTAAATAACATTCAAGAATTACGCGAACCAATAGCAGAATGTAACATATTAGTTCCGCAAACTTATTTAGGCAACGTCATCACACTTTGTGTTGAAAAACGTGGTGTGCAAACCAATATGGTTTATCATGGCAATCAAGTTGCTTTAACGTATGAAATCCCAATGACCGAAGTTGTATTAGACTTTTTTGACAAACTAAAATCGACTTCGCGTGGGTATGCATCATTAGATTACAGTTTTAAACGATTCCAAGCTGCCGACATGGTAAGGTTAGATGTATTAATTAATGGTGAACGTGTTGACGCATTAGCCTTAATTACCCACAAAGACAATGCACCATATCGTGGACGAGAATTAGTTGAAAAAATGAAAGATCTTATTCCTCGTCAACTATTTGATATTGCCATACAAGCGGCTATCGGTAATCATGTCATAGCAAGATCAACGGTCAAACAACTACGCAAAAATGTATTAGCCAAATGTTATGGTGGCGATGTGAGTCGTAAAAAGAAACTTTTACAGAAGCAAAAAGAAGGTAAAAAGCGCATGAAACAAATAGGTAATGTGGAATTACCGCAAGAAGCCTTTTTAGCCATTTTGCATGTAGGAAAAGATTAACCAATTAAAAACAAATCAATAAAAAGATTTATTTAAAGAGGGAAAAAAATGGCTGGAACATTTGCCATCATATTAACACTAGCAACACTCATTACTGGTATCTTTTGGTTTTTAGAAAAATTCAAATGGAAACCAGCAAGACAACGTAAAGTTGAAGAAATCCGCACTCAAAGCAATGGCGAAGTTGATGGAAAGATACTGGCTGAAGTTGGTAAACCCAAAGGTTGGGTTGAAAATTTGGCATCGTTTTTTCCGGTATTGTTTGTCGTGTTTGTTATTCGTTCATTCATCTATGAACCGTTTCAAATTCCATCAGGATCAATGATGCAAACATTACTAATTGGCGACTTTATTGCGGTTGAAAAATTTTCTTATGGCGTGCGTGATCCTATTACTAATACCGTCATCATTCCGACAGGACAACCAAAACGTGGTGATGTTGCCGTATTTAAACACCCAAATGTGCCTCAAATGGATCTTATAAAGCGTGTTGTTGGCTTACCAGGTGACAAAATAGTCTATTTGGTAAAAGAAAAGCAAATCTTAATCTATCCTGCTTGCCAAGCAACAGATGCAAATTGCGAAGGGCAACAATCACAGCCGCTCAATTTGCATTACAGCGAACCAAGGCCAAGTAACTGGAAAGAGGTGCATGAACAGTTCAAATCAAACCCTAATTTTTACACGCTAGAACAATATGCGGATAAAGGTATTGTTGATTCTCAGTCTATCATGACATTAAATATGAATATTCAACAAGAAACTCTTGGTGACACACCGCATGATATTCTAACCACTCAAGGTTCACAAGAAAATCCTAGCTATTTTTATCATCAGGATGGACAACCGATAGCCACTTGGGTTGTACCACAAGGTCATTACTTTATGATGGGTGACAACCGTGACAACAGTGGTGACAGTCGATACTTTGGTTTTGTACCGGAAGCTAATTTTGTTGGTAAAGCAACCGCAATTTGGATCAGCTTTGAAAAACAACCAAACGAATGGCCAACTGGAGTTCGCTTAAGTCGTATTGGTGGCATACATTAATAGCTATAATTATGAAAAAATTTAGTCAAATTCAACAATCAATCGGCTATATATTTCAAGATATATCCTTACTTGAATTAGCACTTACTCACCGAAGTGCTAATAAACTGCATAATGAACGTTTAGAGTTTTTAGGGGATTCTATTTTAAGTCTTGTTATAGCTGATGAACTTTATCACCGTTTTATCAAACAAGATGAAGGTGACCTAAGCCAAATGCGTGCAACACTCGTTTGCGGGCAAACACTTGCCGAAATTGGTAAAGATTTTAAATTGGGCGATCACCTTATTTTAGGACAAGGTGAATTAAAAAGTGGTGGTTTTCGTCGCGAATCGATTATTTCTGATGCTGTAGAAGCCATAATTGGTGCCATTTATCTAGATAGCAACCTCGATACAGCTCGTTCACTAATCTTATCATGGTACCAAAGCCGCTTGACTCAAATTCAACCTGGTATTAAACAAAAAGATGCCAAAACAAGATTACAAGAATACTTACAAGGAATTCATCGTCCGCGCCCATGTTATTTAATTCTTGAAGTAACTGGCGATAACCACGAACAAGAATTCTTAATTCAATGCAAAATTGACAATGATAGCCATGAATATTTAGGTCGTGGCTTAAGTCGCCGAAAAGCAGAACAAGCTGCCGCACAAGAAGCACTCAACCAATTAGGTATAAAATGACAGAAACAACACAACATTGTGGATTTGTCGCCATTGTCGGGCGACCAAATGTAGGTAAATCAACGCTACTAAACCAATTGCTTGGTCAAAAAATTTCGATTACATCACGCAAAGCGCAAACGACCCGTCACCGAATTGTGGGTATTGACACGCAGGATAATGACCAAATTATCTATATCGATACTCCCGGACTTCATATTGAAGAAAAAAGAGCCATAAACCGCTTAATGAATCGTGCTGCAAGCAGCTCAATAGGGGATGTTGAACTCGTTATTTTTGTGGTTGAAGGCACACATTGGAATGACGACGACGAAATGGTCGCCAACAAACTCAAAGATTGCAAAAGCCCAGTTCTGTTAGTAATTAATAAAATTGACAACGTCACCGACAAAACACAATTATTACCGCATATTCAAGCGATAAGCCAAAAAATTAACTTCCTTGATGTTGTGCCAATTAGCGCTGAAAAAGGAGAAGGTGTAGATATTATAAAAGATATCGTCAAAAAACACTTACCAGAAGGTGAACACCATTTCCCTGAAGATTACATTACCGACCGCTCGCAACGCTTTATGGCATCAGAAATTATCCGTGAAAAACTTATGCGTTTTTTAGGTGATGAATTACCTTATTCAGTAACGGTTGAAATTGAACAATTTAAAGTTGACGAACGTAATGGAATGTACCGCATTAACGGATTAATCTTAGTTGAACGTGAAGGACAAAAGAAAATGGTCATCGGCAACAAAGGTGAAAAAATCAAAAAAATTGGTATTGAAGCGCGCAAAGACATGCAATCATTTTTCGACAACAAAGTCCATCTAGAGCTTTGGGTAAAAGTCAAAGCAGGCTGGGCTGATGATGAACGAGCGTTGCGTAGTTTGGGTTATAGTGATGATTAAAGATCTTACTTGATTTTAGTTATTCATCAGGCATAAATATGCCTGATTTTTTAATTTTATTTCCCTCTTTTCGATGTTGTAAACAAAAGACTTAAGAATATTTATTTATCGCATTGAAAACTGGTACTAATTAGTGTAGCCGATCCACGCCCTAGTAATTATATTATTTTATAGACGATAATATATTCGATGAATGTGCTATTTTACCATTACCATTTTAAATTTTCAGTCATCTAAGATTAATTTATGAGGGGATGTGATATGCCATATAAAACACGTGAAGATTTACCTGATTCAGTACGCCATGTCTTGCCTGAACATGCGCAAGATATTTTTAAAGAAGCATTTAATAGTGCAATTAAGGAATATCAAGATCCGCATAAACGGCGTGATAACAGTGCACCAGAAACGATTGCTTTTAAAGTAGCTTGGGCTGCTGTCGAAAAGGTTTATCACAAAGGTGAAGATGGTAAATGGGTAGCTAAATAGATATTTAAATGGTTTAAGTTGAGCAACACAGCTTAATATTTTGAAAAATTTATTTTTTGTATATTTATTTAGGAGATATATATATGTATATTTGTACACTTACTTATGTGAAACCCATTACTGAAGTAGAAAAATATTTGTCACAGCATATTGATTATCTTGAGGACTATTACCGAACGGGACATTTTATTGCATCAGGTCCAAAAGTCCCTCGTACAGGTGGTGTGATTATTTGTCGTGCTGAGAATAAAGAGCAAGCGCTAGCAATATTACAAAAAGATCCGTTTTATATTCATCACATTGCTCAATATGAGATTATCGAGTTTGTGCCATCAAAATATACTGATGGGTTTGAAGAATTTATTTAAAAGTTAACTTCAAATATTTAAAGTTTATTATTCATTTTTGTGATATTTATCACATTTCGGTAAATATCACAAAAAACTGCACATTTCATTAATCACCTTTCCTACCCAAATATACTTATATTTTTCCTGATCAATACGGAAAAAGTTGGTTAGTAATTCTATTTTTTTCCTTTTATACTAAATTTGAATTATCAATAAACACAGGTACTTAATTATGAAAAATAGAGGTTTACCAAAAGATTTTTTGTGGGGTGGTGCTGTTGCTGCTCATCAATTAGAAGGTGCTTGGCAAGTTGGTGGAAAAGGAATAAGTGTCGCTGATGTGATGACTGTTGGTTCACCAAAAAGTTATCGTAAAATTACTGAAGGTGTTATTGAAGGTGAATATTATCCTAATCATGAAGCTATTGATTTTTATCATCATTATAAAGATGATATTAAGTTATTTGCTGAAATGGGTTTTAAATGTTTTCGTACTTCTATTGCTTGGACTCGTATCTTTCCAAAAGGTGATGAACTTGCACCAAATGAAGAAGGGTTAAAATTTTATGATGATCTTTTTGATGAATGCTTAAAATACAATATTGAGCCAGTTATTACACTTTCTCATTTTGAATTACCTTATTACCTTGTTACTGAGTATGGTGGATTCCGTAATCGTAAATTAATTGATTTTTTTGTCCGTTTTGCAGAGGTATGTTTTGATCGTTATAAGAATAAAGTCAAATATTGGATGACTTTTAACGAAATCAATAATCAAGCTAACTTTAATGAAGATTTTGCACCGTTTACTAACTCAGGTATTTTCTATAAACAAAGCGACGATCGTGAGCAGATTATGTATCAAGCTGCACATTATGAATTAGTTGCTAGTGCTAAAGCGGTACAAATTGGTCATGCTATTAATCCTGATTTTAAAATAGGCTGTATGTTGGCGATGATCCCTATCTATCCAGAGACTTGTAAACCAGGTGATATTCTAATGGCACAAAAGGCTATGGAGCGTAAATATTTTTTTGGTGATGTTCATGTCCATGGAGAGTATCCAAACCATATTAAAAATTATTGGCAACGTAAAGATTTTAAACTTGATATCACCAATCAAGATCTTGAGATCTTGAAAAATGGAACAGTTGATTACATTGGCTTTAGCTATTACATGTCTAATGCAATTAGGAAGAAAGAAAATAATGAAAGCTATGAATATAACGAAAAAACCGATCTGATCGGCAATCAATATGTTAAAAAATCAGATTGGGGTTGGCAAATCGATCCTGAGGGACTTCGTTATACACTTAATTGGTTAACTGATATGTATCGTTTACCGCTTTTCATAGTTGAAAATGGTTTTGGCGCCTACGATAAAGTCGAAGCTGATGGTAGCGTGCACGATGCTTACCGTATTGATTATCTGCGTGAACATATTAAACAAATGAAACTTGCTGTTGAAGAAGATGGTGTTGATTTGATGGGATATACTCCTTGGGGATGTATTGATCTTGTTTCAGCAGGGACAGGTGAAATGGAAAAACGTTATGGATTTATCTATGTTGATAAAGATAACGAAGGTAACGGTTCACTAAAACGTAGTCGCAAATCCTCGTTCACATGGTTTAAAAAAGTCATTGAGTCTAATGGCGAAGTCTTATAAAGCATAACTATTTCTAGGGGAATTTATGAAAAAAGCATTAATCATTTGTGCGGCAGGTATGTCATCATCATTAATGGCTAAAAAAGTAACAGAATATTTTGCTAGCAAAGATAAAACAATTTTGGTTGATGCTGTCTCGGCAACCGAAGGTGGAAATATGATTCAAAATAGTGATTTTTCACTCTTTTTAATTAGCCCGCAAACTATGATGATGCTTGATAAATTTAAAAAATTGGGGGAAGAAGTCGGTAAGCCTGTTGTGAGTATTCCTTTTCAGGCTTATATACCCGTTCAATCAGGCATTGAACAATTGGCTAAGTTAGTAGAGGAGAATATAAACTAATTTAAATCAATATATATCGGCTTTAGCGATATGATTTGGCGTTGTGAATAGATTATTAAAATAGCAGCGCCTTACTATCTTACGTTGATGTGTGGTGTACTTATGTAATAGTTAAAAGTATTCACTATATTATTAATAATATGGTTTTAGTTGACACAGGTATGGATGATAGTGATTAAAAATAAACAGCGTGACCTTATTAGTTTATTAGTTCGTTCTAAAGATATATTCAAAAGTAGTGCATTACTAGCGAATGAGTTAGCATTATCAGATCGTACTGTTCGCACTTATCTTAATGATTTGAAATCGTTAATTGAAAGTCACGGTGGATCTATTATTAGTAAACAAGGTTATGGTTACAAATTACAAATTAAAGATAGAACAGCTTTCAATTTATTTTTAATTGAGCATCATTTATTAGATCGCAATGTAGAACAAGCAAATTGTCGAGAAGTATGTCAGAGAAAACACCATATTCTTAATTTATTATTATTAGAAAGCCAAAAAATCGATATAGAAGCATTAGCTGAACAATTATTTATTAGTTCTTCTCAACTAAATAAAGATATTTTAGAAATCAAACACCAACTCCAACCTTATGGGCTTACTATTAAAAAAAGTCAATCTCTGTTTTATATTGAAGGTGAGGAAAAAGCAAAACGACATTTTATTTTGAGCTATTTTTTTCATGAAGAATCGATTAATTTTCTGCAGCATCTAACTTATTTAAACAAGTTCAATGATGTAATTGGCTTAGATACGTTAACCATTATTATTTTAGATGAGTGTCGTGAGGCAAAAATAAAATTATCTGATGTAATGATACAAAACATCGTCTTGCATTTATCATTAAGTATCAAACGGTTACAGTTAGGGCTTTCTATTCAAAATCTTGATATGCCACAATCTACTAAAAAGAAATTGGAATATCAAGTCGCTAAAAAAATCATCAATAGAGTAGAAAAAGTGATTGGTTTTTGTTTTCCTAAACAAGAACAGATGTATTTAACTTTACATTTGATGAGTAAATCAAACTTTGTCCAGAATGATTTTGATTCCGAGTTGTATTTATCTTTGACTAATTTATTATTTAGAATACAGCAAGAAACTGGATATTTATTTTTAAACGATGAGCAATTGAAAAATGGAATTATTCAGCACCTAAAACCGATGATTGTCCGCTTAGAACAGCATATAAAATTGAAAAACCCATTGCTTGATGAAATTAAAACAAACTCTCCAGAATTGTTTGAGTTAGTTAAAAAATACCTTAACCAGCTTCCTGAACTTAAAAAATTTACGATTCCTGATGATGAATGGGGTTATTTGACTTTGCACTTTTTAGCTTCGATAGAAAAGTTAAAAAATGAACAAAAGGCTAAAGTGTTAATTATTTGTGCAACTGGGCAGGGTAGTGCTCAACTACTAAAAAATCGCGTTGAATGCGAGTTTAATGAAAGAATCAAAATCGTTGCAACGCAAGGCTATTATGAAATTGAACCCAAAGTATTGGATAAGGTTGATTTTATTATCTCGTCAGTTGATCTATCATCAAAAGTATTTAAAGTCCCTGTTTTTCACGTCTCTGTATTTTTTACAGAAGATGATATACAAAAAATTCGTCGTCATTTATCGTCACCAATTATGCTTATCTCGGCACATACAGAGCCAATATCAACATTTGCATCATCAAATACTTTAGATCATCTTAGTAATGTTGAACAAATGGTAGATGAACTATCCGCTGATTATTTCTACCAATGCAGTGGTACCCAAAGTAAAGAACAAGTTTTAGATGGTTTGCTTGATCTTTTAGTACTAAATGAAGATAACAATTATAAACAAAAGATGATAGAGCAAATGGAGAATCGTAACATATTAGGTGATATTTTCTTTAGCCCAACTATCGTAGTGCCACATCCAGCAATGCCTGTGGGAAAATTGTCTAAAATTGGTATTGCAATTATTCCCGATGGATTATTTTGGGATCACAATTATCCAAAAATTCACTTTATCTTTATGATTTCACCATCTATTTATCAAAACCCGACTTTATCAATGATGACAAAAGCTATTGTCAAATTGATTGACGATTTAGAAATGCAAACAAAACTGTTAAAAACACAAAACTTTAACCAATTTAAACGACTTTTTATCCAACTTATTGAAAAAGAGGTATAGCAATGAATAAAGAAATGAGCTCAGAGGATATTCAACTTATTGCTTTTAATATTATTTTGTATAGTGGTAATGCTAAAACTAAAATCCACGAGGCTTTTAAGACGATGAGACAAGCTGATTTTATTGGCGCAAATCAGCTTCTTGAAGAAGCGAATAAAGAAATCTTACAAGCACACCATTCCCAAACAGAACTACTGCAAAATTATGCCAATGGTACCAAAATCACAATGGAAATTATTATGGTACATGCACAAGATCACTTAATGACTACCATGAGCTTTCGAGAAATGGCAATTGAAATGTTACATCTATATGAAAAACATCATGAGTTAGAAATAAAACTAAAAAGCTAAATAAGGAGTGGCATAATGACAGAAGATCTAACAATGCATAAAAAAATCAGCCTAACTAATCTCTATTTTAATCGATTTTTAGTTATTCGCTATACCACTGCATTTTTTTTATTTTTGAATCTTTATTGGGCAACCTTTCTAATAGGTTCATTGTCAATAGTCGCTATTTTACCGCTTACTCTTTTTGTTTTGGGCATACTTACCACATGGGAACAAATTAAGCTTTATCGTAATCATTGCAACAAATTGCCTTATGCAAGATTATTTTATCGTGCTTTAGCGATAGTTTTTGTGACACTAATGATGATGCTTTATACACCTTTGTATCAGCTTTTTTGCCCATTTTTAAAACAGACTCAAGATGTATTAAATGTATTGGCGGTATTACTGATGGTGAGTTTAATTATTACGTTTTTAATGCTTAAAAAAATAAATAATATTCAACATAATCGGGATCAGCATTTTAAAAGAATCCAAGCTTACGAAAAATTTATTAATTAAAAGAGGACAATAAAATGAATACGGGATTTGTTATTTTGCAGAAATATCTGATGACGCCCATGGCTAAAATATCGCAATTTAAAATTGTTCGAGCAGTAATGGCTGCGGGGATGGCGTCTGTACCTTTTTCTATTGTAGGTTCAATGTTTTTAGTATTTAACACATTGCCAATGACATTTACGGGATTAGAAGTTTTTTTTGAAAATACTTTTTTTAGAGTGAGTGATCTTTATATGATTGCTAACACAGCGACAATCGGTATTTTGGCTCTTTATTTTAACTTTGTTGTTGGTTATGAACTAACTAAAATCGAAGCAGAAGAAACAGGCCTTAAAGTTAATGCTCTTAATGGTGCGATGTTATCTGTTTTTGCCTTTTTCATGACTTTGCCTGAACTGATCATGCAAAATGGGGTTATTACCTTACTTAATGATCAAAATAATTTAGTCTTTAATGGGCTACGCTTACAACCATTTATCTTTCGCTTGGGTACATCAGGTATATTTATTGCAATAGTTATGGCCATTGTGGCAACTAACCTCTATTTTTTATGTGTTAGACGAAATTGGGTTGTAAAAATGCCTGAAACAGTGCCATTAGGTGTTTCGCGATCTTTTACCGCACTGATCCCAACTTTTGTAATTGCCTTTTTTGTGATCATTGTTAATGGTATTTTCATCTATTTTGGTACTGATATTTTCAATATTATAGCTGTACCGTTTGCTTTTGTAACCAATCTTACCAAAAGCTGGTTGGGTATTATGGTTATCCTATTTTTAATCCATGCGCTATGGGTGGTTGGGATCCATGGTGCCAGTATTATTGGAGCATTTATTACCCCTATTATGTTAACTAATATGACTGAAAATACAGCGGGAGCACATATTCCTTTTGCTGGTGAATTTAATAATTCACTCGTGATTTTAGGGGGATCAGGTTCTACTTTATTAATGACATTTTTTATTGCGTTTTTTGCTAAGTCTAGCCAACTAAAAATCTTAGGGCGAGCATCTGCAGTACCTGCAATATTCAATATCAACGAACCAGTTATTTTTGGTATGCCGATTGTATACAATCCTTATTTAGCTCTCCCTTTTTTCTTAGCGCCTATGGCTTGCGGAACATTAGGTTATTTGGCTATTAATACTGGTTTTATTCATCCAATCATCGCATTAATTCCATGGCCATCCCCAATGGGATTAGGGGCATTTATTAGTACTGGCGGTGATTATAAAGCGGCTATTGTTGCCATATTTTCGGCTATTTTAGCTTTGCTAATCTATATTCCTTTTGTCAAATTATATGACAATAAATTGTATAAAGATGAGCAAGGTAAGTCAGAAAACCAAATTCAAACAGCTTAATTTTTATATAAGGGCGTATACCTTTTATTAAAGGTTACGTTCTTTTTTAGTTAAAATCATAAATATCAATTATACTTATTTTCTCTGAGATCCAAGAAATCATTCCGACTAAATTTACTACTGTTTTATACTCAAATTTATACTCAAACGTAGTGTTTCCTGAAAGTTTTTAACAAAAATCAGTTTTATTTAGACGGAGAATATTTTTTCGCTAACTGTGTTAAGAAAATATATCATTGTTGACATTTGCAGTTAATTTTGTAAAAAATTTTTTACACCAAACAAAAGTATTTTTTAAAACTTCTAGATGAAATTTTATAACAAATTTTAATTATCATCGATTGCATTTCACATTAAATCATCAGTCTCTATTGAGTAAATTATAATTGCGTTAATTATTTTTTAGTTCTAGTGATTATTGCTACTCCATTAAAATGGTAAATTAGAGTAAATATTTACTATATAACTGATCAATATTCGATCAGTATTTTTGTTTTCTATGCTATATTGATGGTTACCCTTAACTTATTGTTGCACGATCTATTAATGCGCTTTATGTATTTGGGGATTATGTGGGTACGATAAATGATACTTTAATTTGGAGGTACAAAATGTTTTCTCTTAAACGTAAATTGATAAAGTATTGCTACTTTATGGTATTTTTACTGATAAGCCAACAAGTACTAGCTGTCGAAAACGTAACACAAAAATTAACAGCTGCCGCAGTTGCTTCTCCCGATTATTATGGTGCAAAGGCAGCCGAAGAAGTGCTCGAAAAAGGTGGAAATGCAGCCGATGCTGCGGTGGCCACCGCATTTGCTCTTGCTGTTACTTATCCTGAAGCGGGTAACATTGGTGGGGGTGGTTTTATGACTCTTTGGATGGACGGTAAGCCTTATTTTATTGATTATCGTGAAGTTGCACCAAGTAAAGCTGATAAAGATATGTATCTTGATGATCATAAAAATGTGATTCTTAATTTGAGTTTATATTCTTACAAAGCATCGGGAGTGCCTGGAACTGTTGCTGGTATGTGGGCGGTTCATCAGCGTTTTGGTAAATTACCTTGGAAAGAGGTTATAGCACCAGCTATTCGATTTGCCAATGAAGGATTTGTTGTAGACAAACAACTAGTTAAACGTTATCAAGAGGCACAAGAACTTGCGCCTGCTAATGGTCACTTTAAGCAATACTTTGGTTCAATGCAAGAAGGGAAAATATTTAAACAACCTGAGCTTGGTAAAGTTTTAGATCGTATTGCCCAGCAAGGTAGCGATGGATTTTATAAAGGTGAAACGGCTAAATTAATTGCACAACAGATGGAGAAAAATGAAGGTTTAATTACTGAAAATGATTTAGCAAATTATAAGGTTAAATGGCGAGATCCTTTAATTGCTAACTGGCATGATATGCAGATTGTTACTGCTCCACCGCCAAGCTCAGGAGGTGTTGGTTTAATTCAATTATTATTAATGAAACAATATTTAGCGAATGATTTCAAAGAGGTAAAAGTAAATTCAGCGCAATATATTCACTTGTTAGCAGAAATAGAAAAACGTGTTTTTGCCGATCGAGCCGAATATATGGGAGATCCTGATTTTATCTCTGTACCTGTCACTGAATTGATTGATACTAATTATTTAGCGCAGAGAGCGAAACAAGTTAATCCAAAAGCGATTTCGATTACTGAAAAAGTTAAACCAGGTTTAGATAATAATCGTGAAAAGTTACAGACTACACATTTTTCGATTGTGGATAAATGGGGCAATGCCGCATCGAATACTTACACACTTAATGGTTGGTTTGGATCTGCTGTTGTAATAGAAGGCACTGGTATCATTCTAAATAATGAAATGGATGATTTTAGTAGTAAACCAGGTGTTGCTAATCAATTTGGTGTCGTGAGCAAAGATGCTAATGCAATAGAACCAAATAAACGTCCTTTATCTTCTATGACACCAAGTATCTTTATTAAAGATAACGAAGTTGCAATGGTCATTGGTACACCAGGTGGTTCAAGAATTTTCACTTCAATCTTTCAAGTTGTGACAAATGTTTTTGATAATCATATGTCATTAAAAGCGGCAATGGATGCTCCGCGTTATCATCATCAACTATTACCAGCGAATCTTATCTTTATTGAGCGTTTTCAAAATAAAGTGCCAGAAAAGTTAAAAGATAAACTTAAACAGATGGGTTATCATTTTAAACAGCAAGATTTTAGCGGTGATATTCAAGCCATAAAAATTACCGACAATAAACCCGAAGCCGTATCAGATATTCGAGGTCGAGGTAAATCAATTATTGTGAAATAGATAATAAAAGACCCGCCATAATGACGGGTCTTTTTGTATTTATTGTTGGATAATTATTCAGGAATAATATCAACAATAAGTTTAGCAAATGCTTCGCTGTGTACTTGGAAGAACACTTCATGTTCACCAGTAGTACGCAGTACACCATTTGGTAAGCGAACTTCGCTTTTTGATACTTGAATACCACGAGCTTTAACAGAATCAGCGATATCACGAGTACCGATTGAACCAAATAATTTGCCTTCATCACCGGCTTTAGAAGTAATAGTTACTTTACCAAGTGCATTGATTTGAGCAACACGCTCTTCAGCTGCTTTCAATGTTTCTGCAAGCTTAGCTTCTAATTCAGCACGACGAGCTTCAAAGAATTCGATATTCTTTTTAGTTGCTGATACAGCTTTACCTTGTGGAATTAAAAAGTTACGTGCGTAACCTGCTTTAACATTAACTTGATCACCTAAGCTGCCTAAATTAGCAACTTTATCGAGTAGAATAATTTGCATTATATGTTCCCTCTGTTGCTAATTACTGATGATTATCAGTATATGGTAATAATGCCAAGTAACGAGCGCGTTTGATTGCGCGAGCTAATTGACGTTGATATTTTGCGCTAGTACCAGTGATACGGCTTGGTACGATTTTACCACTTTCTGTGATATAACTTTTTAATAAAGAAACATCTTTATAATCAATTTCTTTAACGCCTTCTGCAGTAAAACGGCAGAATTTGCGACGACGGAAATAACGTGCCATTTGGCTATTCTCCTAATAGTTTAACTTGGTCAGCATGTAAAACAAGTTGGCTTGTTTGGTTGCGTTTAGTATGTGTGCTTATAAAGCCACTAACTAAAACTTTGCTGCCTTTTTTTATGTAACTTAGCTCTTGTTGTCCACTAACAATCACAGGCATTATGCACCATGCTTGTCTTGTAAGTTCTGCTTCGATTTGTTTAGAAACGTGTTCTAAATAAAATTGACAATGCGAGATCCCACTAGGACTGATTTTTCGTATCGGAGTTTTTTTTACAATACCCGATAACATTAAACGATTATTCGTCGGAATCATCGTCCATGGTTACTTCGTTAAAATCTTCTTCAGAACTACGACGTTCATCTTTGGCTTTTAACATAGGTGAAGCTTCAGTTACAGCGTGTTTTGTGCGCATAATTAAACTGCGAATTACTGCATCATTGAAACGGAAGCTATCTTCAAGCTCGTTAACAGCTTCTTGAGTTGCTTCAACATTCATTAACACGTAATGTGCTTTGTGCAGTTTTTCGATAGGATAGGCTAATTGACGACGACCCCAATCTTCTAAACGATGGATTTTGCCACCATCAGTGGTTAACGTACCAGTATAACGTTCAATCATACTAGGTACTTGTTCACTCTGATCTGGGTGAACCATAAATACTATTTCGTAATGACGCATTATCGCTCCCTACGGATTAATCAGCTTTCTGTCGGGGCAACCGCAACCCATTGAAAGCAAGGAACATGAAAAATAGGCGGTTGAAATCGACGAGGCATTATATATCAAGTTATTGGGTTTGACAAATGAATATGCCAAGATTCTTTGTAAGACAGTGTCACTTTTAGTTGATAGGAAGTATCTGTTTTTATGACTGTTTTTTATGAAATTCTTTTGAAAAACGTCAAAAAAGCAAAAAACTTCAATAAAATCAATACCTTTTCTGACCGATTTTTGTGGTTGTAAAAATGCATTGTAAAATGTAACGATTTCTATACATTTTTGTTAGTAAAATATGATATGCTTTCGTGCAATAGAATTGTTATTAGTAGATGTTTGTATAACTATATAAGTAAGATAAGAGGAAAGGTTTGATGGTTCAGGAAACTATTTTTAGCAAAATCATTCGAAAAGAAATCCCAGCTGATATTGTTTTTCAAGATGATAAAGTAACGGCATTTCGTGATATTTCTCCTCAAGCGCCGACACATATTCTAATTATTCCTAACAAACTTATCCCAACGGTTAATGATATTAAGGAAGAAGATGAAACCATTATTGGGCATATGATGGTTGTTGCTGCCAAAATTGCAAAACAAGAAGGTATTGATGAAAGTGGATATCGTTTAATCATGAATTGTAATAAAGATGCAGGGCAAGAGGTTTTTCATCTTCATATGCATTTATTAGGCGGTAAAAATTTAGGTAGATTAATAGGTTAATCATGATATGAAACAGATCAAGCGTATATTTGTTGTTAGCTCATTAGCTTTTTTGTTAGCGGGTTGTCATCTTCTTGGAAACTCTCAAAAAACCGAAGTAAAACCGCCTGTTGATGTTAATCAACCTGATGATACCGGTGTGATTGAAATGCCTCCTGAAATTGCTAAACAGACTGATTGGAATTCGGTATTATCACCATTTATCAGTAAATTAGTGAGTTCGTCATCTTTAGACTCAGATAATAAGTTGATTTTAATTAGCGATATCCAAAACCGTAGTGGTGATTATCTTGCCAATAATAAAATTGCTGATGCATTGCATCAATTAATGCACAAACAAAATACGTTCACTGTAGTTGATCAACAAGCGATAATCCAAGCTAAACAATCATTGGGGATTTCAGCTGATGATAAGTTGGTATCACGAGGTAAGATGATTGGACTGGCTAAATCGATAAATGCTAGCTATGTTCTTTTCACCACAATATATAAAGTACCAAGTGCAAGCAATGATGTCGATCTGGCAATGGAATTAATTTCAACACAAAGTGGAGAAATCCTAACCAGGGTTGCATCTAAAGATTTTCCTAAGCAGCCTGATATCAATAAGGAAACAAATAAAGTTATTGAGGACAACAAATAATGGGACCATTGTTGATTGATGTTGAAGGTTTAGCATTAACTGAAGAAGATAAAAAACTGTTGCAAAATCCATTGATTGCAGGGGTGATTTTATTTAGTCGTAATTATCAAGATCAAGCTCAATTGATGGCATTGATAAAACAGATTCGATCTGCCTCTTCACAGCGTTTATTAATTTCGGTCGATCATGAAGGTGGGCGAGTTCAGCGATTTAGAGAGGGGTTTACGGCAATTCCTCCTGCGCAATCGTTTGCGGCACTTAATAACCTTGAGCAAGCAAAGTCTTTGGCTTTTGATGCCGGTTGGGTTCTTGCTATGGAACTTATTGCTTTTGATATCGATCTTAGCTATGCGCCCGTTTTAGATTTAGGTCACGATTGTCTTGCTATCGGTACACGTTCTTTTCATCAAGATGTCGATATTGCTTATCAAGTTGCTTCCGCTATGATTGATGGTATGCATGCTGCAGGTATGAAAACTACAGGCAAGCATTTTCCTGGGCATGGTCATGTGATTGCTGATTCACATAAAGAAACGCCTGTAGATCATCGCGAAAAGTCGCTTATTGAACTTGATATGCAAATTTTTGCCAAATTGATTGCGGATAAAAAACTTGATGCAATCATGCCTGCTCATGTTATCTATCCTGCTTTTAATAATAAACCTGCTAGCGGTTCGCCATATTGGCTTAAAACAGTGCTTCGTGAGCAATTACATTTTGATGGTGTAATCTTTTCTGATGATTTATCAATGGAAGGCGCTTCAATAATGGGTAATTATGCTGAGCGAGCCCAAACTGCATTATCAGCAGGTTGCGATCTGCTTTTAGCTTGTAATAATAGGCAAGGGACATTAGCTATTTTAGACCAATTAGCAGCATTAGATAAGATTAATTCCTTAACATCAGATAAAGCAAAATGTTTATTAACCAATACAAAAATCACCTATGTAGAATTAACAAAAAGTTCTGAGTGGCAACATCGTCGTGATAATTTATTAAAACTTAATGAAAAGTGGACAGAATATGCAAGCAGCAATCATTGAAATGGATAATGACCAACTTCTGGTTGCCTATAATCATGTAGCTAGAGCACTATTTGCTCAAAACGATTTAGTATTAAATCAACCCTTTAATTATCAAAAGGTCTTCAATCTTGATAATACAATAAATATAGATGGACATGATGATACGATTATTGTGTTAGATTCTCAGCACGTTTTATTGCAAAAAGTGATGGAATCATCTAAAACAATATTTATTTTACAACCAATTGAGTATTTAAAAAAAAGGTTATCAAAAATAAAGGTTGTTGGTTCTCAAGCTTTTGATATTTTTGCCAGCCAAAGTTTAGTCATGCAAAAACTTATCGCTCAAGCTAAAGCATTCTCAATGCAAAGAGAACCATTGCTTATCTCTGGCGAAACTGGTACAGGTAAAGATTTACTTGCTAATGCTTGTCATCAATACAGTTCACGTGGCGATCAGGCTTTTCTAGCATTAAATTGTGCAGCTATGCCTGATGAGGTTGTTGAAAGTGAATTATACGGGCATGCAGCTGGTGCTTATCTTGGCGCTATTGAAGGTAAAAAAGGCTTTTTTGAACAAGCCAACGGTGGCTCAGTATTGCTTGATGGCATTGATGAAATGTCGTTTCAAATGCAAACTAAATTATTACGTTTTATCAATGATGGCTATTTCCGCCGTGTGGGTGATGATGATGAAGTTTATGTCGATGTGAGAATTATTTGTGCAACAAAGGTCGATTTAGCTGATTTGGTTGAACAAGGTAAATTTAGAAAAGATCTTTATTACCGACTTAACGTACTATCGCTTAATTTACCTTCTTTACAACAGCGTAAAGACGATATTCAATCACTTACGCATATTTTTGTAAATGAATATGCCAATAAACAAGGCATCATACCACCAACAATTGACGATAATGTTATTGATAATTTGACCCGTTACTCATGGCCAGGTAATGTAAGACAACTTAAAAACATACTTTATTCGGCATTAGCGCAATTGACCTCGCCTAGGTTAACGGTCAAAGACATTGTGTTACCGACTCCAATCACATCGCAATTATCGTGGGTCAACAATATTGAAAATAAAACTCTTGATGAAATAACTAAACAGTTTGAAAAAGAGATCTTATTAAAATTATATGATCAATACCCAAGCTCAAGAAAGCTGGCCAAAAGATTAGGTGTGTCGCATACAGCGATTGCAAATAAGTTGCGGGATTATGGGATAGGGCGGTAAGTTTATAAAACAAGCAAGAAATATTTGCTTGCTTTATACTTTATGATAAGAGTTTGTTATTAATGTTAATTTAGCAAGGCATTTATTTTGTTAGTTATAAAATTAATGTCTTTATTCAATGAAGCTCTTATAAATATGATAATGTGTTTTAAAGGTATTTTTTTTCTAATCCCATAACGTATTATATACAATATATTGCTCAGTTTTTTTGCATTATTTTTTATAAATAATCGTGTATATATATGCATGTAAATTTCTATTATTGGTGGTTTTTCTTTATATAAATAATAGATATTGATATTAAAAAGGTAATCAGAACGTAGAAAATTTATGTATTGTGTTTTTGTTTTTGGTAATAGATTGGTTTTTTGTACGTACTTTGTGCACTTATTGATGATTTGAGCATATAGTTCAATATATTGTTTACTTATCTTTTTATTGTTAGTTAATGAGTTAGCTCTTTTTCTATAATAATATAAAGGACTTTTTGAGTAATAAGTTAAATTTGCAGATAATAGTACATCCAATGTTATTAAGTGATCTTCGTGATTTCTTCCTTCAAATCGTAAATTGAGCGCTTCCTTTTTAAAAATATATTTCCAACATGCGCCAGGGTATTTTTTATTTTCAATTATATGCGTAAATAGCTCATTACCAGTGTCAAATCTGATTAAACTATTGTCATTATTATTAAATTCTATATTCTCTAATTTTTCAAAGTTTTGGTTTTCAAAATAGAATAACTCAATAACATTACTAATTTTTAAGACTTTTAAAAATGTTGCAAATAAATTAGGATGTAAAATATCATCAGGATCGACGAATTGAATGTATTGCCCTGTTGCTTGATTAATTCCGATATTTCTAGCTTGGCTAACCCCTTGATTAGTTTGATATATATATTTTACACAAGAAAATTTTTGAGCAAAGGCTTGAATAACATTAGCAGTGTTGTCAGTCGCACCATCGTCTATACATATAATTTCCTTAGGTTGAACAGTTTGTTGAACAATAGAATTGAGACACTGTTCAATGTAATTTTCAACATTATAGCAAGGAATAATGATAGAAAGGTTAAGTATTAATTTTTCATTTTCCATAGTAAAATATCTTTTAAGAAAAAATATTGCTGTTAGTTGGTTTGACATCTTTGCCTATGGATGCGTATGAACGAGGATGTTTTTTTGTTATTACACATTTCAATAATTTTAAAAAGCTTTTAAAACTTAAATTGTCTTTTTTCTTCATTTTATAAGCATAAAATAAATTTCGGCGTACTTCAATTTTAGGATTGCGAGCTCGATACATTCGCATTAACATTTTTGCATAAGCAATTTCAAGCCTTGCTCGTTCGCTAAGTTCATCATAGGAGATTTCACAAGTCATATCATGATACATTTTTCCTATACATAAGCCTTTTAACATCGCAGTTTGTGGTGTTGCATGAATTAAATCAAATAATCGATGATCTGTATGATAGAAAGCAAATTTTTCATCAAAAACATAATGATGATTAACTAGTAATTTATCAATTAAATCTTTTGATAATGCGGTACCAGAATTGATGGTTCTGGTATTGCTTAGGCTGAATTCTCCCAAAGGTACAACTTGCTCTCTTTGTTCAAAATCAGAAGGAAAACATTGCTTGCCAATTTTTTGCTTAGGGAAAATTGCTGGGCAAATAATTGCATATTGGCTATTATGATAGATATTTTGGAAGAAAGAAAAATCAACATTAGAATCTTGATCAAAAATAACAAAAAAATCGTAATCTATTTTATTAATAAAATGATTATAAATTTTACTTAATGATAGGTTTCGAACATCTTGATAAATTGATGTTGTTATTCCTTTTTTTTGAGTTGATTTTAGATAATTATTAATATCTTGTTTTTCAAGTAAAGTTGGTCCATTATTCCAAATAATCATATTTAATTTAGTGGATTCCAAATTTGCTTGTAAAATTGAGTTTAACGTTGCAGAATCAGATAAAGTGCAATTATAAAGCACAGTTAATACATTTATTCTCATGTTGATTTTGAACAAACTAAGCGGCAAAAATATTGTAACAATATAACATATAAAGAATTACGAATACAATGTTTGCAAAATGATGAGAAATTCAGCTCTTTTTTGAAAATGTAACGATTAATACCTAATTCTAAATATTGCTATTTATTGACTTTGTTATTATTATTCCGTGCATAAGATTTTAGAGGATTAATTAATGAAAGTGATTGTTACAGGAGGAGCTGGTTTTATTGGTTCTGCTGTTGTGAGACATATTATTGAACAAACTAATGATGAAGTATTAGTTATTGATAAATTAACTTATGCTGGGAATTTAGAATCATTAGATAGCGTATCTGAGAATAAACGATATCATTTCAAACAAATCGATATTTGTGATAGAAAGGAACTTGATGTTGTCATGGCTAGCTTTTGCCCCGATATTATTATGCACTTAGCTGCCGAAAGTCATGTTGACCGTTCTATTGATAATCCTTCTGCATTTATAGACACCAATATAATAGGTACTTATACTCTATTAGAAGCATCTTTAGCTTATTGGAAAACGCTAGAGGCAACCAAACAATCTATATTTCGTTTTCATCATATTTCAACTGATGAAGTATATGGTGATCTGCATGGAACGAATGATTTATTCACTGAAAAAACACCTTATTCGCCAAGTAGCCCATATTCGGCATCGAAAGCTTCAAGTGATCATTTAGTCCGTGCATGGCATAGAACCTTTGGTTTACCTACAGTTATTACTAATTGCTCAAATAACTATGGCCCATACCATTTTCCAGAAAAACTAATCCCATTAATGATACTTAATGCTCTCGAAGGTAAGCCGTTGCCCATATATGGTAATGGTCTACAAATTAGAGACTGGTTATATGTTGAAGATCATGCAAGAGCACTTTATCTTGTTGCAACTAAAGCAAAAGTAGGTGAGACTTATAATATTGGTGGGCACAATGAACAAAAGAATATTGATGTTGTAAATATCATTTGTGAATTACTTGAAGAACTCGTTCCAAATAAGCCAAATGGTGTTAAGTGTTATAAAGATCTGATTACTTATGTTACCGATAGGCCCGGTCATGATCAACGTTATGCTATTGATGCATCAAAGATCTATCAAGATTTGGGTTGGAAACCACAAGAGACATTCCAAACAGGAATGCGTAAAACAGTAGAGTGGTATCTACAAAACAAACAATGGTGTGATCATATTAAAGATGGCTCATATGCAAGATCACGACAAGGAATTATTTAATATAGGTAACTTTATGAAAGGTATTGTATTAGCTGGTGGGTCAGGAACCCGTCTTTATCCCATAACTCGAGGTATTTCAAAACAGTTGTTACCTGTTTATGATAAACCGATGATTTATTATCCTTTATCTGTACTCATGCTTGCCGGTATTCGTGATATTTTAATAATCACAACACCCGATGATTTACCTATGTTTCAACGATTGCTAGGTGACGGTTCCCGTTTTGGTGTCAAACTAAGTTATGCACAGCAACCTAAGCCAGAAGGTTTGGCACAAGCTTTTTTAATCGGTGAGGAGTTTATTCAAAAACAACGCTGTTCTTTAGTGTTAGGTGATAATTTATTTTTTGGCGAAAGCTTTGGCAAAAAATTGGTAAGAGTTGCAGCTCAAAAAGAAGGTGCAACAATTTTTGGTTATCAGGTAGTGGATCCTGAACGATTTGGGGTTGTTGATTTTGATGAAAACTTTAAAGCATTATCAATTGAAGAAAAACCAATTAAACCAAAATCTAATTGGGCTGTAACGGGGCTTTATTTTTATGATGAAAATGTGGTTGAAATGGCAAAACAAGTCAAACCATCTCATCGTGGTGAGCTAGAAATTACAACTCTTAATCAAATGTATTTGGATGCAGGACTGTTAAATGTTGAGATCCTAGGACGCGGTTTTGCTTGGCTTGATACAGGTACACATGACAGTTTGCTTGAAGCGTCATCGTTTGTTCAAGTAATAGAAAAAAGACAAGGACTCAAAGTTGCTTGCCTTGAAGAGATTGCTTATCGTAATGGCTGGCTCAGCGCTGAACAGGTCAAAGAAGAAGCCATTAGTTCAGGTAAAACATTATATGGACAATATTTAGCAAGATTGATAGAACAATAGAATAGGTGGACAAATGGAAGTTATTTCAACTAATATTGCGGATGTAAAAATTATAAAACCGAAAGTGTTTGGTGATGAACGAGGCTTTTTTCTTGAAACTTTCGAACAAAAACGGTATCAAGAAATGTTAGGTATAGAACTTAATTTTGTTCAAGATAATCATTCGCGTTCACAAAAAGATGTGTTAAGAGGATTACATTTTCAAAAGGAAAACCCTCAAGGTAAACTAGTTCGAGTTGTTAGAGGTGAAGTTTTTGATGTGGCTGTCGATATTCGTAAATATTCCCCTACTTATGGAAAGTGGGTTGGCGTTACCTTAACAGAAGAAAATAAAACACAGTTGTGGATTCCACCTGGACTTGCTCATGGTTTTGCTGTACTGTCAGATATTGCTGACTTTGAATATAAATGTACTAACTATTATGATCCTAAGTCAGAAGGGTGTTTATTGTGGAACGATCCTACAGTAAATATCAGTTGGCCGATTTCAAATCCATTACTATCGGCAAAAGATAAGTTAGGCAAAAAACTACAGGAGTTATAGTTAATTGATGAAAGTTTTGTTAACTGGTGCTAATGGTCAGTTAGGCCATTGTTTTAAAAATATCTTTCCTTCAGATTGGCAATTACTTGCCACTGACAGCCAGCAATTAGATATAACTGATGGTTTAGTTGTTGATGATTTTGTTGCCTTGCATAGACCTGATGCCATTGTAAATGCCGCAGCATATACAGCAGTGGATAAAGCGGAAGATGAATATGAATTAGCTTATAAAGTTAATGCTGTCGGTCCTAAGAATTTAGCAACAGTTGCTAAAAAATATCATGCAAAACTAGTTCATGTTTCGACCGATTATGTTTTCGATGGGACTAAACGTTCTCCTTATTTAGAGGATGATTTAACCAATCCAGTTAATGTCTATGGTGAGACTAAACGAGTTGGTGAGTTGTCTGCTTTAGACAATTATTCCACTGCAATTGTAATTAGAACCTCTTGGGTTTTTAGTGAGTATGGCAATAATTTTGTCAAAACGATGTTAAAGCTTAGTCAAACTAGACCTGAATTAACCATTATTGATGATCAGTTAGGATGTCCAACTTATGCTGGTGATATTGCTAAAACGATTTTAGAAATGCTAATGAATGATATTCAAGGTGGTATATATCATTATTGTGGCGATAAGTACGTAAGTTGGTTCCAGTTTGCCTCTAAGATATTTGCAACAGCTCATGAATTAAATCTTATGACTAATAGCAACGTAACAATAAAGCCAATTTTAACCTCAGCATATCCAACTAAGGCTAAAAGGCCATTATACTCTGTTTTAAATATGGATAAAATAAAACAGTTAGATATAAAAGCATCTGATTGGAACAAAGCATTAATGGATGTGATTCCTTGCATCTATTTAGAGTAATTGATTCATTGTTAGAGGTATACAAGAACGAGGGTGTTTTTTCCTAAAAAGACATTTAGCTAATTTGAGAAATTCTGAGCATGAATACTCTCTTCTTGTAAATTTTCTAAGTAGGTACAAAAAGACATTTAAACGACTTTTTTTATCATAAAAAATTTTGTTTAATACTTTTGAATATTCCATTTCTAGTCTTCTCATAGGGCTTATTTTTTTTCGATCTTGTAAATTAAAATCTAAAGAATGGCTAATTTTCCCTACACATATTCCTTTAAATTCGGTTTGTTTTAATTCTATCAAATCAAGGAAAAAACTGGTATCTATAGCATAAAGCGCGTAACGTTCGTTAAAAAACTCTTGTTTGCTTTTACTTATGTACTTTATTAATTGATTAGATAGAGTTAATCCAGATGAGATAGACTCAATTTCTCCCATTGCAAAAACTTTTTTATCAAAAAGTTTCCGATTTTCATGATATATTGGAAAACATAATGAGTTTTCTTTTGAAACCCATCCAGCAGAATAAACTTGAGGAACAATGACATCAAAATCATTATTTATCTTAATATTTTGGAAAAAATCATTATTCAATATCGAGTCTTGATCCAAAATAGTGAAAAAATCAAAACTTACTTGGTTGATAAAAAAATTATAGATTTTACTTAAAGCAATATTGTAAAGATTCTCATAGATAGAAAGGTTAATGTTCTTACTGTCACAAATGGATTTATATTGTCTACATTCTTGTAAGTTAAGTGCTTTTGGGCCATTATTCCATATAATTACATTTAAAGTAATATCACTTCTATCTGAATTTAATAATGATTCGAAAGTTTTAGAATTTTTAATATTTTCATTGTATAAAATGATTATAGCCGTAATTTTCATTTATGTAGTTATGAGTATTTATTATAACTCTATTATATTATAACTTTCTATTTTTAGGAAAGATTACTATACAAATTGATAAGATTATACTATTTTAATAAGCTATTTCCTACTTAAAAAAATGTTGATAGAATTTTTATTGATATTTTTATTTAAATTAAAAGAATTAATTCGTTATTGATAGAAATTAGTTATGGATTTCTATAACACTGTATTACTATTACTATAGGTAATTACAAAAAAATTACAAAAAATATTGTCAAAAATACGATAATATAGTTATACTCCCCAACTTATTAAGTTGAATAAGGTCTCGTTTATTTGAAAGGGCATGAAAATAGATTTATTGTTCATTTCAGAATCTGTTAACTTAAAATAAAAAATGTAATTTTTTTTAATTCGTACTTAATCAGAAAGATAAATCAATTTAAATAAAAGATAGTAATTCATTTTTACTAAAAATCATAACGTCTTTATTCAATTGGAGATTATAAATGGCAAGCATTTTGGTAACAGGTGGGAGCGGTTTTCTTGGATCAAATTTATGTATAAGGTTGATCAATGAAGGGAATAAAGTTATTTGTGTTGATAATAACTATACAGGTCGAATGAAAAACTTGTCAAGTATCATCGATCACCCTAATTTTTCATTTATCAACCATGATGTTATTAATCCTATTGAAATTGATGGATATTTAGATGAAATTTATCATTTAGCCTGTCCTGCCTCGCCTCCTGCTTATCAGGGTAAAGCTGCCATAATGACAACAAAAACTTGTGTTTATGGAGCAATTAATCTACTTGAATTAGCAAAAGAGAAAAATGCCAAAATATTGTTATCCTCCACATCAGAAGTTTATGGTGATCCGTTAGTTCATCCTCAAGTTGAAAGTTATCGTGGCAATGTAAACCCTAATGGTATAAGAGCTTGCTATGATGAAGGAAAACGTTGTGCAGAAAGTTTATTTTTTGATTATTCTCGTGAAGAAAATGTAAGAATAAAAGTTATTCGTATTTTTAATACTTATGGTCCTAGAATGGATCCTAAAGACGGAAGAGTAGTAAGTAATTTTATTTGCCAAGCACTACGTGGAGAGGATATCACTATTTATGGACAAGGCACACAAACTCGATCATTTTGTTATGTAGATGATTTAATTGATGCAATCATTAAAATGATGAAAACTTCAGACGATTTTGTGGGACCAGTAAATACAGGTAACCCAAGTGAATTTACGATAAAAGAATTAGCCGAAAAAGTTATAGCCAAAGTCGGGGGAACTTCAAAAATTATTTATTGTGACTTACCCAAAGATGACCCTACTCAGCGTAAACCAGATATATCTCTAGCAAATGAAAAATTATTATGGAAACCAAAGATTGATTTAGATCATGGTTTAGACAAAACGATTGAATATTTTAAATCTGAAATAATAAATGAATAATAGAGGTGAAAAATAATGCAAATAGGTATTATTGGTACGGGATATGTAGGACTACCTACGGGTGTTGGGCTGGCAGAATTAGGCCATAAAGTTATCTGTATTGATAGAGAAAAGTCAAAAATAGAAAAATTACAAAAAGGTGAAGTTACTCTTTTTGAAGATGGTTTAGAAGAACTATTAAAGAAAAACTTAAAAAATGGAAATATTTCATTTACAACCTCTATGCAAGAAGGGGTTGCGGAGGCAGATATTGTTTTTATTGCAGTGGGAACACCACCACATCCAGTGACTAAAGAAGCCGATATGAAATATGTTCATGCGGCGGCTACTGAACTTGCTCAGTATCTAGATGGTTATACGGTTATTGCAACTAAATCAACCGTTCCTGTTGGTACAGGTGATGATATTGAAATGTTAATATCTAAAAGAAATCCAGAAGCAAAATTTGATGTTGTATCTTTGCCTGAATTTTTGAGAGAAGGTTTTGCTGTCTATGATTTTTTCAATCCTGATCGCATTGTAATAGGAACCGATTCAGATGAAGCTAAAGAAGTATTAACTGAGTTATATAAACCATTCGCTGAAAAATCAAAAATTTTATTTGTAAAAAGAAGATCAAGCGAAACGATCAAATATGCTTCTAATGCATTTTTAGCGATGAAAATCCATTATATTAATGAAATGGCTGATTTTTGTGAAAAGGCGCATGCAGATATAGATGAAGTAGCCAAAGGAATGGGGTTAGATTCTCGTATTGGTAATAAATTTTTAAATCCAGGTCCTGGTTATGGAGGTAGTTGCTTCCCTAAAGATACTCATGCCATGTATTTTATGGCTAAGCAAAATGGTGTGGAGCTTACACTGATCGATGCGGCAATAAAAGGTAATGAAAAACGTAAAAAGAATATTGCCGAAAAAATTATTGCGAAAGTAAGCAATGTCAAAAATGCTAAAATTGCTGTATTAGGGCTTGCTTTTAAAGGTGGTACGGATGATTGCCGAGAAAGTCCTGCAATGGAAATTATTACAGAGTTATTAAAATCTGAGATGAAAATTATTGTCTATGATCCTAAAGGAATGGCAAATGCTAAAGAGTTACTTGACGATAAAATCAGCTATGCTGATGACATGTATTCAGTTGCTCATGGGGCAGATATTTTAGTAATTTTAACTGAATGGGATGATTTTAAAGGTTACGATTTAAACCGTATTGCATCAACAATGAGAAATAAAAACATTTTCGATACTCGTAATCTTCTAAATTGCGATATTGCTAATAAGCTTGGTTTTTCATATTGCAGGATAGGTAACTAAATGAAAAACAATATTATTGATAAGGTGGATTGATATGCGGATTTTTGTAGTTGAATGATTAGTAACATTATAAACTTGTTGTCTTGGATAGCTCTATTATTGCTAATAAGCTTGGTTTTTCATATTGCAGGATAGGTAACTAAATGAAAAACAATATTATTGATATGTATATAGAGGCTCGTTTAATTAATTTGTATAATTAATAATAAAATAATAACCATTTTATTTGAATATTATGAGGCTATAATGTCATTAGATATATCAATTATTGTACCTGTTTACAATTGTGATAAATATTTGAAAAAAAGTATAGATAGTTTGTTAAATCAAACAATATCTAACATAGAAATTATTTGTATTGATGATGGATCCACTGATGAGTCATCTAACATTTTAAAAGATTATGCTAATAAGCATTCACATATCGTTTTGTTAAGTCAAGAAAACAAAGGTCCAGCAATTGCAAGAAATAGAGGTCTAGCTATTGCACGAGGTGAATACATCATGTTTTGTGATAGCGATGATTGGTATGAGCCGACTATGTGCGAAAAAATGTTAGAAACAATAAGACTAAAGAATGTCGACATTGTTATGTGTAATTGTAATATAGTGAAATATGATGAATCATATGATGTACGTGATGATGATATTAGTTATCATAAGCTAAATATTTTTGGGTATCACTCCTTAAATTTTGATCTAAAACATAAAGTTAATAGTGTCCTTTGGAATAAAATCTTCAAAAAAAGTATTATCAATGAATTTAATATTGATTTTCCTTCAGGTCATTATCATGATGATATGGCATTTATTTTACAATATCTTTGTTCATCAAAAAATTTGTATGGAATTGATTGTAATCTATATAATTATGTATTTAGAAGCAATTCGATAATGCATCAAACTTATTTTACAGCAAACCATGAAAAAAAATTATTTGATGTAATTGATGCAATGAAATATTTTTATTTCAAATTACTTGAAACTAATAATTTGGTTGGTCATGAGAAGCTTTTTATTTCAAAGTTAGTTTCTATGGCTCAATGGGTAATATTAAAATGTAATAACAATGAAGAAAAAATGGTTAATTTTTTAAATTATTGTAATGATAAGTTAATATTTGATTTAGACCTAAATATTTTTCCTGAAAGTGATGAACGTTATTACTTAAATATGGCAAAAGATAAAAATTATGATTTTTTTAAACGGCTATATCATTTTGAAAAAGAAAACAATATTCCTCGTTTGAAACAGATTAATAAAAGAACCAAAGTTATTAAAGTAATTTTTGGAAAAATATTAGTTATTATTCGTAGTTATTTATTTTTTCCGTACTATATTTATCGAATATATAAGAAATTATAAGAGATTTTTTTAGGTATCAAGAGTTGTTATAATATGATTATTGCTAAAAATTGAATAACTCTTTATACCTAGAAAAATGAAAGAAAAAAGTTTTAATTGGGTTTTCCTTAGTACGTTATAAATAGCATGACGACTGAACATAAAGCATTTAGCTGAATCTGTGACAGTATTTTTATAAGATATGTGTGATAAGGCGTTAATTTTGTTTCTTGGTATATTCATCACAATAGTTTTTCAAATTACTGTAAACAACCTGAGAAATTTCTACATATTATATTTATAAAAATGCTATTATTTTTTAAATAAATAGTTTGGTCGGTTAATAGTCTAAATATTATGATATAAGAAATAAATAACTGCAGTGTTTTTATTATATTGTAGTTATAAATAAAATTTCATCAATAAAATTTAAAAATTTATATAATTTTAGGAAAGTAAGAGTTTTGTGATTTATAAGAAAGTAGAAAAAGGAAATATTTGATCCTCGCCAAAATATTAGACAGTGCACACCTCTATCATTTTTTCGTTTTGGTAATATTGTTGTTCATATTGTTCAAGTGATACCCAGCCATTGGCTGAATGACGGCGTATCCGATTATAATAGATTTCAATATATTCAAATAGTGCTTTATTAGCCAGTTTCCTCGTTTTGTAGTAACAGTCATGAATAATATGGGTTTTGAGTGTATGAAAAAAACTCTCAACAACCGCATTATCAAAGCAGTTTCCTCTTCGACTCATGCTTTGCCTTAGCCCAATTGTAACAATAATTGCTTGAAATCAGCACTGCGATATTGGCTTCTTTGGTCACTATGAATGAGTACATTTTTAGGAAAGTGACGCCGAAATAAGGCTTGTTTTAATGTATTACACACTAAATGACGGTCTATGTAGCGACTGGTTTGCCTAGCAATCACTTTTCGTCCATATAAATCGATAATCACCGACAAATATAACCAACCTTCACCCGTTTTAATATAAGTAATATCGGTTACCCCTGTTTTATTAGGCTTATCAGGGTTAAATTGCCTATCTAACTTGTTGGGCGCAATATTGCGATGAGCCGTGTCTGTTTTATACTTGAATTTACGTGCTGCTTTACTCCGTAATCCCAATTGTTGCAAAACACGGCTAATTGTTCTTTCTGAAACTTGATAGCCCGCTTCCCTTGCATCATGAAGCAGGCTTGGCGCACCCAAACGGGCTTTATGTTGCCAATACTGTTTTTGGATATACGCTGAGTTTAGCTGATTTGTTTGCTCTTTTTAACCAAGCATAATAACCCGATGAACTGACACCAAGTAATGAGCAT